>JALSQD010000024.1 GCA_026985615.1 Thermaceae bacterium | reverse complement strand
CGTCGGCAACCTGACAAAACTCGATCGAGTTTCCGGCATCGTCGTAGGCTTGGCAGCCCTCCTCGTACCACATTTTGTACGGCGCTCTGCGGGTAACCCAGGCAATAATCCGATCGGTTTGCTGGATGTCGCCCTCGAACGATTGCCATACGTCTTGCCCGGTTTGCGTAAGGTTGCCCTCGAGCGTTGTATCTCGTTTGAAAGCGCAGTGATCGGCTGTTAGCAATCCGGCCTCATCGTAGGTCGAACTATCTGGATCAAGGTCACGCACGAATACCGCGTAAGTGCACGTTCCTCGGTTGTAGCGGTCATCGACGTCGCCCCATTCGGCTACGTCGACCTGGGTTCCCCCTTGTATGGGGCGCACTTTCTGGGTGAGTTCCCTAGGTTCTGGCGGGTTGCTGCCACCGCCTCCGTTGCACTGTGGCGGTAGGGCGGCCGCAACTACTGCAAAAGCAACCGGCATCCACAGCCAGCGTTTCATGGTTCCTCCTCTTCACCCTCGGGTGAATCGCTGGGTAAGTCCAGGCTGAAAAAGAAGCGTACCGCTGCTTTCGGTATACCAATCTGCTCGAGTTTTCCGCGCAAATCCTCCTCCACGGATTTCAGCTCGAGCGGATCCAGGGTGGAACACCGGACCGCAAGTTCTATGGCATTCTCCGCATCCCGGTACCCGTACCCATAAATGAAGTCACAGGGAGCGATGGGCTTGATTTTGCGCGGGTCGCTCCCAGGCATGAAGAGGGTGTGCTCGCCGATTCGCTTCACCCACTCCCTGAGTTGCTTGTAGCTGTAGCGGGCGACCACGAAGCGAACCCGGGCGTCGGGCGTGAGCAGCGGATGCCCGGTCGCCCCCTGCAGACGCGGCAGGATCGTGTTCCAAAGGGTCCGCTTTTCTTCCTGCGAAAGCGGCAGCTCGGCGCCGAAGGGCTCGTTATAGAAGCGGATGAGGTTGACGGGCCGCTTTACCTTCTCGGGAACCACGGCCACCACGAAGCCATGCTGGTCGTCGTCCATGTACACGGCGGCGAACCCTGGCAGGTCCACCTCGGCGATGCGCAGGAAGGCGTCGTCCAGGCCACGGGCCAATGCAAGCCCTGATAGGGCCAGGAGCAACACCAACGTCCAAAGACCTTTCATGCTTAGCACCTCCTCACAAAGCGGTAGATAGCGCACGTCTTTTGGAAGTCGTTGTGTTTGCGATAAGTATAAAAAAAAGCTCCGCCCGTCAAGTGCGCGCAAAATTACGTTTGGGTGGGCGCACCTGCGCGCACCGTGGAGATTCGCGGTGCAAGCTTGCCGTAAGGCGGCCGCATCTGCACGTCATGGAGGCGCTGCGCAGCCCGGCGCACGAAGCGAATGGGCGGCCCCGTAAGGCCGCCCTGCAAACCTCACCGGAGGTCAACCGCGCAGCAGCATCAGGAACTCTTCGAGTGTGCGCTCGCTCCCGAGACCGCGTTTGATGCGGGTATCCAGGCCCGCCCCCCAAGAAACCAGGTCCACGCCGTGTTTGACCATGATCTCGTCGTAGAACGCCTTCAGTTCTTCGAGCGAGGCGAACAGGTGGTGCAGGTGCCCCAGGGCCAGGATCTGCCCCTCGCCTGCCTCAAGACGTTTGAAGAGCTCTTGCTTCACGGGCCGCGATTCCAGGTCGGTCTCCACCAGCCACTCGACCTTCTTGCGCCTGCTACCGCCCAGGTTGTCGAGGGTCTGGTGGAGCTCCATGTTGGGACCGTTGGGGCCCGGGTCCTTGTGGATCGTGTAGGCAAAAACCGTCATCATTTGAATCCTCCGAGTTCATTGTACCGGCGTGGGTGAGAAGGTGAGGTGCCTTACGCTCTCGCAGCCGGGCATGGTAGGATGATCCAATATGGACCCAATCCGAAGGATTGTGTTATCGCTTACTTTCTTAGGGCTGTTCGTGGCGTGCAGCGCGGCGCCCACGGAGCCTGGCGTTTGGGAGCGCGTCAATCCCGGGGGTGGGGGCGCCTTCCACGCGGTCGCGGCCGGGCCTGGCGGCCTCGTTCTGGTAGGCAGCGACCTCTCGGGGGCCTACCTCTCGCGCGACGATGGCCTTAGCTGGCAGCCGATCGGTTCGGCGCAGGGCCTCGCGACGACCCACGTGAGCGGGGTCGGTTTCGACCCCCTCGACCCCAGAATCCTTTACCTTGGCACAGAGGACGGGCTCTACCGCAGCGCCGACGGCGGGGCCACGTTCGCGCCCGTGCTCGCGGGGGGATACGTTACCGACGTGCGCTTCGCCCCTTCGGATCCCGATGTGGGCTACCTTACCCACCACCCGGCCTACGACGTGGCCGGGGGCACCGTTTATCGCAGCGACGACCGCGGTCGGAGCTGGCGGCCGCTGCCCGCGGTCGGCCTGCCCACAGGGCTCCATCTACTGAAGCTCGCGGTAGACCCCCGCGACCCCGAGCGGGTCTTCGTGCTGGCGGGAGAGGGGCGCTTCGCCTGCGGTAATGCGGCGCTCTTCGAGAGCGCCGACGGCGGGGCGAGCTGGGCGCAGGTGGGAGCGGATCTGGGGCAGGTCGCCGACTTTGCCCTCGACCCCGACGACCCAGACGCTCTCTACCTTACCACCTACGGCGATGTCTGGGACCCCGGTTACGCCTGCGTGACGGACGACCCCAGCGGCGGTTACCTCTACCGCGGCGCCGCGGACGCCGCCGGCTGGAACTTCGCGCGCGTCTCGGACACGCTCGGGCCCAGGAATCTGCTGGTGCTGCCGGGCGGGGGGCGCGTGCGCGTTTTCGACCTCGACACCAAGGAGTTCTTCGCCACGACTGACGGCGGCGCGAGCTGGGCGCGCCTCAGCGGTCCCGACGACTGGGATCCAGGCTGGAGCGGGCGCGGCTTCGCCCACGGTACCGGCCCCGGCGGTGACGCCAAGACGCTCTTCCAGGATCCTGCCGATCCCGACCGCGTTTTCTGGGTGGACTGGCAGTTCGTCTGGCTCAGCACCGACGGCGGCGCCACAGTCGTACCCTTGCACACCGAACCCGCGGGTACGGGCTGGCGATCGCGCGGCGTGGACAACATCGTGCCGTTCGAGCTTGCCTTTGATGTCGATGGGAGCCATGTCTACTTTGGCCTCGGGGATCTGGGCTGTTTCGCAAGCGACGACTACGGGGAGAGCTTCCGCCCCTGCAACGATCCCGCCCACACCGGCAGCTGGCAGGGCCACGGCGGCAACAGCCTGACGCTTGCCGCCGACCCCATGCGACCGGGGGTGGTCTGGGTGAGCCAGGCTCAGGAGCTGGAGACGCGGCACACCCTACTGGTGAGCCGCGATTACGCCATGAGCTGGACGCCCGCCAACGACGGCCTACCGGGATCCATCCTCTCGGGCCTGAGCGTCGACCCCGAGAGTCCGAGCGACCGGCGCACGCTCTTCGTGACCGCGGGCGGGGACGTCTTCCGCAGCCGTGACGACGGAGCGAGCTGGACGCGAGTCCTCGCTTGCGGAGGCTGCCGATACACCACCGCGCGCGGGGCGCTGGTCTTCGCCGGAGGCGAGGCAGGGCTATGGCGCTCGACCCGTGGAGGCGACGCCGGAAGCTGGGAGCGGGTGGGCCCGCCCGAGTTCGCCGGCGACGGCGGGGGTGCCTTTCCCGACAGCGGCTGGTCGGGGATCGCGGCGGTCCGGTTCGACCCCAGCGTTCCGAACCGGGTCTACGCCGCGGTCTTCGGACCGGGCCGTGGGCTCTACCGCAGCGACGACGGCGGGGTGAGCTGGGCCCGTGTACTGCCGGATGACTTCCTTTGGGACGTGGCGGTCGATTCGCGCGACGCGGAGGTGCTTTACGTAGCGAGCTCGAGCGCCTTTTACTCCGGCGGCTACGACCCGGCCTCGCGGGGCGTGCTCCGGAGTTCCGACGGCGGCCGCACCTGGCAGGCGTTCAACGAGGGGCTGGCCTGGCCCTTCGCCCGCCGGCTAGCCTTCGACCGCACCGGCAGGGAGCTTTGGGTGGCGAGCCCCGGGCTGGGCTATGCGCGCCGCGAGCTGCGTTGAACGCGGCGCTCAGGCGATTTCCACCCCGGCCCAGCGTTCAATTAGCTTGAGGGCTTCGGCATGGTCGGCGTCGGGTCCGATCTCGCCCTTGGCCATCTGGTAGACCTCGTGGGTGAGGCGCAGCAAGGGGGCGGGGAGCTCGGCGCCGTCGAGTACCTTCATGCCGATGCCCACGTCCTTGGCGAGCAGGCCGAGCTTGAAGGTGTTGGGCCAGGCGCGCGTGATCACGCGCTCGGGAATCAGGTTCTCGGTGGCGTTGGAGCGACCGCTGGAGGCGTTGATGACCGCAAGCGCCACGCGCGGGTCCACCCCCTGCTTCACCAGCGCCGCCAGCCCCTCGCCCGCGGCCCAGAGATTGACCGCCAGCAGGGTGTTGTTCACCGCCTTGAGGGCGTGACCGGCTCCCACGGGACCGACGTGGACGATCTTCTTGCCCACGGCCTCGAGCACCGGCCTGATCCGCTCGAAGGCCTCTTCGGGGCCGCCCACCATGACGGTGAGCGTTCCCTTTTCCGCGCCGTCGGTGCCGCCCGACACCGGAGCGTCGAGAAAGGTGACGCCCGCCTCTTCCAGCTCGCGCGCGATCTGGCGGCTGGCCTCGGGGTCGCCCGAGGTGCAGTCCACCCAGACGCTGCCCTTGCGCAGGTGCGGGCGCATCCGCGCCACCAGCTCGGCCACCTCGCGCGAGGTGGGAAGGCAGCTGAAGATCACGTCGGCCATCGCCGCGGCTTCGAGCCCCACCGCGGTGGTGCCGCAGGCGGAGGCGTGTTGTTCGGTTTTCTTGGCGGTGCGGTTCCAGACGAGGGTGGGGTAGCCGGCCTTTTGCAGGTTGCAGGCCATGGGATAGCCCATGGCCCCGAGCCCCAGGAACGCCACTTTGGGTTTCATGCCCTCAGTATAGCTAGGCCAGTTTTCGCCCCAGCCAGGCGAGCGGCAGGGTGAACGCCATCGCGATCAACAGAAACGGTAGCATCGCGAGCGAGACCTCCGAACTCACGATCCAGGAGCGCAGCAGCACCCCCAGCGGCAGGGCCAGCGCCCAGACGATGAGGAGGTTCACCAGCGGCCCTTCGTAGGGGTCGCGCCACAGCGCCAGCAGCACCCAGGCGAGCCACAGCGGCGCCGCGTTCTCGAGCACGCCCAGAAGGGTCACCTCGCGCCCGTGGCTGAGCGCGCCCACCACCGCGAAAAGGACGAAGACGCCCGCCTCCCAAACGCGCTTAGCCACCCTGGGCCTCCTTGAACACCCGTTCGGCGCGGTAGCTGCTGCGCACCAGCGGACCCGAGAAGACCTCTACGAAGCCCTTTTCCAGGCCCAGGCGACGGTAGTCCTCGAATTCCTCGGGCGTCACGTAGCGCTCCACCGGCAGGTGGTGCGGGGTGGGGCGGAGGTACTGCCCGATCGTGAGGATCTCCACCCCCACGGTGCGCAGGTCGTCCATGGCCTCGGCAATCTCGGCGTCGGTCTCGCCCAGGCCCACCATCAGGCTCGACTTGGTGAGAACGCGGGGTTCGCGCTCGCGCGCGAGCCGCCCCGCGAGCTCGAGCACCGCCAGGCTCTGGTCGTAGCCGGCGCGGGGGTCGCGCACGCGCGGGGTGAGGCGGCGCACCGTCTCCAGGTTGTGGGCGAAGACGTCGAGGCCGCTTTCCATAACCGTGCGCACAGCCTCTGGGTTGCCCTGGAAGTCTGGGGTAAGCGCCTCCACCCGCACGCCCGGCGTGCGGGCCTTGATGGCGCGCACCACGGCCGCGAACTGCCCCGCGCCGCCGTCGAGGAGGTCGTCGCGGTCGACGCTGGTGAGCACGACGTACTGGAGGTTCAGCTCGTCCACTGCCCGGGCCACCCGCTCGGGCTCGTGGAGGTCCACCCAGCCGGCGGGATTGCCGGTGGAGACCGCGCAGAACTTGCAGGCGCGGGTGCAGACCTTGCCCAGGATCATCAACGTGGCGGTGCCGTGGACCCAGCACTCGCCCACGTTGGGGCAGCGCGCCTCCTGGCAGACGGTGTGGAGCTCGAGCTCCTGCACCAGCCCCTTGAGCCGGGCGTAGGTGCCGCCCGTGGGCAGCGGGGCCTTGAGCCAGGCGGGTTTGTTGCGGTCCACCGGCTCGGCCCGCTTCGTCTTCACGCCGCCCTCGACCACCGGCACCTCGCGGGTACGGCCGGTCTCGGGGTCGGTCAGGGAAACCTTTTTCATCCCCTCCAGCTTACCCTCGCCCGCTCGGGGGCAGCGTGGGGGCGCTCACGTCGGTGAAACGCGCCCGAAAGGCGGCGGTGAGCCGCTCCTTGACCTCGCCCATCTCCAGCTCGCGGCTCAGCAGCCTCTGCAGGCTGGTCACGCCCTTGTCCTTGATGCCGCAGGGAACGATCACCTCGAAGTCAGCCAGGTTGGTGTTCACGTTGAGCGCGAGCCCGTGTAGCGCCACGCCCTGCTTGACGGCCACGCCGAAGGCGGCCAGCTTTTCCTCGCCCACCCAGACGCCGGCGTAGCCGGGGGTGGCGTAGCTCTCGATGCCGTAGCTGGCGGCCACATCCATGACCACCGCTTCCAAAAGCCGCAAGAAGTCGCGCACCCGCCGCGCCACTGGGAAGATAGGGTAGGCCACCAGCTGCCCGGGGCCGTGGTAGGTCACGTCGCCGCCGCGCTCGACCCAGAAGACCTCGAAGCCCTGCTGGCGGTACCAGGACTCGGCGAAGAGCAGGTTCTCGCCGGTGGCGGCCCGGCCCAGGGTGAGGGTGCGGGGGTGCTCGGTAAGCACCAGCGTGGGTGGGCGGCGGCCTGAGGTGACCGCGGCGTGCAGCGTTTTTTGGCGTTCCCAGGCCTCGGCGTAGGGGACGAGGCCCCAGTCTTCCACCGCGAAGTCCACGTTCTCAGTCTACTTGCGTTGACAAACCCCGCCCCGACTGGGTTTAGTGGGAAGCGGTGGACGAAGCACAGCCCCTCATCGTCACGATCGACGGGCCCGGAGCCTCGGGCAAGTCGAGCGTGGCCCGCTTGCTGGCGCGCGCTTTGCGCGTGCCCTACGTTTCGAGCGGCCTGCTCTACCGCGGCGTGGCCTACCAGGTGCTGCGCCACGGGGTGGACCCCGACGACGAGGAGGCCATCGTGCGCCTGCTCGAGCGCCGTCCGCTGAGGCTCGAGCCCGACGCCGAGGGCAACCGCGTCTACGCCGGCGACGAAGACCTCACCCCCCACCTGCACACCGACGCGGTGGACGCGGTGGTGAGCGCGGTGGCCCGGCACCCGCGGGTGCGCGCCTACGTCAACGCCCGCCTGCGCGAGGTGCCCCCGCCCTTCGTGGTCGAGGGGCGCGACATGGGCACCGCCGTCTTCCCCCACGCGCCATACAAGTTCTACCTGACCGCCAGCCCCGAGGTGCGCGCCCGCCGCCGTGCCCGCGAGCGGTCGGACGATGTGGCCGCCATTGAGAAGATGCTCAAGATGCGCGACGAGCGCGACGCCAAGCAGTCGGCGCCCGCGGAGGACGCGCTGGTGCTCGACACCAGCGAGCTTACGCTCGAGGAGGTCGTGGGCGCACTGATGCGCTACCTGCCCAAGAACGTTCTCCCCCGGGAGGCTTGAGCTTCGGGATAGCTGGTAAAACGAACAGTTATCGCTTTCATTTACCTAAAAACCAACCGGAATACTTGACATTCCCGAGCCTGCGCCGCTAACCTAAGCGGCAAGGAGGACCCTATGCTCAGGAACCCGCGTACCCGTACCGTAGCCAAGCTGGTTCTGCGGATTCACGGCAAGCGTGCCCAGTTCAACCCGGAGCCGCTGCACCTCGCGCACCCGCCGCGGCGCTGGCGCTGGTTCTCCGGGCGCAGGTAAACATTGCTGCGCACAAGCCGCGCATAAGCCGGGCAGGGCCCGGCTTATGCTGCTTGGGTTGTAGGGCGTAGGAGGTGGGAGGTGGGGTGTAGGTTGGCTGTGTACTGGCCACCGGCTTTTGGCTATTGCATTGCCAGCAACCTCTACCCAAACCTCCCCTCTTGGAGAGGGTGTCTTGCTTTCACTTCAACTCGGCCGACGGCTTCATTGTCACGACGAAAAAGTACCACGTGCCACGAGCTACAAGCACTGACCACAGGCCTCAAGCCGCGGGTCTTACCGATTACCACGTACCACGTACTACGTACCGTGCACCTACTACCCCAAGCCCCTTGACAACCGAACGTAGCTTGAATAATATTGCGAACCATGAAGTACCAGGAGGCCAAAAAACTATGCGCCGGAGGAGCGGGCTAGCCTAGCACGCGCCACGCCTCCGGCCTGCAAACGTTTGCAGGCCGGTTCTTTTTTGGCCGGGAGGTGAAGGGATGATCGAGCAGGAACGAAGGTGGGCCATCATCGATTCCACGCTGCGCGAAGGCGAGCAGTTCGAGCGGGCGCATTTTTCTACCGACGACAAGGTAGAAATCGCCAAGGCGCTCGACGCCTTCGGCATCGAATACCTGGAGGTGACCACCCCGGTGGCCTCGCCCCAGTCGGCCCACGACGCCCGGGTGGTGGCGAACCTGGGGCTTGGGGCCAGGGTGATCACCCACATTCAGACCCGCAGGGACGCCGCCGAGGCAGCGCTCGAGACCGGCGTCCAGGGCATCGACCTGCTCTTCGGCACCAGCAAGTACCTGCGCGCCGCCCACGGCCGCGACGTTCCGCGCATCATCGAGGAGGCGCTCGAGGTCATCACCTTCATCCGCGAGCAAGCGCCGGAGGTGGAGGTGCGCTTTTCGGCCGAAGACACCTTCCGCTCCGACGAGCACGACCTGCTGGAGGTCTACCGCGCGGTCGCGCCCTACGTGGACCGGGTGGGGCTGGCCGACACCGTGGGCGTAGCCACGCCGCGCCAGGTCTACACCCTGGTGCGTGAGGTGCGACGGGCCATCGGCCCCGAGGTGGACATCGAGTTCCACGGCCACAACGACACCGGTGGTGCCATCGCCAATGCCTTCGAGGCCATCGAGGCCGGGGCCACCCACGTGGACACGGCAATCCTGGGCATCGGCGAGCGCAACGGCATCACCCCGCTGGGGGGTTTCCTGGCGCGGATGTACACCGTCCAACCCGACTACGTGCAAAGCAAGTACCGCCTGGAAATGCTGCCCGAGCTCGACCGCATGATCGCCCGCATGGTGGGGGTGGAAATCCCCTTCAACAACTACATCACCGGGGCAACGGCCTTCAGCCACAAGGCCGGCATGCACCTGAAGGCCATCTACCTCAACCCCGAGTCCTACGAGGCCTACGACCCCGAGGTCTTCGGGGTGAGCCGCAAGCTGATCGTGGCCAGCCGCCTCACCGGCCGCGCCGCCATCAAGAAGCGGGCTGAGGAGCTGGGGCTCTCCTTCGGCGAGGAGGAACTGCACCGACTTACCCACCGCATCAAGGAGCTGGCCGACCGCGGGCAGCTTACGCTAGAAGGGCTGGACGGGATATTGAGGGAGTGGGTGATGGCATGATGATGGCCTGTAGCCTGTGGCCTGTAGCCTGTAGAAAAAACCGTTGGGGTTCTAGTGCTTTGGCCGCTAAAAAACCACGAGCCACGAGCCACGAGCCACGAGCCACGAGCCGCCGGAGGCGACCATGACCCTCGCCCAAGCCATCCTCTCGCACAAGGTCGGGCGGCCGGTGCGGCCCGGGGAACTGGTGGTGGTGGAGGTCGACCACGCGATGACGATCGACTCGATCGTGCCCACCGTCATAGACCGGCTGGAAGAGCTGGGCGCCCAGCCGCGCTACCCCGAGCGGGTCTCGCTGGTCTTCGACCACGTGGCCCCGGCGGCCAACGTTAACGTGGCCGAGGCGCAGCGGCGCGGTCGCGACTGGGCGCGGCGCACCGGTGTCAACTTCTACGAGGTCGGCCGCGGCGTCTGCCACCAGGTGCTGATCGAAGAGGGCGTGGCCCGGCCGGGGGCGCTGATCGTGGGGTCCGACTCGCACTCGACCAGTTACGGCGGTGTCGGCGCTTTTGGTACCGGCATGGGAGCGACCGACATCGCCCTGGCCATCGCCAGCGGCAAGACCTGGCTGCGGGTGCCCGAGTCGGTAAAGGTCACCCTCCGCGGTCGGCCGCGGCCGGGGGTGAGCGCCAAGGACGCGGCGCTGGAAATTGTGGGCCGGCTTGGGGCCGATGGGGCGACCTACATGGCCATCGAGATCCACCTGGAAGGTGGCGCCGAGGAGGCCTTTGGCCGTAGCGAGCGGGTGACGCTGGCCAACCTGGCCATGGAGGCCGGGGCCAAGGCCGGGATCGTGGCGCCTTCAGGCGAGATTTTGGATCTTTACGAGGTGCCCGGCTGGCTGCGGGCGGACCAGGACGCGGTCTACGCCCGCGAGCTGGAGATCGACCTGACGGCGCTCGCGCCGCGGTTGGCCGCGCCCTTCTACGTGGACAATGTGCACGCGCTCAGCGACTACGCCGGGGCAGAGGTGGACTTCGTCTTCGTCGGCACCTGCACCAACGGCCGCATCGAGGACCTGCGGGCGGCGGCGGAGGTGCTGCGCGGGCGGCGGATGGCGCCGGGCACACGGATGCTGGTGGTGCCGGCCTCGAGCCAGGTATTGCAGCAGGCGATGGCGGAAGGTGTGCTACAGAGCCTGATCGAGGCCGGGGCGACGATCGGCACCCCCGGCTGCGGCCCCTGCATGGGCCGCCACATGGGGGTGGCCGCGAGCGGCGAGCGGGTGGTCTCGACCGCCAACCGCAACTTCAAGGGGCGGATGGGCTCGCCCGAGGCCGAGGTCTTTCTGGCCAGCCCGCGCACCGCGGCGCTGGCGGCGGTGCTGGGCCGCATTCCCGACGAAGAGGAGGTAGCCCCGTGACCACGCCTCACGAACCACGCACCACGCACCGCCTCTGGCTCTTCGGCGACAACGTCAACACCGACGACGTGCTCCCCGGCAAGTACGCCCCCTTCATGGTGGGGGAGGACGTCTTCCAGAACTACGCCTTCGCCCACCTGCGCCCCGAGTTCGCCCGCGAGTACCGGCCGGGTGACCTCATCGTGGCGGGGCGCAACCTGGGACTGGGCTCGAGCCGCGAGTACGCCCCCGAAGCACTCAAGAAGCTTGGGGTACGCGCCATCGTGGCGAAGAGCTACGCCCGCATCTTCTACCGCAACCTGGTGAACCTGGGCATCGTGCCTTTTGTCTCGGAGGAGGTGGTAAGCGCAGCGAGAGATGGAGACGAGGTAAGTTACGACATCCGCACCGGCACCCTGGAGCTCAGGGGGCGCACCTACCGGCTCGAGCCTCTGCCAGCCTTCCTGCTGGCGGCACTGGAGGAGGGGAGTCTGCTCGAATACTTCAAGAAGCACGGCGACTTCCCGGGGGTAGAGTGAGGCATGGAAGCCCTGAGCATGGAATGCCCGCTGTGCAACGAGCCGCTGTTGCTCGACGAAGACGTACTGGACCGGCTCGACGAGGGGAGCCTGCTGGAGTGCGAGGTCTGTGGTGCGGTGGTCGAGGTGGCCCTGCTGGAGCCGCTGACCTTGCGCGTGGTGCAGGCGGGCGAGGGCTTTTTCGTGGACTGCCCCCGTTGCGAGACCCCGATCGAGGTGGAAGGCGAAGGACCCATTACCTGCCCCGAGTGCGGCTTTACCTTCAAGCCCGACTGGGGCGACGTTGAGGAGGAAGAACTGTGACCGTTACCTGCCCTGAATGTGGCGCTACCTTGACGCTGGAAAGCCCGGAACTTGGCGAACTGCTTATCTGCGATGATTGCGGCGCGGAGCTCGAGGTGGTTTCCGTGGAGTCGCTAAAGGTGGAGCTGGCGCCGGAAGAGGCGGAGGATTGGGGAGAGTAGGCCTGTAGCCTGTAGCTCGTGGCCTGTGGTTTTTCTACAAGCCACGGACCACAGGCCACGAACCTCTTCGGTTGCAGGGGAATACTCCGCAGAAACGGATACCGTATGCTGGCCATCCTCTACGACCGCATTCGCGGCGACGAAAAACTGCTCTTTGAGGCGGCCGACCGGCTGGACCTGGCCTGGAAGAAGGTCTACCTGCCCCAGCTGGTCATGGACCTGGAAAACCGGCCGGCCGAACTGGAAGGCGTCGGCGCGGCGCTCGAGCGCGCCGTCAGCCAGTCGCGCGGCCTGGCCGCGAGCAGCTACCTGACCGCCCTGGGCATTCCCGCCGTCAACCGCCCCGAGGTCATCGAGACCGCCGGAGACAAGTGGGCCACCTCGGCCGCGCTCACCCGCGCCGGGGTGCCGCAGCCGCGCACCGCGCTGGCGCTGGACCCGGATACCGCCCTGAAGATCGCCGAGGAATGGGGCTATCCGCTGGTGGTCAAGCCGGTGGTCGGCTCCTGGGGGCGGATGGTGGCCCGGGTGAACGACCGCGACGCGCTGGAGGCGCTGCTGGAGCACAAGCAGTTCATGGGTTACCAGCACCAGCTCTACTACCTGCAAGAGTTCGTGGAAAAACCGGGGCGCGACATCCGCGTCTTCGTGGTCGGCGACGAACCGGTGGCCGCCATCTACCGCTCGAGCGCCCACTGGATCACCAACACCGCCCGCGGCGCGGTGGCCGAGAACTGCCCCGTTACGGACGCTTTAGCTGAGATCAGCCTGGCCGCCGCCGAAGCGGTGGGCGGCGGGGTGCTGGCGGTGGACGTCTTCGAGTCGGGGCGCGGCCTGCTGGTCAACGAGGTCAACCACACCATGGAGTTCAAGAACTCGGTGAGCGTCACCGGAGTGGACATCCCCGGCAAGATCCTGAGTTACGCCGCTTCGCGGGGCTGACAAACCGGTTTTCCGGGCGCGCTTTTGCCTCCGTTATTCTGGTGGCGGAATGCTCTATACGCTGGGCCACTCCAACCTGCCGCTCGAGCGCTTTCTCGAACTCCTCGGCACCCACGGCGTCGAGGTGGTGGCGGACGTTCGCGCCCGCCCCTTCTCGCGCCACAACCCCCAGTACAACCACAAGCCCTTCGCCGAGGCACTGCAGGAGGCTGGCTTTGACTACATCTGGATGGGCGACCGGCTCGGCGGCGTGCCCCACGGCAGCCGCCAGAAGCTAAACGTGGAGGCGCGCCTGCGCGACCCGGAGTTCCAAAAGGGCCTGGAGGTGCTGGTGGAACTCGCCAGCCGCCATACCGTGGCCCTGGTTTGCGCCGAGGAAGACCCACGCCGCTGCCACCGCCGCTTCCTGGTGGTGCGTGGCCTGATCAAGTTCGGCGCACTGGAGCCAGAGGAGGTGGGCCACATCCGCTCAGACGGCCGCCTCGTCACTGAGGCCCAGCTTCGGGCGGAGGAGGCGCCGCTGTTTTCGGGGCGGCTGGATCCGGGGTAGGCACTTTCGCCGCCTGGCTGCCTGGTGGTCGCAGCCAGCCCTTTTGCGCGCCGAGTGCGAGCGGCGTCATTCCGACCAGATAGCCCATAACGAAGGCGTAGACGTTGTGCCGGGCGATGCCCAGCACGTTCAGCGTTTCGGCCGCCGCGAGTCCGAGGGCGGTGAGGATGACCAGGCCCCGTGCGAAGTGGTCCAGGTCGCGCGAGGAGGCGTTCAGGGCTAGCGCGGACGTGGCGCTTGCGGCCGCCAGGGTCCAGACGAGGAAGAGGTTGAGTTCGAAGGAGGCCTCGGTTGCGAAGGGGCTGTTGATCCACAAGATGATGGCGAGCACAAACCCCGTCAAGACGGTTGTCTGGACGGTCCAGCGTCCGTCGCACGTCGTCCAACGGCAGAGCGTTTGCGGCCGCGTGACCGCGAAGAAGACCAGGCCCAGGCCGAAGAGCAAGGTAACGGCGAGCGCCAAATAGGTGCTTCGTGCCCGGAGGTTTTCAAGGGAGTGGAGGTAGGCGTAGGTGGTGGGCAGGCGGTCGCGGAAGATGCGCTCGCCCACACGGTCGTAGGCGGCGTCGGCGCCTGGGGGCGCGTTCATGACGCTGGCGTTCGCCCCACGCACAATGCCGTCCAGACTCCACGACACGGTCCGGATGCTGTAGGGAAATGCCTCCTCGCCGTTTGCTTGGAGCACCACCCGGAGGTTCGCCAGCCGGTCGTTTTCGAGCTCGAGCTCCAGCGCCACGGTCCACGGGCGCGTGGGGGGTGGGGCGGATTCGGGCACCCGCACCCATGCAAAGTTGGCGTTCGGGGCGGGCGGAGCCGTGCGTGCGTGGGCGAAGTCGAGGCGTACCCCGTCGGCGGCGAGGGCTTCGAGCAGGCCGGGGTACGACGCGCGGAGTTCTTCCTCCAGGTCGAGCGCGTGAGCGGCCGGAGCGAGCGCGAAGAGTAGCAGGAGCAGCCACGGTGTGAGGCGGGTCAGGGGCGTGCGCATGCGTACTCCTTGAAATAAGTATAATCTACCGGCAGCCGCCGCGGGCCCGGATCAGGCGTCCCTGTTACCATAGGGGCAGCATGGAACCCCTACGCACCGTCATCGTCGGAGGCTCCGGGTACGCCGGGGGCGAGTTCCTGCGCCTGGCGCTGGGCCACCCCTACCTGGACGTCGTGCAGGTGACGAGCCGCCGTTACCTGCGCCAGCCCGTGACCTTCGTGCACCCCAACCTGCGCGGCCAGACCAACCTCAAGTTCACCGATCCCGAAAAACTGGAAGAAGCCGACCTGATCGTGCTGGCGCTGCCCCACGGGGTGGCGGCGCAGAACTTCGACCATTACAAGGAAAAAGCGCCCTACATCATCGACCTCTCGGCCGACTTCCGGTTGAAGACGCTCGAGCTCTACGAGCGCTTCTACGGTGCCCACCCGCGCCCCCAGCTGCTCGAGAAGTTTGCCTACGCCAACCCCGAGATCAACGCCGAGGCCATCAAGAACGCCAACTGGCTCGCCGGCGCCGGCTGCACTGCTACCGCCACCCTGCTGGGCCTCTACCCGCTCTACCGCGGCGGTTTGGTGGCGCGGCGCGACGTTTTTGTGACCGTGATGGTCGGCTCCTCGGCCGCGGGGGCCGAGCCCAGCCTGGCGGGGCACCACCCCGAGCGCAGCGGGGCGCTCAGGGTCTACAAGCCCACCGGCCACCGGCACACCGCCGAGGTGATCGAGTACCTCCCCGGCACCCCCGAGGTGCACATGACCGCGGTGGCCAGCGAGCGCATTCGCGGCATCCTCATGACCGCCCAGGTCTTCATTCCCGACGGTTTTTCCGAGCAGGACGTCTGGCAGGCCTACCGCGAGTTCTACGCGGACAAGCCCTTCGTCCGCTTGGTCAAGCAGCGCCGGGGCATCCACCGCTACCCCGACCCCAAGGTGGTGACGGGGTCCAACTACGCCGACGTGGGCTTCGAGCTCGAGCCCGACACCGGCCGCCTGGTCGTCATCAGCGCTATCGACAACCTGGTCAAGGGCACGGCGGGTCACGCGATCCAGGCCCTGAACCTGCGCATGGGCTGGGACGAGCGCATGGGGCTCGAGTTCGCCGGGCTGCACCCCTAGTAAAAAACCACAGAAACTAGCTGTCGATAAACTAGGGCGATGATTTGCATCAGCTGCGTTGCGGCGGTAAAGGCAAACGGCTAATGCCCTTTACATACCTGT
>JALSQD010000023.1 GCA_026985615.1 Thermaceae bacterium | reverse complement strand
GATCATGGCCAGCACACCGTCCTTGAAGGCGCCGTCGGCCACGCCGTAGTCCACGCCCTCGGGGATCAGCTCGTACTTGTAGCGCAGGTCCTTGATGAACTGGCCCGCCTTGTAGCCCGGCTCGCCACCGAGGCCGAGGTCGCCCGGGTTCAGGCTGCCGTCGGGATTCTTGCCGAAGACGTAGGCCCCGTAGGCCTTGAACCAGCCGTAGTTGAAGTAGGGGTTGCCGAGGTCGTAGAGGAAGCCGAAGGTGTCGCCAGTGGTGTACTTCTTGGCCAGGGCCAGGAACTCGTCCCAGGTGGCGGGCGGCTCCTTGACCATCGCCTTGTTGTAGATGAGCGCCACCGACTCGGCATTCATCGGCAGGCCGAAGAGCTTGCCGCCGTAGGTAAAGGCGTCCACCGCCACCGGCATGAGGCCGGCGAGGTAGTCCTTGGTGGCGTACTTGCCCACCGGCTCGAGCACCCCGGCCGCGGCCATCTCGCCCAGCCAGTCGTGGGGCACCGTCACCACCAGGTCGGCGGCCTCACCCTGGGGCGCGCCCAGGATGAACTTCTGCTTGATGTCGCCGAAGGGCACCTCGACGACCTGGACCTTGACGCCCGTCGCCTTTTCGTAACGCTGCGCCTGGTCCTTGAGGAACTCGAGCTCGGGACCGCCGAAGTGGGTCCAGACGGTGATCTGTCCCGCGGCCAGCGCCGCACCCGCGAGCAAGGCCAGGGCCGCTACCCAAAGTTTCTTCATACGACCACCTCCACACGCTCCACGGTTAATGGTAGCGCTACCATTCAGCGCGAACGGGGTCCGATGTGTGCTTGAGCCACCGTTTAACGCGCCTGGTTTCATCTTACTGGCTTGTACCGAGTCCACGTCAAGTGAGCTTTGTCTCGGGCAGGTAGAGCTCGGTCGCCTGCATGGCGCTCGCCGGCAGCCCCTCGCCGCGCAGGAAGCGGCGGGCGTAGAGCCGCCCCAGCTCGGCGTAGCGCGGCCCCGCCGTGCGGGCGGCGTCGAGCAGTTGCGCCACCGCCATGGCATCGGCCAGGCGCGCGAGCGCCGCCTTGGCCTCCCAGACGGCGGCCTCGGGCTCGGCGCGCACCAGCGCGGCAATTGTCTCGCGGGCGCTCGCCAGCGCCCAAGCGGCCTCCTCCTCGTCGCGTCCGCCGAGCAGGCGCTCGAGTTCCTTCAGGAAAGGCTCATGCGCCCGTTTCTTCTGCATGGCCTCGAGCAGGTCGAGCGCCTGGATGTTGCTCGGCCCCTCCCAGATGGGCGTGATCAACGCCTCGCGGTGCCAGCGCGCCACCGCGTACTCCTCCAGGAAACCCAAGCCCCCGAAGAGCTCCATCGCCAGCCGGGTGACCTCGGCGGCGTGGTCGGCGGTGCGGTTCTTGGCCAGGTGCGAGAGAAAACGGGCGTAGTGGTAGCGCTCCGAGTAGGGCGGCCGGTCGGCCCAAGCGCGGTCGAAGGCGTCCACGGCGGCGAGGGCGAGGGCAAGCCCTCCGGCCTGGCGCAGGGCGAGCTCGAGCAGGTCGCGCCGCACCAGCGGCCACGCCGCCAGCGGCCGGCCGAAGGCCTCGCGCCGCCGCACCCGCTCACGCACCTCCAGTAGGGCCTTGGCGCCGATGCCCATCGCGGCGATGGCGTTGGCCAGGCGCGAGACGGTAAGGGTCTCGAGGGTGTAGTAGATGCCCTCCTCGGCCCGGCCGATCAGGTAGGCCTCGCTGCCCTCGAACTCGACCTCGCCCGAGGGTACCGCGCGGGTGCCGCTCTTGGCCTTGAGTCGGCGCACGGTAAAGTTCAGCTCGCCACGGACGTCGAGCCGCGGCACCAAAAAGAGCGCCAGTCCCTTGGGCCCCGCCGGAGCCCCCTCGGGCCGGGCGGTGGCCAC
The DNA here is from genome assembly GCA_026985615.1 of Thermaceae bacterium. Lineage (GTDB taxonomy): Bacteria > Deinococcota > Deinococci > Deinococcales > Marinithermaceae > Oceanithermus. Next base: position 51,058 of record JALSQD010000023.1, on the reverse strand, counting down.
GGCCACGTCGGCGAGCCCCGCGCCCGAGGCGAAGTACTTGTCGCCGGCGAACAACCGCCAGATCTCACCCTCGCGCCGGGCGACGGTGCGGTTCGCCCCCAGGTCGCTGCCCCCCTGAATCTCGGTCATCCAGGTGGCGCCCCAGGCGCCCTCGTAGAGGACGCGCTCCTTCCAGGCGCTCAGGTCCGGCGCGTACTTGTGCAGGGGGTAGGCGACCTGGTGGGTGATGGTGAGGATGCAGTAGAGGCCGGGATCGGCCAGCAGGTAGCCAAGGGCGAAGTGGTGGTGCCAGCTCCCCCCTTCGTAGGGCGGGCGCATGATCGGCCGCAGGTGCTCGAGCACCCGCTGCTGCTCCGGCGCGAGCCGCACCCGGTCCACGCGCCGGCCGTCGAGGTCGTGGATCACCAGCACCGGCTCTGCCCCCTGGTCCACGTGGTAGGCCGCCTCGTAGACCTCGCGTCCCATGAACGCGCCCCAGTCCATAAGCTCCGCCTCCCGCTCCCGCGCCTCAGGCCAGTAGTGCGCGAGCAGGTCGCGCAGCTCTGCGTCCCGCCGGTAGTGGTTCGTTCCGTAGGTGTACGACAGGTGCTCCATGACGCCCCCTCCTCCGCAAGGCTTTCGGTTCATCTCCAGTTTAAGCCCCCCGGTTATGATGCGGTCGTGGAAGCCCTGCAACCCTACGTTGGCCAGATCACCTTCGGCGGCCTCGCCGGCTTCGTGGCCGGCTACGCGCTGAAAAAGGTAGGCAAGCTTGCGGCGCTGGTGCTCGGCCTCTTCTTCATCGGGCTCCAGCTCATGGCCTACTACGGCCTCGTCGAGATCAACTGGACCCGCATCCAGGCCAGCGTCGAGCCGCTGCTGGGCGAGGAGCAGCTGCGCACCCTTTGGCAACGCCTGCTCGACGTGCTCACCTACAACGCCCCCTTCGCCGGCGGCTTCACCGCCGGGCTGGTGCTCGGGCTCAAGAAGGGCTAGTCCGCGTAGGGCACGGCGCTCAGGTACTTCAGCCCCGAGTCCGGCGCCAGCGTGAGCACCCGCTTATCCGGACCCAGTCGGCGGGCCACCTCGAGCGCCCCCCAGACGTTGGCCATCGCGCTCAGGCCCAAAAGCAGACCCTCCTCGCGCCACAACCGCCGCCCCAACTCGAAGGCCGGACCCTCGGGCACCGCTAGCACCTCGTCGATGAGCGCCCGGTCGAGAATCGCCGGTACGAAGCCGGGCCCGATGCCCTGGAAGGGGTGCCCCGCGCGCGGGCCGGGCTCGAGCACCCGACAGGTAGCAGGCTCCAGGGCCACGATCCGAAGCCGCGGGTTCTGCGCCCGCAGGTAGCGCCCCATGCCGGTGAGGCTGCCGCCGGTGCCCGTGCCCAGCACCAGCGCGTCCACCTGCCCACCGAGCTGGGCCCAGGCCTCGGGCCCGGTGCCGCGCTCGTGCGCCGCGGGGTTGTCAGGGTTGGAGAACTGGTCGGCCCACCAGCCCCCGCGCTTGGCGGCCAGCTCGGCCGCGCGCTCGCGCGCCCCCGCCATCCCGGCGCTCGAAGGCACGAACTCGAGCTCGGCTCCGTAGGCCCGCAAGATCGCCCGCCGCTCGGGCGAGAGCCCCTCGGTGGCCACGTTGAGGTAGCGGTAGCCCCGGGCCGCGGCGATCATCGCCAGCGCGATGCCGGTGTTGCCCGAGGTGGCCTCGACGATCCAGCGTCCGCTTTCGGGCTCGAGCTCCCCCCGAGCCTCGGCCGCGGCCACCATGCCCCAGGCGGCGCGGTCCTTGACCGAGCCGCCGGGCAGACCGCCCTCCAGCTTGACCCAGACCTCGGCCACCTCCCCGGCGAGGCGGCGCAGGCGCACGACCGGCGTACCCCCGATGGCGTCTTCGAGCTCCATGCCCCTACCCTGGCAGAAACCGGCGCGGCGATGGTGAGCCGGTTTACGATTTCCTCACCCCCCTCAGGTAGGCTGAGAAGACTTCGGTAAAGCCGAAGGGAGGAACGCATGAACGCAAGCAAAGACAAAGTGGTCACGATCGCCTACACCCTCACCGTGGACGGTGAGCAGGTGGACCAGGGCGAGCTGGCCTACATCCACGGACACCAGCAGATCATTCCCGGCCTCGAACGCGAGATCGAAGGCCGCGCCGCGGGGGACAGCTTCGAGGTGACCATCGCTCCCGAAGACGCCTACGGCGAGCGCAACGAAGAGGGCGTGCAGGTGGTGCCCCGCTCCGCCTTCCCCGACGACGCCAAGGTCGAGGTGGGCGAGCAGTTCTACGCCCAGGACGCCGAGGGCAACCCCCTGCCCCTGACCGTGACCGCCGTAAACGGCGACGAGGTCACGGTGGACTTCAACCATCCCCTCGCGGGCAAGGCCCTCAACTTCGCGGTCGAGATCAAGGACGTGCGCGACGTTACCCCCGAGGAGCTGGCGCACGGCCACGTCCACGGCCCCGGCGGTCACCACCACTAGCCCCCTGCTTCCGGAAACGAGGCCCCCGCGAGTGGGGGCCTTTTTCTGCACCGTAGAATGGGGCCATGCGACCCGTGAATACCTTTTCCATCGTGGCCCGCGACCCCGAGACCGGCGACCTGGGCGTAGCCGTCGCCAGCAAGTTCCTGGCCGTCGGGGCGGTGGTGCCCTTCGCCCAGGCGGGGGTGGGCGCGGTCGCCACCCAGTCGTATGCCAACACCAGCTTCGGCCCGCGCGGCCTGGCCATGATGGCTGCGGGCGCCGCGCCCGAGCTGGTGGCGCGGGCCTTCGAGGATAGCGACCCCGGCATCGCCAGCCGCCAGTTCGGCCTGGTGGACGCGACCGGCCGCAGCGCCACCTACACCGGCGGCGAGTGCCACCCCTGGGCGGGCGGCCGGGCCGGTGAGAACTACGCCGCTCAGGGCAACCTGCTCACCGGCCCCGAGGTGGTGGAGGCGCTGGAGGCGACCTTCCTCGAGCGCACCGACCTGCCCTTCCCCGAACGGCTCGTGGCCGCCCTGCTCGCGGGTGACCGCGCTGGCGGCGACAAGCGCGGCCGCCAGTCGGCGGCGCTCCTGGTGGTGGGCGAGGACAAGGGGTACGGCGGTTTCAACGACCGCTGGATCGACTTGCGGGTGGACGACCACGACGACCCGGTCCCCGAGCTCGAGCGCCTGCTGGGCATCCACCGACTGCTCTTCAACCCCGCGAAGAACGCCCGCCCCCTCACCGAGGAGGAGATCCGCTGGATCCAGAGCGCCACCCGCGCGCTTGGCTTCTACGCCGGTGAGGCCAGCGGCGTCTGGGACGAGGCCACCGAGCGGGCCCTGGCCGCCTGGCTGGGCCAGGAAAACCTGGAGGAGCGCTACGCCGGCGGCCCCGAGCTAGAGGAAGAGGTGCTCGAGGCGCTGCGCGCCGCGTTCGAGAGGAGCCGGGATGGCTGAGGTGGTGGCGGGCGCGGGGGGCGTCGTCTTCAACGCCGCCGGCGAGGTCCTGCTCATCCGCGACCGCAACGGCTACTGGGTCTTCCCCAAGGGGCACGTGGAGACGGGCGAGGCGCCGCTCCAGACGGCGCTGCGCGAGGTCGCCGAGGAGACGGGCGTCCGGGCCGAGGCGCTGGAGTCGCTGGGCGCGAGCCGCTACGTCAACGACCGCGGCGTGCCGCGGGAGGTGCACTGGTTCTTAATGCGGGGCGAGGGGCCGGTGCGGCTCGAAGCGGGCCTCACTGGCGCGGGCTTCTTCGAGCCCCAAGAGGCGCGCGCGCGGCTCGCCTTCCCGGACGACGTGGCCCTGCTCGAGCGCGCGCTCGAGCGGCTCGAGCGCCGGGGCTAGCCCTCCAGCCGCTCCAGCACCGCCTCCACCGGCAGACCGCGCGGCACCTGCACGCGCCGGGGCGCGTCCTCGCCGGGCCCGGCGTGGTCATGACCGGGCCCGTGATGGCCGAACTGGGTGCCCACCCACAGCGCGCAGTCGCCGAGAAGCTGCTGCATGAGCCGGGGCTTGCCCCGGCCCTCGACGGCCTTGAAGGGGTTTTCGCGCAACTCGCCCCGTTCCCAGACACCGCCTCGCCGCTCGTAGATGGCGAACAGCGGCGCGTGTCCGTAAGGTCCGGGAAAGAGCTCGCTGGCGTCGGGCATTACCGCGATCGCAACACGCATGGCCGCAGTATACGCCGGCTCAGGCCAGCCGCACGCGCTCGTTGCCGCGCACCACGTAGGTGCGCACGCCCGCGCCGGCGAGCAGCGCCCGCCGCCGCTCTAGCCGCTGCATCCCCTCGGTGCGCCCCCAGACTGGCCGGCCCTTTTCGCCCGGGCGCAGGAAGAAGCCCTCGGGAAAGGCCACCAGGTAGACCCGGGCGGCGCGGGTGCGGGCGCGCAGCGCCCCCTCGATCACCTCGGGCGGAACGTGCTGGGTGAGCACGATCAGGTTCACGCCCGCGGGCGGCAGCGGCAACGCCCCCGCCTCGCGCGCGGGCTCGAGCCGGGCCAGCCGGTCGAAGAGCCGGCGCAGGGCCTCCTCGCCGCGCGCGGGCTCGAGCCTCCCCCCGGGCCAGGCCAGCCCCACCGCCATGCCCTGCCCGCTCAGCGTCAGCGCGAGCGAGGCGGTCAGCTCGGCCATGTGGTCCACGAAGACCCCCTGCGCCCCCACCGTGTCCACGTAGACCCACACCCCGGTGGCCCGCACCGGGGCGAACTCCCGCACCATCAGCCTCCCCGTGCGGGCGGTGGCCTTCCAGTGCACCCGTTTCCAGGCGTCGCCGGGCACGTACTCGCGTACGCCCCGGTAGCGGGTGGCGTCCTCGAGCCCCACCCCCCGGGCTTCCGGGCCCTCGGCCAGCAGTGTCAGCGCCAGGTCGGGCAAGCCCGCGGGCCAGACCCGCGGGTAGACCACCACCTCCGCCACCTCCCCCACAAGCGACGCCTCCCGCTCGAGCAGGCCGAAGGCGTCGCGCACGAAGAGACGCGGGCGCGCCAGCGGGTGCACCCCGCGGCTCTGGGGCTCGATCGTGGAGTCCACCTCGAGCCGCACCCAGCCCCAGCCGAAGCCACGCAGGCTCCGCGGACGCTGCCCCAGCGTGATCGCGCCCGCCTCCTCGAGCCGCCAGAAGGCGGGAACGGGCAGGAAGAAGCGCACGCGTGTGCGCACCCGCCGCGGCCGGCCGCCCACCGCCCCCGGCGACGCGACCTCCTGGGCGAAACGGCCCCGCCAGGCGCGGCTCAGCCCCACCCACGCCGCCGCCAGCCCGAGGGTGAAGAGCGCCAAGGCGGGGTTCAACCCAGCTCCTCCGTGGGCACCGCCACGGCGCGCAGCGCCGCCTCCACCACGTGCTCGGGCCGCACCCCCTCGAGCCGCACCTCCGGGCGCAGGAGCAATCGGTGCTCAAGCACGGGGTGGGCCACCCGCTTGACGTCGTCGGGCAGGACGAAGTCGCGCCCCGAAAGGGCCGCCGCGGCCATGGCCGCGCGTTGCAGCGCCAGCGTCGCGCGCGGGCTCGCCCCCAGCTCCACCGCCTCGTGTTCCCGGGTGGCGCGCACGATCGCCACCACGTAGCGCTGCAGCGAGGGGTCCACCCGCACCCGGCGCACTTGCGCCTGCACCTCGCGCACCTCGGCGGGACTGGAAACCGCCTCGAGCGCCTCCACCGGGTGGGCGCCGCGCAGGCGCTCGAGCACGGCCACCTCCTCCTCAAGGGAAGGATAGCCGAGCCGCAGCCGCATCAAGAAGCGGTCGAGCTGGGCCTCGGGCAGCGGAAAGGTCCCGTCCATCTCCACCGGATTCTGGGTGGCGATCACGAAGAAGGGCGGCTCCAGCCGGCGGGTCTGGCCGTCGGTGGTTACCTGCCCCTCGGCCATCGCCTCCAAGAGCGCCGCCTGGGTCTTGGGGGTGGCGCGGTTGATCTCGTCGACCAGCAGCACGTGGGTGAACACGGGTCCGGGCACGAACTCGAAACGCCCCTCGCGCCAGACGTTCACCCCGGTGAGGTCGCTGGGCATGAGGTCGGGGGTGAACTGCACCCGCTTGAAACCGAGTCCCAGGCTGGCGGCCAGGCTGCGCGCCAGCATTGTCTTGCCCGTACCCGGCACGTCCTCCAGGAGCGCGTGCCCTTCGGAGGCCAGGGCCACCAACAAAAGGAAGGTGGGCTCGTCCTGCCCCACCATGACGTTCTCGACGTTTTCCTTGACCTTTTGGTACCACGTTTCGATCACAACGTTTCCTCCTTCAACCCCGCCTCCAGCGCGTCGGCCCACGCCTCGGCGCGCGCGGCCTCCTCCGCGTCGGCGCGGCCACCGTAGCGCACCGGCTCGTAGAGCTCGGTGAGGCCCCGCGCGGCCCCGGCCAGTTCGGGAAAGCGCGCGCCGAAGCGCTGGGCGTACTCCCGGGGCGTCTCGTAGCTCGCCCGCGGCAGCCGCCTTCGCGCCGCTTGCAGAAAGCGCCTATAGGCCGCCCGCACCCGGCCGGCATCCGCACGGGTGGGCGCGCTCCGCTTCTCGCGGGCGGGCGCCGGCTCATCCGGCGCCCTGCCGACGTCGACAAGCACCCACCTCCAGGCCCAAACCACCGCCAGCAGGGCCAGCGCGAGCAGGGACAGCGCGAGCCAACCCCACGCACCGGGGATCACACGCCGCGACGTAACGGGCGCCTCGGACGGGGACGCGGGCGCCGGCGCGGTCGGCGCGGGCGGGGCCACCCGCGACCACGCGAGCCCGCCGCCGATCCCCTCGCCGGGCGCGAGCACGCCCAGAAAAAAGAGCCAGGAGACCACCGCCAGCCCGATCACGGTCCCCAGCAACAGCGCGCCCCAAAACCCCCGCCAGCGCGCGCCCGGCCCGCCGCGACCCCGGCGCCAGACCGCCAGCAGCACCAGGGCCACGAACAGCAGCACCAGCGAAACAACCAGCTGGAAGGCCTGCTCGAGCCGCAGCGAAGGCTCACCCACCAGCGGCTGGGCGGGCGGCGAAGCCGGTGCCCCCTCCACCGTGGGCAGCGCGTCGATCGCGGGAGCACCCGCCGACGCGACCGCCTGGGGCGCGCCGGCAAGCGCGAGCCGCGGCCACGACCACGGTCCCACGAACGCAAGTGCGCCGGCGAGCAACACCGCGCCCAGCGCCAGACCTGCGAGCGCCCGCGGCTGCCAGCGCACCGCCGTGCCCAGCTCCGCTGCCGTGCGGGCCTGGATCGCAGCCTGCCACAAAAGCGCCATCCCGAGCCCCACGGCAAGCATGAGGCCCGACGGCGCCAGCGCCAGCGCCACCGCGCCGAAGGCGAGCCAGCCCCAGCGGTGGCCGCGCTCGAAAAGCGTCCAGCTCAGCGCGAAGTCCCAGGCCACCGGCACGAACGCCAGCATCCGCCAGGCCGCCTGCTGCACCTCGTGCGCGTCTCGCAGGTCCACCCCCCAGGCCAGGTAGGCCACGAAGAAGGGCGCCAGGAGCACGGCCAGGGTCCGCCCGGGGGGAAAGAGTAGGTAGACAGCGACGAAGGCCAGCCAGCCCGGCATCGCCTCAGACGGCAGCAGCAGCCAGCCCCAGGCCGCCAGCGCAGCCGCGCAGAGCACGCTCAGCACGCGCGCGGTTCGGTTGCGGGGAGCGGCCAGGGTGGTCGTCGAAAGCACACACCATGATAGCCCCTCTCCCCCAACCGGGGGTACCCATCGGGCATGCTTCCAGGTTAAGCTGACCCTGTGACGAATCCGATCAAACCTTCCACCCGGAGGTTCGTGTGAACGCGCGCGAGGCCCTGGAGCGCCTCAGCAAAGGCCACCTGCGCTTCCTGGGCCGTGCAACGACCTCACGCCCGGCCCCCGAGCGCGAGGGGCTGCCGCACGAACACCACCCCTTCGCCGCGGTGCTCGGCTGCTCCGACGCAAGGGTCACGCCCGAGATCCTCTTCGATCAGCCCCTGGGTGAGCTCTTCGTGGTACGAAACGCCGGTCACGTGGTGCGCAACGCCGAGCTGGCAAGCCTGGAGTTCGCCACCAGCGTGCTGGGCGTGCCGCTGGTCGTGGTGCTGGGGCACACCCAGTGCGCAGCCGTGGGCCTGGCGCTCGAGCGCAACCCCGGCCACCTGCCGGCGCACCTGCAGCTGCTGGCGCGTTCGATCCGCCTGGGCCTGGGGGAAAATCCGCGCGACCCCAACGAGGCCGTGCGCGCGCACGTGCGCGCCACCCTGGAGGCCCTGCGCAACGCCTCGGAGGTTCTGGGCGGGCGCGTCCGTAGCGGCGAACTCGTGCTCAAGGGCGCGGTCTACGACGTCTCCACCGGAGCGCTCGAGTGGTTGCGTTAGGCGGTCGGGTCTTCCTTCCCGTCGTCCTGGATCCGGCGAATCCAGTTGCGCACGTCGCCACCGTAGCGAACCTCCTCCGGCGGCACGTCGTCGGACAGCACCCGCGGCACGCCGTCGCCCACCTCTAGGCGGTCGCGCGCCTGCTCGAGCTCCTCGCTGTAGGTGTAGGCCAGCTCCACCGCGAGCACTCCCTCGATCCCCTCGATCGTGCGGTAGATCGCCATCTCCTTGGCCGTGTCCTCGGCCTCGACCACCACCACGAGGGTGTTCTCGCCGTCGTCGGTGGACACCTCGCCCAGCCCCGCCGCCTCGATCGCCTCACGCACCTCGCGCATGCGCGAGGGCTGTACCCGCACCACCAGTCCCGAGATGTTCATCGCCACCTCCAGCAACGCACGCGGCCGTACTCGTCGGCCACGACCAAACAGTCCTCGCCCCAGAACATGAGCCGGTCCGCCCCCTCGAACCCGGGCGCCCGCCGCACCTCGCGGCGTTCAACCAGGTCTACGATGCGTAGCGTACCCGACTCGTCATAGGTATAGGCGGCCAGCCGCTCCTCTGCGTCCAGCGCCACCGCGTAAACGAAGAACTCGGCCCGCAAGGCCAGGGTCGTCGTTCCCTCGAGCGCCCAGGCTGCGGCCCGGCGGTCGCGCCCGCCCGAGAGCGCCCAGCGTTCGCCCAGCGTCAGGGCCAGCACCTTGTCGCGGTGCATGGCCGCCTGGCCCAAGATGCGCGCGCCCTCCAAGTCCATCAGGGTCACGAGGCCACCCTCGTCGCCCACGGCCAGCAGCGTCCCGTGCTTGGCCGCCGCGCCCACCGCGCTGCGGGTGACCTGAAGCCTCCTTTCCACCCGCCCCGCGGCGTCCACCCAGACCACCTCGCCGTCGAGCAGCACCGCAACCACGCGGTCCGGCGCCAGGAACCACGCGGCCATCACCGGCAGCTCGGCGGTTTCGTCCAGGACCACCTCGGGCGCGCCGCCCTCGCGAAAACGCTCGATCACCCGAAAGCCATGCGCCCCCTCCCGCACCCAAAGCAGCTCGTCGCCCCGCGCGTCGAGGCTGTAGAGCTTGGGCTGCAAGGGGCCGGTCACGAGCTCGAGCAGCGGCAGTCGCCACACCTCCGTCACCGCGTCTTCTTCGGGCAGGTAACGCAGCACCCGCCCGTCCTCGGCGCCGAGGTAGATCGCCTCCCCGGCCGCCGTCCAGGCCGTGACCGGCGCGCCCAGCTCCACCGCGGCGGCCAGCGAGCCCAGCACGAAGAGCAGGGCGGCGGCTAGCCGGACCATCGCACCGCCTCCACCGGACAGGGTGCGACGCACAGACCGCAACCCGTGCACCGATCGGTCAGGATCTCGGGCTTCCACATCCCCTGTAGCTTAACCGCCCTTTCGGGACAGGCCTGCACGCAGGCCACGCAGACGCTGCCCTGGTGGGCGAGGCAGGCGGAGGTGTCGATCCAGAACCGCGCCAGCGGCCAGCGCTCCACCTCCTCGCGCAAAACGCCCTCGGGACAGGCCTCCAGGCAGGCGCGGCAGAAAGTACAGCCCGCCTCCTCAAAGGCTAGGTAGGGCCGGCCGGCGTCGTCGCGCCGAAGCACGCCCGTTTCTTCCGTGCAAACCTCCACGCAAGGGCCGGAGCAGGCAAGGCAGGCCCCGAGCTCCGCGCCCCGGGGCGCATAGGGCGGGAGGGCGCGGCGACCCGCGCCCTCCACCCAGCGCCCAAGGAAGGCCCGCCTCTGCAACTACTGCACCCCCTCGTTCCACTGATCGAAGAGGGTGGACTTGTTCTGCGCCTCGGGGTTGCGGAAGTCGGGCTGGAACTCGTTGGCCACCGGCGGATTCACCCCGGCCTGCGGTACGTGGCACTGGGTGCAGTTGTAGCGCGAGGGGTCCACCGGCACCTTCTTGCCCTCGCTCTCCGAGAAGAGGTCCATCTGCAGGTGGGTGGGCGGCAGCGGGGTGGCGCCCACGCTGGGGGCCACCTCGGGCACGTGGCAGCTCAAGCAGGCGTTGTTCGACAGGGTGATGGGCACGAGCCCATCGATCGAGTGGGGAATCTGCGGTGGCGCGTTCTCGTAGGCGCGCGGCAGACGCTCGGCCGCACCGGGCGCAGGGGCGTTCTCGCTGGGTAGCGGCAGCTCCTCGCTACCCGACTGGAGCGGGTCGGTGGTGCGGATGCCGCCCACCGTGCCCGCCGTGCCCGTATCCGTCGTGGGCTCCGTCTGGGCGGGCTGAGCTACCGTCTCGGTGGTCGTCACGGCCGGGGCCGTCTGGGCCTCGGCGTTCTTCTTCGCCGTGGTGTAGGCGATCAAACCCACCACGACCACGACGAACAGTCCCAAGAGCAAAACCAGGGTCTTCATCTCCTTCATTCGGACCATCCTCCCGTAAGGCTTACGAAGAGCGCGTCGTCGTCACAGACTTCGACGCACCTGAAGCAGTTCGTGCACTCCGGGTTGTTCACCGTTCCGTCGTGCTTTCCCACGAGCGAGAGCACGTGGGTCTCGGGGCAGGCCGCGAAGCAGGCCCCGCAAAGCGTGCAGTTGTCCTTCACGTGCCGCACGCGCACCACCCGGAAGCGCGAGATGAGGCTGTAAAAGGCTCCGAGCGGGCAGATGTGGCCGCAGTAGCCGTGACGCACCACGAAGAGGTCGAAGAGGAAGATCGCCAGCAATAGCGCCCACCCCATGCCCATGCCAAAGGCCACGCCGCGCGCGGCGGCGCTGATGGGGCTCACGAACTCGAACACCGGTAGCGCCAGCAGGAAGCTGAGCACGAGCACCATCACGAGCACGATGTAGCGCATCTTGCGGTTGAGGTACATCAGCGGCGGCTCGCGGAAGCCGAGGCGGTTGCGCGTCCACTCGGCCGCGTCGGTGATGAGGTTCACTGGACAGACCCACGAGCAGAAGGCGCGCCCCAAAAGGGCGTAGGCGACGAGCACGATCGCCGCGCCCAGGAGCACCTCCACAGCCACCGCCCCGCCCGCGAGCAGGAGCTGCAGTACCGCCAGCGGGTCGGCCAGCGTGATGCGGTCGAAGAGGCGCGAGCTGCTGAGGTCACCGGTGAGCACCGTCCAGCCCCAGGCGTTGGCGGCGAAGAAGAGGAACAGGATGCCCACCTGCACGACGCGGCGCAGGACCAGGAAGCGGTAGCGGTGGTAGAGCCGGCGCAGTCTAGATCTCATCGGAAGGCTCCTCGGGCGTGAACTTGGGCGGCGGCAGCTCGTAGTGCTCGCCCGCCTTACCCAACGCCACATCGCGGGGCAGCACGATGATCGCGGGCTCCTCGGTCACGCAGGCATACTCACACAGGCCGCAGCCGGTGCAGTAGTCGGCGTCGACCACGGGCACGAGCATGGCGTGCTTGCCGGTGCGGGGGTTGCGCCGCGTATCGATGTAGATGGCGTCGTCGATGTAAGGGCAGGCGCGCACGCAGGCGTCGCAGCGCAGGCCGCGGTTGGCGATGCAGTTGTTGTAGTCCACCACGGCCACGCCCATGCGCGACTTGCTCACGTCGAGCTCGCCGTCCTCGTCGGTGAGGCCCACGAGGTCGAGGGCGTCGGTGGGACAGGCGACCGCGCAGGGAATGTCCTCGCAGAGGTAGCAGGGCACCTCGCGCGGCTTGAAATAGGGCGTGCCCACCGGCACCGGCTCGCCGTAGGCGCCGAGCCGCAGGGTGTCGTAGGGGCACGCCTCCACGCAGAGCCCGCAACGGATGCAGGTAGCCAGGAAGTCGGGCTCGGGCCGCGCCCCCGGCGGGCGCAGCACCAGCTCGGCCTGGGCGTTCTCGTGCACAAAACCCGCCCAGAAGGTCCCCCCGACCGCGGCAAGGGTCACGCCCTGGAGCGTCCGGAAGATCATCTTGCGACGGGTCTTGTTAACGTCTCCCACGAACGTCTCCCTAGGCCGGGTAGATCTTCACCGCAGCCTTCTTGTAGTCGGTCTGCTTGGAGATCGGGCAGCGCTGGTCGTTGGTGACCTTGTTGATGAGCACGCGCTCGTCGAACCAGGGCACGAAGATGAGCCCCTTGGGCGGACGGTTACGCCCGCGGGTCTCGACGCGCACCTTGACCTTGCCGCGGCGGCTCTCCACCCAGACGAACTGGCCGTCCTTGACGCCGATCTCGCTGGCGTCAGCGGGGTTCATGTAGGCCAGCGCCTCGGGCACAGCGCGGTAGAGCTCGGGCACGCGCATGGTCATCGTGCCGGAGTGCCAGTGCTCGAGCACGCGCCCGGTAACGAGCCAGAAGGGGTAGTTCTCGTCCGGCATCTCGGGCGGATCCATGTAGGGCCGGAAGAAGATCTTGGCGCGGTTGGTGAGGTCGACGCTCGTGCCCGCCTCGGGACCGGTGAGCGTGCCCTTGGGGATCTTCTTCTGCGCCTTGCCGTAGAAGGCGAAGTCGCCACCCGGGTTGGCCTTGCGGGCGAAGGGGTCGTACTTGGCGTTGAAGCGCCAGGGGGTCTCCTTACCGTCAACCACCGGCCAGCGCAGGCCGCGCACGCGGTGGTAGGTGTCGAAGTCGGCCAGGTCGTGCCCGGTGCCGAGCGTGAACTGACGGTACTCCTCCCACAGCGCCTTCTGCACGAAGAAGCCGTAGCCCTTGAAGGGCTTGCCCTCGGCGTCCTGGATGGGCCGCCCGTCCCCCTCGGCCTCGGTGTTCTGGAAGCCCTCGCCGATGGGATCGGGCCAGGCGTACTTGCGCATCTCGGGGTGGTTGAAGAGGACGTCGAAGAGGGTCTGCTCGGGGTCGTAGCCCATGGCCTTGGCATCTTCGAGCACGTCGGGCAGTACGGTGCCGTCGGGGAGCTTGTGCTCCTTCCAGACCTCACTGAGCTTGAAGAACTTGGCGAACTCCATGTACTGCCAGATGTCGGGCATGGCCATGCCCGGCGGCGTGACCTGCTGGCGCCAGTGCTGCGTGCGGCGCTCGGAGTTGCCGTAGGCCCCCCACTTCTCGTAGATCATCGCGGTGGGCAGGATCAGGTCGGCCACCTTGGTAGAGATGCCCGGGTAGACCTCGGAGACGACGATGAAGTTGTCCATCTCGCGGGCGGCCTTTATCCAGTGGTTGGCGTTGGCGGTGTTCTGCCAGGGGTTGTTGACGTGCACCCAGACCCACTTGATCTTGCCGTCCTCGAGGTCGCGCATGATCTGGACGAAGTTCGAACCCACCTTGGGGTTGATCGTCTTCGGCGGCAGGCGCCAGATCTTCTCGGCGATCTCGCGGTGCTTGGGGTTGCCCACGATCATGTCGGAAGGGAGGCGGTGGGCGAAGGTGCCGACCTCGCGCGCGGTACCGCAGGCCGAGGGCTGGCCGGTGAGGCTGAACGCGCCGGAGCCCGGCTTGGCGTGCTTACCGAGCAGCAGGTGGATGGCGTAGATCTGCTCGTTGACCCAGGTGCCGCGGGTGTGCTGGTTGAAGCCCATCGTCCAGAAGCTGACCACCTTACGCCCCTGCTCGATGTAGAGCTGGGCGAGGCCGCGCAGCTTCTCCTTGAAGGCGTCAAGCGGCTCGTCGGGGTCGCCCTTGGCCAGCTCGGCCACGAAGTCGAGGGTGTAGGGCTCGAGCGCCTTCTTGAGGTCGTCGAAGCCGATCTGCCAGTGCGAGCCCGCCACCTTGCGGTGCTTCATCTCCAGGGTGTCGCCCGGCTTGACCCCCAGGAAGGCGAGCGCCTTGGCTTCGGCCTCGGAGATCGTCTTGGCCAGCTCCTTGCGCATCGTCTCGCGCTCTTTCTCCGAGTACTTGGGGTGGTCGGGGTTCGAGCGCATCCCGTAGCCGATGTCGACGTAGCCCGTGGCGAAGGTGGTGTACTTGTCCACGAACTCCTGGTCGATGGCCTCGGGGTGGTTGTAGACGATCTCGCGCAGAATGTAGTTCTGGATGGCCAGGTCGGTGTGCGGCTTAAAGACGATGGACACGTCCGCCATATCGGCGTTCATGTGGTGGTAGGTGGTGAGCACGTAGACCTTGACCCGGTCGGGCTCGGAGAGCTTGCGGTCGACGATACGGGCCCAGAGGACCGGGTGGTTCTCGGCCATGTTCGAGCCCCAGAGGACGAAGCTGTCGGTGAGCTCGATGTCGTCGTAGCAGCCCGCGGGCTCGTCGATGCCGAAGGTCTGGATGAAGCCGGCCACGGCGCTGGCCATGCAGTGGCGGGCGTTGGGGTCGATGTTGTTGGAGCGGAAGCCACCCTTCAGGAGCTTGCTGGCCGCGTAGCCCTCCTGGATGGTGTACTGACCCGAGCCGAAGAAGGCGATGCCGGTGGGACCGAGCTCGCCGTACGCCTTCTTGAACTGGTCGGCCATGACCTCGAAGGCCTTCTTCCAGGAAACCGGCTTGAACTCGCCCTTCTTGTCGAACTCACCCTTGCTGTTCACGCGCAAGAGCGGGCGCGTCAGGCGGTCCTTGCCGTACATAATCTTGGCCAGGAAGTAGCCCTTGATGCAGTTGAGGCCGCGGTTCACCGGCGCGAGCGGGTCGCCCTTGACGGCCACGATGCGGTCGTTCTTGGTGGCCACCATGACGCCGCAGCCGGTGCCACAGAAGCGGCAGACCGCCTTGTCCCAGCGCCAGTCGCTCTCGGCGGCCTGGGCGTCCTTCTGGGCCACGGAGATCCCCGCCGCGGCCGCCGCCGCGCTGGCCGCCGCCGCCTTGATGAGGCTGCGTCGGTCGACGCTCAGGCCTTCCCTCGTACCTTTGCTGTTCTTCGCCATACCCTTGCCTCCCTTGGTGTCAAACGGTCATCTTGACGATGCCATGGGGGGCGTAGGGCTTATAGGGACATTTAGCCTAGGGGGTCGGATTAAGGTTTCACAAATGTGCAGCCCTGGCCGTTCCGGGCGCGGTTCTTTGGCGCCGAGCGGTCCAATTTCAAGGAGGCCTGCGGTCACGGGAACGCGGGCCAGGAGCCGCAAACGGCCCCGCGCCGCCATCCGGCGGCGCGGGGCCCAAGAAGGGGGAGGTGGTGGCCTGGCCTAGCTCGAGGCCGTGGCCTCGCGCTTCTGTGGCCAGTAAACGAGGATGAGGATGACCGTCCACACGCTCAGGCGCAGGGTCATGGCCTTGATGCTCTCCCCCGCGACCACGTCGCGGTAGGCGGTCTGGAGGATGAGCATCACCGTCGCGTGGGCGGCGAAGGTGGCGAGCGCCGCCGCGCGGGCGTAGGGGGAGTTCTTCCACAGCAGCACCGCGGTGACGAAAAAGGTGATCACCCCCATGGTGAAGTTGTAGTAGGGCAGCCAGCTGATGACGTAGTAGTTCTGCTCCTTGCCAAGCAGGACCACCTGCCCGCCCGAGAAGATGGCCATGCCGCCGATGATGAACGCCAGTATCGCTGCAACTTTCATACGTGCCGTCATGTCTTCGTGCTCCCTTCCTCCTGGAGTTCGTCCTCGCGCTCGAGGGCCTGCATCGCCTTGCCGAGCAGCCGCAAGAGCGTGGCGCGTTCTTCGGAGGTCAACCCGGAAAGCAGGCGCGCCAGGGTGTCCCGCCGGGCCCGCTGCACCCGCTCGTAGAGCGCACGGCCCTCGGAGGTGAGGAATACCTGCACTGCGCGCCCATCCTGCGGATGCGGCCGGCGGGCCACCAACCCCGCGTCCACCAGGTGGCGAACCTCGACGCTCACGGTGGGCACCGCGCGCTCGAGCCTCCGGGCAAGGTCCACGATGCTGCTGTCGGGCACCGCAGCCACCTGCTCAACAAGGGCCATGAGGGCGGGCGAGATCTGGGTCATCTCAGGTGGCGACGCGCCCACCCCCATCCGACGCAGGCGCGTCATCAGGGTGAAGAATTCGTCGGCGGCGTCATAAAGTTCGTCCCGCATTCCGGGTCTACCTCCTTAGTTAGTTTTACGAACTAACTAAATGACGAAGATGAAAAAGGCGCCGCCCTCCACGGCCCTAGGCGCCCAGCTCGAGCACCCGGTCGAAGCCCATTCCCAGCGGCTGGTGGCTGATGGCGAGCACCGTCTTCCCCGCCAGCGCCGCGTCCAGGGCGGCCGCGAGCTCGCGCGCCGTCACCGGATCCAGGCCCTCGGTGGGCTCGTCGAGGATCCAGATGGGAGCGTCCTTCAGCAGCGCCCGCGCCACCGCCAGCCGCCGCGCCTGGCCGCCGGAAAGCCCGGCCCCGCCCTCGCCCAGCGGGGTGTCGAGGCTGGCGGGCTGGGCCCGCACCCAGCCCGCCAGCCGCGCTTGCTCAAGCGCCCGCCACAAATCTTCTTCGGTGGCCTCGGGCCGGGCCAGCAGCAGGTTCTCGCGCAGCGTGCCGGCGAAGAGGTGGGGCCGCTGGTCCACCACCGCGAAGTGGCGGCGAACCTCACCGCCCGCCAGCTCGCGGTAGTCCACCCCGCCCATCGAGATGCGCCCTTCGGTGGGCTCCAGGAACTTGAGCAAGATCCAGGCGAGCGTCGTTTTACCCGCTCCCGAGCCGCCCCGCACCAGCAGCCGCTCGCCGGGCTCGAGCCGCAGGTCGAGGTTCTCGATGACCATGCGTTCGTCTTCCGGGTAGCGGAAGGAAACCCCCTCGAGCACCAGCGGCAGCGGCGAGGGCGGCCGTTTGGGCTCGGCCGGCTCGCGCACCGGCGGCTCGGCGTCGGCCAGCTCGAAGATGCGCCTCGCCGCCGCCTGCACCGCCCCTAATGTCTGCCAGGCCAGCGGCAGGGCGAAGGCCGCCTCGAAGGCCGCCAGCGTCGCCAGCGCCACCACCCCCAGATAGACGCCGTCCATGCCACCCTGGCGCACCCAGCCGACCCCCAGCCACAGCACCGCCCAGAGCGCGGCGTGCGCCAGCAGCAGGGTGCCCCCCTCACCCAGCCCCTCCACGCGTGCCAGCCGCGCCTCGGCCCGTCGGCTCTCGCTGGCGGCCGCGCCCAGAGCCGCGGCGCGCTCACGCGCCCCGCCGTAGACGAGCAGCTCGCCCAGTCCCCGCGCCAGGTCAACCGCGTGGCGCTTGAGCCGGGCCTGGGCGGCCACCCGCACGGCACCCGGCGCGCGCCCGAGCCGCATCGCGCCGAGCGGCCAGGCGACGCCGGCGAGCACGAAGAACGCGGCAAAGCTAAGGGCAAAGTTGGGGGCGAAACTCCAGAGATAGGCCCCCACCAGCGCCAGCGTGCCCAGGGCGACGAAGCTGGGGGCCAGCACCCGCACGAAGTAGTTTTCCAGCGTCTCGACGTCCTGGGTCACCCGGGCCATCACGTCGCCCGAGTGCCGCCGCACCAATCCCGCCGGGGCCAGCGGGATCAGGCGCTCGAAGAGCCAGACCCTGAGCCGCCCCAGGATGCGGAAGGTCGCCTCGTGGCCCAAAAGCCGCTCGCCGTAGCGGAAGACGCCGCGCGAAAGGCCAAAGAAGCGGACGCCGGTAATCGGCAGCATCAGCAGGTAGGTCTCCGGGCGCAGGGCAGCCTTGGCTATCAGGTAGGCCGAGGTCGCCATCAGGCCGACGCCGGCCAGCACGGTGAAGAGGCCACTCAAGCCCGCGGCCAGCATCCAGCCCAGATAGGGCCGCACCAGCGCCAGCAGGCGCAGCTGCACCTTCATGCTGCGGCCTCCTGAAAGGTGCGCCACAGCTCGCGGTAGAGCGCGCAGCCGGCGAGCAACTCGTCGTGTTTGCCGTCGCAGATCACCCGCCCGCGATCCAAAACGACTACCCGGCCGGCCAGCGCCGCGGCGTCGAGCCGGTGGGCGACCACGATCAGCGTCCGCCCCGTCGCCAGCCGCGCCAGCGCCTCGTGAATGCGGCGCTCGCTCTCGCCGTCCAGGTGGGCGGTGGGCTCGTCGAGGAAGACGAAGGGGGCGTCCTTGAGGAAGGCCCGCGCCAGCGCCAGCCGCTGCAGCTGGCCGCCGGAAAGGCCGCCGCCGTCCTCGCCCAGCCGCGTCTCCCAGCCGTGCGGCAACGCCTCGATGAAGCCGAGCGCGCCGGCGTCGTGCGCGGCCCGTTCCAGCTCTTCCTGGCTGGCGTCCGGTCTGGCCAGCAACAGGTTCTCGCGCACCGTCCCCTCCTGCAAGAAGGGTCTTTGCGGCACCCAGGCGACCTGCCGCCGCCAGTCTTCCGGCGCTATCTCGTCCAGCCCCGCCTCACCCGCGCGTACCCGCCCCGCCTGTGGGGTCAGAAAGCCCAGCAGGAGCTGCACCAGCGTGCTCTTGCCGGCCCCGCTGGGCCCCACCAGCGCCAGGAACTGGCCGGCGGGCACGGTCAGGTCGATCCCGTCGAAGACCGGGCGCTCGCCGTAGCCGAAGCGCACCCCCTCCAGCGCCAGCTCCACCGGCGCGGTCGGGGCCGGTTTGGGACGCTCAGGGGAATCCGGAGCCGGCGTCTTTAGCAGGCCGTAAACCGCCTCGGCCGCGGCCGCCGCGTCCTCGGCGGCGTGGAACTGGCTGCCCAGGTTGCGCAGCGGCTGGTAGAACTCTGGCGCCAGTAATAGCACCGTGAAGGCGGGCAGAAACTGCATCCGCCCGGCTAGAAGGCGCATTCCCACCTCGACGGCGACGATCGCCGTCGCCAGGGTGGCCATCAGCTCGAGCACCAGCGCCGAGAGAAAGGCCACCCGCAGCACCCGTAAGGTGGCGTCGCGGTGAACGCGCACCAGCCGCTCGATGCGCAACAGCGCCCGCGCCTCGGCCCCGAAGAGCTTGAGGGTGGCCAGGCCGCGCAGGGCGTCAAGGTAGTAAGCCCCCAGCAGGTGCAGCGCCCGCCACTGCTTCTGCGCCAAGTTGCCGGCCCAGCGCCCGATCAGGATCATGAACATCGGGATCAGCGGCGCCGTCACCAGCAGCACGAAACCGCTCGGCCAGTCGAGGGGAAAGACGACCAGCAGGATCAAAAGCGGCAGGAAGGCCGCCTGGGCCAGCGCTGGCAGGTAGCCCTTGAAGAAGGGCTCTACCCCCTCGACCCCCTCGGCCAGCACCGTGGCCAGCCCGGCGGAGCCCACCCCGCCCATCCGCGCCGGGCCCAGCGCCAGGGTGTGTTCGGTCAGGCGGCGGCGCAGGTCTTCCTTGACCGCCGCCGCCAGCGCCCCGGCCCGCTCGCTAGCCCAGCCGCTAAAGACGGCCCGCAGCACGATGGCCAGCGGCAGCGCCGCGAAGAGGTCGGTGAGGTCGGCCCGGTCCGCGCCCTGCAAGAAGGCGGCGTTCACCAGCCGGGCGACGATCGCCGCCTCGGCCACGATGGCGGCCCCCGCCGCCAGCCGGAGCCCCAGACTCAGGCCGAGCAAGGCGGGGGTCCGCCGGGCCGCGCTCAATAGACGGCGGTCCAGCCTCACGCGCCTACCTCAGTAACCGCCCTCGCCCACGCGCACGCGACTGCGGAAAACCCAGTAGGTCCAACCCTGGTAGAGCAGGACCAGCGGGGTGAAGACGAGCGCCACCACCGTCATCACGCCCAGGGTGTAGTTGCTGGCTGAGGCGTTGTAGATGGTCAGGCTCCAGTCGGGGTTGAGGGTCGAGGGCATGACGTTGGGAAAGAGGGCGACGAAGACCGTAACCGTGGCCAGCACGATGGCGAACCCGCCCGACCAGAAAGCGGCGCGGTCGCCCAGGAAGCGCACGGCCACGAAAGCCACGGCCGCCACCAGCGCCACCAGCAGCGCTAGCGCGCCCTTGTCCAGGTAGCCGCGGTAGCCGAAGAGGCCCAGCACGAACAGCACCAGCGCAACCACCGCGGGCCACCAGGCGGCGTGGGCCGCCCGCCGCGGCCGCGCGGCCAGCTCGCCCTCGATCTTGAGCGCCAGGAAGTGCCCGCCGTGGACCAGGAAGACGGCCACGGCGGCCAGGCCGCCGAGCAGCCCGTAGGGATTGAGCAGCGTCCAAAAGGTGCCGGTGTACTGCATGTGGGCGTCGATGGGCACGCCGCGGATCAGGTTGGCCACGGCCACGCCCCAGAGGAAGGCGGGCACCGCCGAGCCAAAGAAGATAGCCCAGTCCCAGCGCGTCCGCCAGCCCGAATCCTCGTGCAGGCTGCGGTACTCAAAGGCCACGCCGCGCAGAATCAGCGCCAGCAGCATCAGAAAGAGCGCCAGGTAGAAGCCGCTGAAGAGGGTGGCGTACCAGTGCGGAAAGGCGGCAAACATCGCTCCGCCTGCGGTGATCATCCAGACCTCGTTACCGTCCCAGACGGGACCGATGGCGTTGATGATCGCCCGCCGCTCGGCGTCGCTCTTGCCCAGGAAGGGCAGCCACATGCCCACGCCGTAGTCGAAGCCCTCCAGGAAGAAGAACCCCGCGAACAGCACCGTAATCAATACGAACCAGACCACGTGCAGATCCATGACCGCCTCCTAGTAGGCCAGCGCCTCGTCGCCCGCTTCCTCGGGCTCGCGCATGGGCCGCTGGGCGTACTTGATCATCAGGCCGAGGTCGATGAGACCGAGCACCAGGTAAAGTAGGTTGAAGCCGATCAGGCTGAGGAGCACCGTCCCCGCCGGAACCACCGAGGCCGGCGTCACCGCCTCGCTGGTCTTGAGGAGCCCCTGCACGATCCAGGGCTGGCGGCCGATCTCGGCCACCCACCAGCCGGTGGAGTTGGCGATGAAGGGACTCGCGATCATCCAGATCGAGGAGACCAGGAAGGCCCTGGAGGTCTCGAAGCGGCCCCAGAGCGCCAGGCCCCAAAGCGCCAGCAGGATCATCAAGCCGCCCACCAGAACCATCACCCTGAAGCTCCAGTAGGTCCACTTGACCGGCGGGATGTAGTTGCCCGGGCCGTACTTGGCCTCGTACTCCCTCTGGATCGTCTTCATCCCGGTGATGCTGCCGGAGAGCTTGTTGTACGACAGCAGCGAGCCCAGGTAGGGGATCTCGATGTTCACCGGGTTCTCCTGCCTGTTCTCGTCGATGATGGCGAAGAGGCTCCAGGGGGCGGGGTCGGGGGTGTCTTCCCAGACCCCTTCCATGGCGGCGAACTTCATCGGCTGCTCGTGAATGATGTACTGCGCCTGGAAGTGGCCCACCGTGGCCACCATGATCGAGCCCACGAGCGCCGCGATCACGCCGATCTTCATCGAGGCGGCGAACTCCGCGACCTCGCGCCGGCGCAGCAGATGCCAGGCGCTGATGCCCATCACCACGAAGGCGCCGGTGCTGAGCCCGGCGAAGAAGACGTGGGTGAACTGGTAGAAGACGTTGGGGTTGGTGGCGATGGCGACGAAGCTCTCGAGCTCCGCCCGGCCGTTGCGGAGCACGTAGCCGGTGGGACGCTGCATGAAGGAGTTGGCCACCAGGATCCAGAAGGCCGAGAGGTTGGACCCCAGCGCCACCAGCCAGATCAGCGCCGCGTGCAGCTTCTTGGGCAGCTTGTCCCAGCTGAAGGCCCAGACGCCGATAAAGGTGGATTCCATGAAAAAGGCCAGCAGCGCCTCGATGGCCAGCGGCACCCCGAAGATATCGCCCATGAAGCGGGAGTACTCCGACCAGTTCATGCCGAACTGGAACTCCTGCACCAGGCCGGTGGCGACGCCAATGGCGAAGTTAATGAGGAAGAGCGTTCCCCAGAACTTCGCCATACGCTTGTACTTCTCGTCACCTCGGACGACGTAGAGGGTCTCCATGATGGCCACCAGGATGACGAGCCCCAGCGTCAGCGGGACGAAGAAGAAGTGGAACGTCGTCGTGGTGGCGAACTGCAGCCTTGCCAGTGCAACCTCACTCATCACGCAACCTCCCCGGCGTCGAACGCCGTGAAAATAGTAAGCGTTTGCAATAAGGGGCTATGCCCTAAGAACTCCTAGTACGTTTATCGGAAAGTCAAGCTTGCAGTGGTCCCCCCGCACCGGAGGATGGCGACGAGGGTGTACTATGGTATAAAACAATCCGCCTGAGGAGGCACGATGCGGTTTTTTGTGATCGGGGACGTCTCGGTAGACTTAATTTATTTCGTGGACACCATGCCCGGTCCCGGTGAGGAGACGCCTGCGCGGCGCGCCCTCATCAAGCCCGGGGGCGCGGCGGCCACCGTGGCGGCCAACCTGGCCCGAATGGGCCACAAGGCCACGCTGGTGGCGCGCGTGGGTACAGGGCCCTTCCGCGACGCCGCCCTGGTCAACCTCAAGGAAACCGGCGTAGACCTCAGCCTCCTCCAGGAAGACGACGTGCACCCTACCTCGAGCGTCCTGATCTTCGTGATCGCGGGCGGCGAGCGCACCATGGTCTCGAGCGCGGGCGCGAGCCGACACCTCGACGCCGCCGCCTTTCGCGCCCGCTCGCTCGACCAAACCGATGCCCTGGTGGTCTCGGCTTACGCCCTCGCCGGCGGCCCTAGCCGAGAGTACGCCCTCAAGGCCATGGCCGCCGCGGTCAAACGGAAGATCCCCATCTTCGCCGACCTCGGCACCGGCGCCATCCGCGACGCTGGCACCCACCTGCTCGAAGACCTCAAGGGCGTAGACTACCTGCTAATGAACCAGCACGAGCTGGCCGCCCTCACCGGCGAGGGCTCGATCAGCGACGGAGTGGGGAAACTGCGCGCCTACGGCATCGAGCGCGCGGTCATCAAGCTGGGTGCGCTCGGTTCGATGGTCGTTACCCCCGACACCGAGGCGCTGGTGGAGCCTTACGTAGTGGACGACGTGATCGACTCCACAGGAGCAGGCGACGCCTACACCGCCGCCTTCGCCGCGGCGGTCATGGAGGGTCGCGACTTAATCGCCGCCGCGCGTCAGGCAAACGTCGCCGGCGCGCTGGTGGCCACCCACGTGGGGGCCCAGGGCTACCTGGTGCGTTCCGAGGACCTCGAGAAGGCCGTGGCCTCGAAGTAGTTCTTCAGCTCCCGCAACAACGCCAGACCCGCACGGCTGCTCTTTTCGGGGTGGAACTGCGGCGCCACCACGTTATCCTTCAGGTAGAGCGCGGTGAAGTCGGTGCCCTCGTAGCTGGCCACCCCGGCGCTGTGGGGGGTCAGCGG
Source organism: Thermaceae bacterium (assembly GCA_026985615.1). Lineage (GTDB taxonomy): Bacteria > Deinococcota > Deinococci > Deinococcales > Marinithermaceae > Oceanithermus. Next base: position 27,924 of record JALSQD010000023.1, on the reverse strand, counting down.
CGCGTAGTAGGAGTGGACGAAGTAGAAGTGGCGGCCGTCGAAGCGCTCGATCGGCCCCGGGGCGAAGCGCACCGTGTTCCAGCCCATCTGCGGCACCTTGCGCGCTGCAAAGCGCCGCACCGTGCCGGGGATCAGCCCCAGCCCCGGCACCCCCGGAGCCTCCTCGGAGGCCTCGAAGAGAAGCTGCAGCCCCACGCAGATGCCCAGAAAGGGCCGGCCGGCGGCGACGTGCGCGCGCACGACCTCCTCGAAGCCCGAGGAGCGGAAGTTGGCGGCCACCTGGGCGAAGTGGCCCTGACCCGGCAGCACCAAGAGCACCGCCTCCGCCGCCTCCGCCGGATCGGAGCCGACCCGCACCCGGTAGCCCGCGGCCTCAAGCGCCTTAGCGGCGCTTCTCAGGTTGCCGGAGCCGTAGTCGATGACGAGCGTACGCATGGATGGGGCTAGAGAACGCCCTTGCTGCTGGGCAGGTCGTCGCGGGTCACGCGTGTGGCCGCGTAGAGCGCGCGCGCCAGGGCCTTGAAGGAGGCCTCGATTACGTGATGGGCCTCGCGCCCGGCGAGTACGCGCAGGTGCAACGTGAGTCCGGCGTGGTTCGCGAGCCCGCGCAGGAACTCGCGCAAGTGGTAGACGTTGACGCCGCCGGCCTCACCGGCCACGTCGAGCCGCTCGGGCTCGAAGGCCAGGTGGGGCCGGCCCGAGAAGTCGAGCACGGCGTGGACCAGCGTCTCATCCATGGGCGCGAAGGCGCTACCGTAGCGCTCTATGCCCACGCGCCCCTCGAGGGCACGGTCGAGCGCCATGCCCAGGGCGATGCCAACGTCCTCGACGAGGTGGTGAACATCCACCTCGAGGTCGCCGCGCGCCTCCACTTCAAGCCAAAAGCGCCCATGGCCCTGCAACTGCGCGAGCATGTGGTCGAGGAAGCCTATGCCGGTGCGCAGCTCGCCGCCCGCCGGCCCATCGAGGCCCAGCTCGAGGCGCACCTCGGTCTCGCTGGTGATGCGCTCAATCTTCGCTTGCCGCACCTTCGCTCTCCTTCTCCTCCTTGGCCAGCTCAAAGGCCGCCTGCAAGAAAGCGTCGTTCTCGACGGGGGTGCCGATGGTCACGCGGATGGCGCCCTCGAGCCCGGGAATGTGGTCCTGGCGACGCACCAGGATGCCGCGCTTCAGCAAACCCTCGAAGGCCGCCGCCGCGTCGGGGGTGCGCACAAGTAGGAAGTTGGTGTGGCTGGGATAAACGGTCCAGGAGGGGTGGGCCTTGAGCTCGAGGTAGACGCGCTCGCGCTCGCGCCGCACCTTCTCCACCGCCTCGGTGACGTAGCCCGGGTGCTCGAGCGCCAGCTCCACCGCCAGCACCGTGGGCGCGGGCACGCCGAAGGGCGGCATCAGGTGGCGCACCACCCGGGCCACCTCGTCGGAGGCGAGCAGATAGCCCGCGCGCGCGCCCGCCAGCCCCCAGGCCTTGGAGAAGGTGCGCAGCACCGCCAGGTGAGGCTGTCCCAGGGCCTGGCGCTTGAGGTCGGCGGGGGCGAACTGGTAGTAGGCCTCGTCAAGAACCATCAGCCAGCCGTGCTGGGCCGCGGCCTCGCAAAGCACCTGCACCCGCTCGGGAACGAAGAACGCGCCCGTGGGGGTGTGGGGGTTGGGCAGGAAGAAGACCCCGGCCGTCTCGGCCTCCACGAGCGCGGCCAGCAGCCCTTCCACGGGCAGCTTGAAGCCCTCCTCGAGCGGCACCGCGCGGTAGGGCGTGCCCAGCAGATCGGCGACGTGCTTGTAGTGCACGAAGGAAGGCTGCACGTCCAGCACCCGCAGCGCCGCGGTCACCAGCGCGGCGATGAGGGTGTTGGAGCCGGACCCCACCACCACCCCCGAGGCGGGCCAGCCCTCGAAGTCGGCGATGCGCTCGACCAGCCGCTCGGCGTGCATCTCGGGGTAGCGGTTGAGCGGCAGCGCCTCCAGCCGCGCCGCCAGCTCGGCCTTCAGCTCGGGCGGCAGGCCGTAGGGGCTTTCGTTTTGATCGAGCTTGATCAGTGCCTGCCGGGCGGTGTAGGGGTAGTCGGGCAGGGCAAGCAGGTGGGGCTTAATGGCCTTCACGTCCCCGATTGTACCCCAGGGGCTCCAACATAAGTGAACCGCTCATGCAGTACCAGGGAAAATACATTTTTGCGTCATCTAAATGCGCTAGAATGTTTCCCAACGAAAGCAAAGGAGGGACCGCATGGAACGCAAGGACGCAGCGGTGTTCACGTTTAACGGCCAGCCCAGTCCGGGGCTCGAGCCCTTCGCCCAGGCGCTCCGGGAAACCTTCGAGACCAACGGCTATGCCTACGAAGAGGAGCCCGAAGCGCCGCGGATGGTATTCAACTTCATCACCCCCGAGGCCGCCCGCCCCTACCGCCGCCGCTCGAAGGCCACCTTCGTGATCAGCCTAATCGAGCTGCCCGAGATGCCCGCCGACCCGGTGCGGGCGCTCTATCCCTACATTGTGCGGGCGCTTTCGAACATGATGATCGCCTACACCCCAGGCGAGGGGGCCCACTTCCTCACGCTCGAGCTCGGCCACTACGTTGAGCCCGAGGGGCCCGCCTTCTACGAACGGGTCTACGCCCGCGTCAACCCCATTGCTTGCAGCGTGCTGGTGATCGACAACGTCTTCGAGCCCACCTTAGAGCCCGAGCTGCGGAAGGGCGATGAGCAAACCGCCACTCTCTACCGCGCCGGGCGCAAACTGGCCGAGTGGGACCTGCTGCCCGCCCCCTTCCCCATCGAGACCATCCTCCCACCTGAGGACCTGCGCCACGTCAAGCGGCTCTACGGCATCGGCGGCCTCTCCTACGGCAACCTATCGGCCCGCAAGGACGAACGGCGCTTCTGGATGAGCGCCTCGGGCGTGGACAAGTCGAACCTGCGCGAGATCGGCCGCGACCTGCTGCTGGTCAAGGACTACGACGTGGAGAAGAACGCCATCGTCCTGCAGGTTCCGCCCGAGGTCACCCCCAAGCGCGTCAGCGTAGACGCCATCGAGCACTGGATGATCTACCGCGAACACCCCGAGGTGAACGCCATCATTCACGTCCACGCCTGGATGGAGGGCGTGCCCTCGACCCAGTTCAACTACCCCTGCGGCACCTACCAGCTGGCCGAGGCGGTAGCCGAAAAGATCCGGCAAGCCCCCGATCCCTCCCGCGCCGTCGTGGGCCTCAAGAACCACGGCCTGACGATCACCGGCCGCTCGGTGGACGACATCTTCGAGCGCATCGACGGCAAACTGCTGCCGCAGGTGCCGATGAGTTAAAGCGGCTTGTAGCTTGTAGCTCGCGGCTTGAAAAGGACCTTTTCCACAAGCCACGTACCACAGGCCACGAGCTCGCACACGTGCGCAAACACGACCCATTGCAATGAAGACGCTGACCTACTACCCTTCCATCCCCCGCTTCCTGGCGGCGCGGGCGCTGGGCCGGCGTTACCCCACCGCCGCGCTGCCCCTGCGCCTGGTCGAGCGGCCCGACCCGGAGCCGCCTGCGAGCTGGCTGCGGGCCCGGGTGTGGCTGGCGGGGGTCTGCGGCTCCGACCTGGCGTTGCTGCTGGGCAAGAACTCGCCCCGGCTCTCGCCCTTTTTCTCCTTCCCGGCGGTGCTTGGGCACGAGATCCTGGCCGAGGTCGAGGGGCAGCGGGTGGCGGTGAACCCGCTGCTGGCCTGCGCCGAGCGGGGGCTCACGCCCTGCCCCGCCTGCGCCCGCGGCGAGGAGGGCCTGTGCGAAAACGTCGCCGAAGGATCGCTGGCCCCGGGCATGCTCGGCTACAACGCCGACCTCCCCGGCGGCTGGGGTGGGTGGATCGTCGCCCGTCCCCAGCGGCTCTATTCCATCCCCGACGGCGTTCCCGACGAGCGCGCAGTCCTCGCCGAGCCGCTTGCGGTGGCGCTGCGCGGGCTCGACCGCGCCTTCGGCGGCCGCGACGGGTACCGCTTTCCAACTTCTACCCTGATCATCGGCGCGGGCACGATCGGCCTGCTGACGCTGGCCCTGATGCGCACCCTGGGGCACGGCGGTCGCCTGGACGTGGTGGCCCGCCACCCGCGCCAGGCCGAGCTCGCCCGCAGCCTGGGGGCGAGCTACGTCCACCCCGACACCGCCGCCGCGCTCGCCGACCTCGGCGCCAGGCGCTACCGCCCTATACTGGGTGCTCCGGTCTACCGTGGGGGCTACGCGGCGGTCGTCGAGGCCGCCGGCAGCGCCTCCAGCCTCGACCAAGCCGCCTGGGCCGCGGCCGAGGGAGGCCGGGTGCTCCTCCTGGGCGCCGCCGGCGAGGTGCGCCACGACTTCTCACCCCACTGGTTTTCCGAGCTTGACTGGATCGGCAGCTATACCTATGACGCCGCGGCGTTCCGCCGCGCGGTCGACCTGCTCGGCCAGCTGCCGGGGCTTGAGGCGCTGGTGAGCCCGCCCTTCGCCCTGGAAAACTGGCGCGACGCCCTGGACGCGGCCCGCGCCCGCCGCTTCGTCAAGGTCGTCTTTCGCCCGCGTGCCTAGCCCAGCGCCCACCAGGCCAAGAGCGCGCCGGGGAGCAGCGCCAGCGCGAGCGCCGCACCCATGCGCCGCTCTCCGAAGTAACCCAGCCCTGCCTTGACGGCGTTGTTCACCAGCGCCGCGAGGAGGATGGCCCGCAGCGCCACCTCGCCGTCCAGGCCGCCCTGGGTGAAGAGCCGCGCCAAACTCATGGTGATCGCGTCGAGGTCCTGCAAACCCGATAGCGCCGCGACCGCGTAGACCCCGGCCGAGCCCAGCCAGCCCTCGGCGGCGTAGGCGGCGAGCTTGACCCCGGCGTAGAACACCCCGAAGAGCAGCGCCGCCTCCAGCCCCAGGGGGTTGCCGAGCTCGAGCTCGCCCCCGATTCCGCGCCCGCCGCGGGCGAGGCTCCAGGCCACACCAGCGTCCACAACGCCCACAACCCCAGCGCGGGCAGGAGCCGCTCCAGCAACGCGGGCGCGAACATGCCCACCCAGACGGCCACGCGCACGTACATGAGCACCGTGGCCAGGCCTGCGGCGGCGGCCCAGGTGCGCCAGGCCTGCGGGCGTTCGCGGGCCCGTGCGGCCATCGAGACCGTGACCGCGGTCGAGGAGACCAGCCCCCCGGCCAACGCCGCCCAGAAGAGGCCGCGCTCGCGGCCATAGCGCAAGAACACGTAGCCCAGGAAGTTGGCCGCGGCCACGAGCAGGACCATGCCCCCGATCTCGCGCGGCCGCAGCACGCCGCCCGGGCCATAGCCGCCCTCCGGCAACAGCGGCCCCACCACGCCCGCGAACAACGCCAGCAACCCCGCCGCCTCGAGCGTCTCCTCGCCCACCCAACGCACGAAACGGTGAAGCGCGTCGCGGTAGGTGAGCAGCCCCAGGGTCACCAACCCGCCAAAGAGCGCCACCTGCCAGCGCCCCTGCCCCGCGAGGACCCCGAGGAGGTAGACCACCAGCACAGCCACCTCGCTGGTCGCCCCCGGCACCCGCGTGAGCGACCACAGGGCCATGGCGGCCACGGCCAGGAAACCGGCCACGACCAAAGCGGGGTTGTCGGTCAGGACCACCGCGCCACCGAGGAGACCCACGAGGGCGTAGGTGCGCACCCCGCCCAGCGTGCCGACCTCGCGGAGTTCCTTGGCGCGCTCGCGCTCGAACCCCACAACGAGCCCCAGCAGCGTGGCCAGCCCCAGACCCAAAAGCGTCGGATCCACCCCCTTCAGTCTGCGCCCCCACCCGTGCCCGCCGCAACGGGCGCCCGCCCCGAAGGCGCAGGCTGGGTAGACTGGGTAGCGATGCGCATCGGCCTGCTTGCCTTCGGCGGCCTCGGCGGCAGCGGCACCGTCGCGGCCGAGCTGGGCCTGCGCCTAACCCAGGCGGGCCACGAGGTCGTCTTCCTCTCGCGCGAGCGGCCCCTCCGCCTCGAGCACACGGCCCCCGTGCGCTTCGAGCGCATCGACGCGCCCACCTACCCGGTGCTGCCGGGGCCGCTCTACAGCCTCGCCGCCGCCAGCGCGCTGCGTCGCGCCGCGCGCGAACACCGCCTCGAGGTGGTGCACACCCACTACGCCGTTCCCCACGCCGCCGGCGCCTCGCTGGCCCGGCTCGAGGCGGAGGTGCGCGTGGTCCACACCCTCCACGGCACCGACGTCAACCTCCTCGGGCTCGACCCGGCGCTGCGCGAGGTGACCGCGCTGGCGCTCGCACAGGCGCGGGTCACCGCGGTCTCCGCCTCGCTCGCACGCCAGGCGGGCGTCGCCTTCGGGGTGGAGGCCGAGGTCGTCCCCAACTTCGTGGACGCGGCGCGCTTCCGCCCCCACCCCGAGCTGAAACCGCGCTACGTCGAGGCGGGCGAGGCCATGATCGTGCACGCCTCCAACTTCCGCCCCATCAAACGCACCCCCGACCTGGTGCGCGCCTTCGCCCACCTGCTGGGCATGGGGGTGCGGGCGCGGCTGGTCTTCCTGGGCGACGGCCCCGAGCGCCCGCTGGCGGCGCGCACGGCGCGTGAGCTGGGGGTGCGCGACCGGGTGCGCTTCCTCCCCCCCACGCCCCGGCCCGAGCTCATCATCGGCGCGGCCGACCTGCTGTGGTTGCACTCGCAGGAGGAGTCCTTTGGCCTGGCAGCGCTCGAGGCGCTCGCCTCGGGCGTGCCGGTGGTGGCGGCGCGGGTGGGTGGGCTGAGCGAGGTGGTGCGCCACGGCGAGACGGGCTGGCTGGTGGAGCTGGGCGACGTCCACGGCCAGGCCGAGGCGAGTGCGGCGCTGCTGGCCGAACCCGACCGGCTCGAGGCCATGCGCCGGCAGGCCCGCGCCGACGCCCGCGCCCGCTTCGATCCGGACGCGGTGGTGGCACGCTACCTGGAGGTTTACCAGAGCTAAGCGGTGGGGCCCACGACCACCTGCTTCTCGCCGCGCAGAGGGCGCTCCCGCGCCCAGGCCTCGAGCCCCTCGCGCGCGCCCGGATCGGCGGCCACCCGCAACGCTCCGGGCTCCACCCGCACCTCGAAGACACCCGTGGCGGGCAGCACCTCGCCGTCGCTCTGCAAAGGGACGGGGCGGTCGAAGACGACGCGCAGCTCCACGCCGCCGGCGTGGCCGATGCGGGGGTGACCCAGGTGGCGTCCGGCCATCAGCCGCGGCAGGATCCCCAGCACTCCCAACCGCCCGAAGGCCCCGGCCCAAACGAGCTCGATGCGGCCATCGGCCGGCTTGGCCATGGGGGCGATGGGGAAACCGCCCCCGTAGGTGACGCTGTTCATGGCCGCGCCCAGCAGCATCGGACCGGCGTAGACCTCGCGGCCGTCCACCCAAACCCGGGCCTGGGGCAGCTCGAGCCGCCGCAGCTCGGCGGCGAGCGCCCAGAGGTAACGCGACAGGCCACGCAGATAACGGGGCGCGTCGAAGGCGCGCCGGGCTACTGAGGCGTCGAGGCCCGCGGTGGCGCTCGAGGCAAAGGGCTCGTCGCCCACCCGGCCCAGATCGAAGCGCAGCACCCCGCCCCACAGGGCGGTGGAGAGGGCACGCTCGAGCCTCACGCGGTGCAGCCCCACCATGCGCGCGACGTCGTTGCCCGAACCGATAGGAACGATGCCGAGGATACGCTCGCCCCCCAGCCCGCGCACGACCTCGTGCACGGTGCCGTCGCCCCCCACCGCCACCACACGCGCGCCAGGGGGCGCGGAGGCCGCGATCTCGGTGGCGTGCCCCGGCCCCTCGGTGACGCGCACGGGCACCTCGGGCACCCAGCGCTGCACCCAGGCCTGCAACCGGGCCAGCCGGGCGCCCGCCCGGCCACGCCCGGCCGCCGGGTTGACGATGACGACAGCGGGGTCCACGGGCCCATTCTAAAACCCATGGGATAATGACCCCATGGGCCTGCTCGAACGCTTCCTCGACGGGGCTCCCGCTCCGACGCGCCTCTGGCTCACCCGCGCCGGCCCGGTGGACAACCCCGGAGGCGTGCTCTACAGCCACCCGGGTCGCCCGCTCGCCCCCGAGGGGTTGCACGCCTTCGAGGCGCTGGCCCGGCGTCTGGTGGAGCACGCCCCGGCGCACGTCTACGGCCCCGACGGCCGGGCCGAGAGCGAGGCGGTGCGCATTCTGGCCGAGCTGCTGGAGGTGCCCTACACCCTCGAGCCCGAACTGCGCGAGCGCGCCTGGGGCACGTGGGAGGACCTCCCCTTCGCCGAGGTGCGCCGCCGCTGGCCCGAGCTGGTGGAGCGCTGGAAGCGCGACGAGGCGGGCTTCGCCCCGCCCGGAGGCGAGAGCCTGGAGGACGTGCGCCACCGTGCGCGGCCGGTGCTCGAGCGCATCCGCGACCGCCACGCCGGTGAGGCGGCGCTGGTCGTGGGCAACTGCACCGTCAACCGCGTCGCCCTGCAGCTGGCGCTGCCCTTTTTCCCGCTCGAGGAAGGTCTGCGTTTCGAGCAGAACTATGCCGAACTCACCGAGCTACGCTTCTACGGTGCAGACGGCGTGCTAGCGCGCCTGAACGACTGAGACCGGTGCTACAATCAGGGCAAGCATGGTACGCCCGGTGCGCCCCGAGGACCTTGGCGGCCTGCTCGAGCTGCTGCGCTGGATGGACGCCGACCCCGCCCGCCGGGTGCTGGCACCCGAAGCCCGCAGCGAGGAAGAGCTGTTGTGGGCCACCGACGAGGGCTGGGTGCTCGAGCAAGACGGCCGCGTCGCCGGTTACGCCGCCCTCTACCCTTTCCGCCAGGGCGGAGCGCTCGAGGGGCCGCTGGTGCAGGAGGCCGACCCCGCACCGCTGCTCGAACGCGCCGACGAAGAGGCCCGCCTGCGCGGATGGCACACCCTCTACGCCTTCCCCCACGAGGCCAACGCCGCGTTGCGCACCGCGCTAGAGACCGCCGGCTACGCCCCGCTCCACACCTCCTACTTCTTCGCCACGCCCCCGCGCAACCTCGCCTACCCACCGCCCGCAGGCGTGCGCATCGAGCGGGTCGTGGACCTCGACCCCGAGGTCTACTGCGACCTCTACCGCGAGAGCGAAGACGCCTGGAGCCTGCGGCTGGGCTGGACGGCGCTCGAGCTCATCGAGCACTTCCAGCGGCCCGACGTGGCCTTGTGGTACGCCTACGAGGCCGGCCGCCCAGTGGGGCTGGTCGAGCTCGAGACCACGCCCGAGGCCGCCGAGATCGCCTATCTGGGCGTGGTGCCCGCAGCCCGCGGCCGCGGCGTGGGGCGGGCGCTTCTCGGCGCGGCCGCCGCCCATGCCTTCGCGCAGGGCGCGCCGCTCTTGCGCGTGCGCGCGCACGACCACGAAAAGGCCGCGATCGCGCTCTACGAGCGGCTCGGCTTCACCCTCGCCGACGCCGTCGTGACCTACGCCAAAGAACGGTTCCCATGACCGCCGCCAGCAAGACCAGCGCCGCGATCCGCTCGGGGTACCAACGACGGTAGACCACGTGCACCGGGAAGGGCCGGCCCAGCGTGGCCTCCCACACGTAGGTTCGCTCGCCCTCCACCCGCGTGGCGTTGCTCGTGAGCGCCGGCCAGGGAGCCTCCACCTTGAAGACGAAGGGTAGGACCAGCGCCTTGACGAAGGAAGGCAGCTCCGTTACCCGCCCCGCGTCAAGCGTGCCGCTCAAGGCGTAGTCCTCGAAGACGACCCAGCTGGTGCGCGAAAAGATCAGCCCGCTCGGGTCCTGATAGGCCACGCGGCCCGGCAGCCAGCCGCTGAGCCGGTCCCAGCCCGCCAGCTTAAGCGGCTGCACCGCGGTAAGGCGCTCGGCCCCCACGCGAATGTCGCGAAACCCGCTCGCGCGCAGCTGGCTCGCGATCTCCCCCGTCTGCCCCGCCAGCGCGTCGCCCTCGAGCCGCACCGTCAGGTCCATCGAGCCGTCTTCGTGCCAGGTCAGCTTGGCTTCGGTCTCGAGACAACTAGAAAGCACCATTGCGAGCACGAGGGCGAGGGCGGCGAGAAAAAGCTTTCGTCCGATTCGCATGCTCTTATCGTTATATGTCAAGAAAATGAGTCCTTTCCATGTCCCCCGGTTGTGGTTTTGCTTTAAAAATTTTATATTTTAAACGAAAGTGCTTTTAAGTTATTATTTTGCTTTTATGACTACGGCGTGGGCGGTGCTGACCATCGCGCTACACGTCGTGTCCAAAGATTCCGCTTTGAGCGAGGAACCGTTAGCGGAGAGCGTAGCGATCTTCGCGCTCGGTGGGGCGCTCTGGCTGTTGCTTGCGCACGAAGCCCGGCGTGGGCTGGGCGCGCTCACCTACCTGGTTATCACCGCTGCGCTTTGGGGGCTGACCTTCTGGCTAATCCTCGACTGGTCCACGTGGACCGGTAGCGTGCCCTGGGCCATCGGAATGCTGCGCATCTTCAACGTGACCGTCTTCATCCCCGTTGCCATCCTGGCGCTGGCGCTCGGGCTGCGCTGGCCGTTCGCGCTGCCGGCCGCACCCTTGCTCCTGACCTTCCCGCTGGTCGTGAACGCACTGTTCGAGGTGCCGTGGTGGCTGCTTGGCGCCATCGCAATGTGGGTTTCGCTCAACTCCGTCTTGGGGCGCATCTCTGCACCAATCCCCGACCGCAGCGCCCGGGCGGCGCGCACCGCAGACTTGGCCTTTACTCGGCCCGTATCGAAGCTGTTAACGGGTCTGGGAGCAATCGCCACGCTAATGCTTCTCGCTATTTTCGGTTTCGGCATTTATTGGGAGGGGTGGTTCTTTGACGTTCTCTTTTACTTTTTGCTCATTGGCCCGCTCGCCTTTATGACGGGGTTGGGGCTGTGGACCCTGGCGTCTCCCGAAACCTGATCCATCCCTGTATCCACCCACATAGACCGCGCGTACACACACCTCGACGCCCGTAACAGCAACAACCCACCAGGCCCCCGTACGGCTTCCCCAGGTCCGCGAAGGCGATTTCCCCGCTGCCGGCTCAATCGCTGGCAAAACTACCAGTACACGGTCTGGTCAGCACCGTATTGCTTAGATTACAATCAATCCAATGGAAAAGGGGTTTCGCGCAATACTCGCGGCAGTATTGTTATTCCTGGTCACGCTGGCCGCAGCCTACGTCTCGTATACGACCGCCGCGCTGATCTACGTCCCCGATTATGATCCCAACATCCTCAAATTCGCCATTTTCAGCGGCATATGGCTGCTGGCTGCCTGGTGGACGACGCGATGGCTTGGTGCGAAGAGGGTTTTCTTGGCGGCGGCGGGCGTCGCCATGGGCGCAGCTGTGGTAGCGGCGGTCGGTGCTGCCGACTGCATTTACGACGCCTGCCCGTTGGTCTGGTATTTGTTGGCGACAGAGCTTTTCGGTTTCCCCGCCGTAATTCTGGGTCTGGCGGCGGGCTTTACATCCCCGAGGCAGCTTTGGATCGGCCTCGCGGTGCTCTCCCTGCCCTTCGTCTCGGCTTCCGCATTGCCCGGAAGGTATCTTTACCTCGCCATCTTCTTGCCGCTGGCCCTCGTCATCCTGTGGCGGAGCGCTATCTACCGGACGATGATGCCCGGCTCACCGACTCCGACGGCTATTTCAATCCTCCTTCGAACAACCGGGTCATCGGGTCGGGGCCGTTCTGACGGTTGCGATATTCATCTTGCTCGCGTTCTTGTCCGGTCATGACTTGAGCTACTACCAATTCGTCGTAAGTGTGAGCCTGGCGCTGCTGGGCCCAACGGTGCTGGCCACCGGCTTGGCGTTGAACATCTTGCACGAGCAGGCGCCCCGGTACAGCGACTAGGCCCCGCCAACCTGCTACCCTGAAGACATGCGCAACCTCGACGCCCACGAGGACTACAAGGTCGATAAGCGCCAGCTCCATCGCGACCTGGCGAACCTGGTCGGCAGCTTTCCCCAGCCCAGCGAAGCCTACCCCGCACCCTACGGGGTGGTGGGCTACGGTGAGGCCTGGTGGCCTGCGGAGCTGGCCCACCTCTGGACCGGCCGGCTAATGACCGAGGGCGGCACCCAGTTCGTCTTGCAGGGCGGGCTCGACCTGGGCGCGGCCGCCGGTGCGGTAGCCGCGGCCGAGGCCAGCGGCGCGCGGGTGGTGCGCGTGGGCTTCGGCGGCGGGGTGGACGTGCCGCTGGAGCCGCATCCGCTCAGCCCCTACCGTTACCTGCGCTTCTTGCAGGAGGCCACCGGCGAGGCCGAGGCCGGAACGCGGGTGGACCGCGCCCTCGAGGCCCTGGCCGGGGGGCTCGCGCCCGAGGTACGCACCGAGGAAAACCCGGCCAAGTTCTTCGCCTGGAACCTGGTCGAGCGCATGCCCGTCTGGGTGGTCTCCGAGCGCTACGTCGGGCTGGCGGCCGCCTTGCAACAGACCTTCGCGCGCATCGCCGGCAGCCTCTCCATCGCGCCGCCCCCGGGCAGCCTGGAGTTCTTCATCACCGCGCTGGAGGCGCGCCACGAGCAGGGCGACCCGCTGGCGGCGGTGGTGGTGGGCGACGACGAGCGCACCCGGCTGGCGGTCGAGATTCTGGAGACGCGGGTGGACACCGTGCTCGAGCTCCCCGAACCCCCCGCCGAGGGGCTCGTCCCCGAGATGATGGCCGCCTGGTACTTCACCGTCTGGGCCTCGTACTACCTGGCCGTGCTCTACGGGCGCGACCCCTCCGACGCCGAGGTGCTCGTGCGCCTGCGCGAAGAGGCGTGAACACGCCCCCCTTCCCCACGCCCCCCGACCTCGCCGCCGCGCGGGCGCTGCAAGAAGAGCTGGTCGCCCGCGTCGAGCTTGCCGGAGACTGGTCGGGGGTGCGGCGGCTGGCCGCGCTCGACGCCTCGATTCGCCGCGGCGGGGCGCTGGTGGCCGCGGCCGTGCTGTGGGACGTGGCGGCCGGGCGGGCGCTGGAGGTTGGCTTCGCGCGCGTGCCGCCGGAGGCGGTCTTCCCCTACGTGCCCGGCTACCTCTCCTTCCGCGAGGCCCCGGTCTACCTGGCGGCGCTCGAGGCCCTGGGGCGCGCGCCCGACGCCCTGCTGGTAGACGGCCAGGGCATCGCCCACCCGCGCGGGCTCGGCATCGCCACCCATCTGGGGGTGCACACCCGCCTACCCAGCGTGGGGGTGGCCAAGAGCCGGCTCTTCGGCGAGCCGGCGGGCCCCCTGGAGGAGGACGCCGGCGCGGCGGTGCCGCTGTGCGCCGCCTCGGCGGCGCTGGGGGTGCCCTGCCCCAAGGGGGTGCAGGTGGGCTGGGTGGCGCGCACGCGCGCGCGGGTGAAGCCGCTCTACGTCTCTCCGGGCCACCGGGTGGGGATGCGTGCGGCGCTCGAGGTCGTGCTCGCGCTCCCGCGCCCCACCAAGCTGCCCGAGCCGCTGCGCCAGGCCCACCTCTGGGCCGGACGCGCCCACAGAGAAGGTCTGGAAGGGCGCCTCGTTTTCGGGTAAAACGAGTTGTGGACGGCTCCCCCCAACCCAACCTCGTCTATCGGGGCATGAAGGTCTTTGTTCGCGCCCTGCTGCGGACGTTCTACCGCATCGAGGTGGAAGGAACGGAGCACGTGCCCCCCAGCGGACCCGTCATCATCGCCTCGAACCACCTCTCCTTCCTCGACCCGCTGGTGCTTGGGGTGGTCCTCCCCCGTCCCATTGCCTTCATCGCCCGCGGTGACCTCTTCAAGATTCCCGGCCTGGGTTGGTTGCTGCGCAAACTCTACGCCATCCCGGTGGAGCGCGGCTCGGGCGACCTGGCGGCGGTCAAGGCGGCCATCCGCGCGCTGCGGGCGGGCATGGCCTTCGGCATCTTCCCCGAAGGGCGGCGCAGCCGCAGCGGGAAGCTCGAGCCCTTCAAGACCGGTACCGCCGCGATCGCGCTGCGCACCAAAGCCCAGGTGGTTCCCGTAGCCATCATCGGCACCTACGAGATCTGGCCTCCGGGTGGAAAGCTGCGCCTGCGGGGCAAGATTCGCGTGGTCATCGGGCCTCCGGTCGACCTCGAAGCCTTCTCCGACCAGCTCGACAAGGCGCACCTCACCGAGGCCACGCGGCTCATCGAAGGCGCCGTCGCTGCTATGCTGCCACGGAAATACTTACCGGAAGCATACTTGAATGAAGCATCCTTACAGCAGGAAACGCCAGAAAACGCGGGCTAGCCTTGAATTTTGGGGGTCAGGCGTGGTATAGTCCGTAAGGAAAGCAATATTCAAGGAGGTGTACGTATGGCAAAGAAAAAGACGGTTACGAAATCGGATCTGGTCAACCACGTCGCCGAGATCACCGGCCTGAAGAAGAAGGACGCGAAGGCCTGCATCGATACCTTCCTCGACGAAATCGCTACCTTCCTCGACCGCGACTACAAGGTGCAGCTCACCGGTTTCGGGACCTTCGAAGTGCGCAAGCGCAAGGCCCGCACCGGCGTGAAGCCCGGCACCACCGAAAAGATCAAGATCCCGGCCTCCAAGTACCCCGCCTTCAAGCCTGGCAAGGCGCTGAAGGAAAAGGTTCGCGTATAAAGGACCGCGCGAAGAAAGCAGGCCCTTGGGCCTGCTTTTTCTTTTTGCGGCCTAGCCCTCCACGCCAGCGGGCGGGGCCGCGGCCAGGCGTGGCGCGAGCGCTCCGCGCAACACGTCGAACGTACCCCAGTAGGCGCGCCCCCCGAACACTACGATGGGGGCCACACGCACCCCATAGCGCCGCAGCGCCTCCTCGGCCACCTCAGGCCGGCTCAGGTCGCGTTCCGCGTAACTCACCCCGTGCGCTTCAAGCCAGGCCTTGACCGCCGCGCAGTCGGGGCAGCCAGGGCTGGTGTAGAGCAGCACGCCCGCCTGGGTTTCCGACAGCGGGGCTTCGGCCTCGTCCGGTAGGGCGGGCGGCTGGAAGTAGCGCAACCGGAGGGAGTTGCCGAGCACGAGCAGGCTCGACAGACTCATCGCCCCTGCCGCCAGCGCCGGCTGCAGGAGCAGCCCGGTGAACGGATAGAACACCCCCGCCGCCACCGGGATGAGCGCGGTGTTGTAGCCAAAAGCCCAGAAAAAGTTCCAGTAGATCGTGGAAAGCGTCTTCTTGGCCAGCGCCCGGGCCCGCACCACCGCGCGCAGATCGCCCTGCATCAGCACCACGTCGCCGGCCTCGACCGCAATGTCGGTGCCCGTGCCGATGGCCACGCCCACGTCGGCCTGCGCCAGCGCCGGGGCGTCGTTGATGCCGTCGCCCACGAAGGCCACCCTCAGACCCCGGGCCTGCAGCGCGCGCACCGCCTCGGCCTTGTCCGCGGGCAGGACCTCGCTGACCACCTCGTCGATACCGACCTCCTTGGCTACCGCACGGGCGGTGCGCTCGGCGTCGCCAGTGAGCATGACCACGTGCAGCCCCTCGACCCGCAGGGCGGAGACCGCCACGCGACTGCCCGGCTTCGGAGGGTCGCTGACGGCCATCAGGCCCGCGATCGCCCCATCCACGGCCACATAGACCACGGTGCGCCCCGCCTCCTCGAGGCGGGCCTGCTCGGAGACGAAAACCTTGACGCTCAAGCCCAGTCGCCGCATGTAACGCGCCGCGCCCACGGCCACCTCACGGCCGCCCGCGCGGGCGCGGGCCCCGAACCCCGGCACGGCCTCGAAGTCGTGGATCTCGGGCAGCACCAGCCCCTCGGCGCGCTCCCGGACGGCCCGGGCGATGGGATGCTCGCTCCGCTGCTCCACCGCCGCGGCCAACGCGAGGAGCTCGCGCTCGTCCCACCCGGGCGCGGGCAATAGGTCGGTGAGCTCGGGCCGTCCCTTGGTGATCGTCCCGGTCTTGTCGAGGACCACCGCCTGCACGCGGGCCAGGCCCTCGATGGCCACGCCCTTGCGGAAGAGCACCCCCTCGCGCGCCCCCCGCCCGCTGGCCACCATGATGGCCGTGGGGGTGGCGAGCCCCATTGCGCAGGGACAGGCGATGAGCAGCACGCTCACTGCGGCCACGAAGGCGTAGTTGAGCCGCGGCTCCGGCCCCACGAGCATCCAGACCACGAAGGTCAGAACCGATACCGCCAGCACGACGGGTACGAAGACCGCGGCAATGCGGTCGGCCAACTCCTGCACCGGGGGCTTGGACTGCTGCGCCTCCTCGACCATGCGCACGATCTGGGCCAGCACTGTGTCCGACCCCACCCGCGTGGCGCGGATGAGGAGGCTGCCGTTCTGGTTCACCGTTCCCCCCACGACCTCGTCACCCAGCCCCTTTCGGACCGGCACCGGCTCACCCGTGAGCATGGACTCGTCCACGTAGCCCTCACCCTCGATGACCTCGCCATCGGTGGGCACGCGCTCGCCCGGCCGCACCCGGATCAGGTCGCCAGGCACCACCGCGCTAATGGACAGCTCGACCTCCTGCCCGTCACGCACCACCCGGGCCTGCTTCGCCCCGAGCTCCAGCAGCTTGCGCACGGCCTCGGAGGTGCGCCCCTTGGCGACGGCCTCCAGGTACTTGCCCAGGAGGATCAGCGTCACGATGACCGCCGCAGCCTCGAAGTAGGTGTGCGCCGTGCCCTCGGGAAAGAGCCCCGGAGCCAGGAGGGCCAGCACCGAGTAGAAGTAGGCCGCGGAGATGCCGAACATCACCAGGGTGTTCATGCCCGGGCTCCCGTGCCGCAGCTCGGCGACGCCACCGTGGAAGAACCGCCGCCCCGTGTAAAAGACCACGGGCGTGGCCAGTAGCAGCTCGAGCCAACGCCACGCGCTCCACGGGACCCAGTCCTCCATCCAGCCCCCAAGCGCCGGCCAGACGAGCGGCCCCATGCTCACCAGCACGAGCGGCAGGGTCAACGCCGCGGCCAGGCGCAGGTAGCGCACGAAGCCCGCGAGCGTGGTGTCTACGGTCTTTTCCTCGGAGCTTTCCTCGGTTCTCGGGGTGTACCCCGCCTCACGGATCGCGGCCTCGAGACGGGCCCGGCTCACCGCGTCCGGGAGGTAACGCACCGCGGCCTTCTCGGTGGCCAGGTTGACCGAGGCCTCCAGCACCCCGTCAAGCCCTGCCAGCGCCCGCTCGATCCTCGTGACGCAGCTTGCGCAGGACATGCCCTCGATGCCGATCTCCACGGTCTCCACGCGGGGGGTGTACCCCGCTTCCCGCACCGCCTCGAGGACGGGTTCGATTGTGACCCCGTCGGCCACGCGAACCGTGGCGCGTTCCGTGGCCAGGTTGACGCTCGCCTCTTCCACGGCCGGCAGGCGCTCGAGCGCCCGTTCCACCCGCGTGACGCAACTCGCGCAGGTCATGCCTTCGATGCCCAATACCCAGATGCGACCCATGGCGTCCTCTCCTCTATCCAGCCTATATCCACCCCACCTGGGGTGGGGTAAGCCCGGGCACAAAGCCCGAATGGCTCTAGCTTGCTACCGCCGTGTCAAGCTTGGGTAAAGGGATCAATCACAGTCGCCAGGCAGACGCTGCACGAGCGTCCAGCCAACGATGCGCCCGTCCTGCACCTGCCCCTCGAGCTTCCACCAACCCTCGCCCCGGGGCCGGTCCTGGGGACGCAGACCAAGCGGCACCGACAGCCAGGCGCCGTCCTCGTAGCAGGCCACGAGCACGGGAGCGCCCCTTCCCGCCTCGGTGGGCAGCAGCTTGAAGAGGTCGCGGCCGCCGCTACCGGCAAGCCAGGCCCGGACCCAGCCTCCCTCGAGGCCGATCGCCCGCGCCGGCCCCTCGTAGTAGGACCACGTCTTGGGGTACTTGACCTCGATCTCGGCCACGCGGATGCGCGTGCCCTCGACCCGCCCCTTGACCTCGAGCCGCATCCCAGGCGCCAGGTAACGAAGCCAGGGATCGTCACCGACGAGCCCGCGGTTGCCTACGACCGTGCGGTCGCCCGACCAGCGCACCTGGCCGTAGAAGCTGTAGGTGGCAGCGTAGGCGTGGTCGCCGTCCTCGTAATCGCCGTCGTCGCGGTCGTCGTGATCGTCGTCGTGGCCCCCGTCGTCCATGCCGTCGTCGCCACCGTCGTCCCCACCACCGTCGCCATCGTCCATACCGCCATCGTCGCCACCGCCTCCGCCACCCCCGTCGCCATCGTCCATACCGCCATCGTCGCCCCCGTCATCGCCACCATCGTCGCCACCGCCTCCGCCGCCCCCGTCGCCATCGTCCATACCACCATCGTCGCCCCCGTCGTCACCGCCATCGTCGTCGCCATCACCGTCGCCCGCAGGCAGACGGTCCAGCGGCTGCACGGTAAGGTCGAGCACGCCCGGGGCCGCACGGTCGAGGGACAGGAAAGAAAGCGGCTCGGGGGCGGCCTGCGCCCACCCCGTACCCAGACGGGAGAGGTAGATCCAGGCAAGCACGATGACGATCCATTTACGCATCGTCGTCCTCCACGAGTGGCAGACGCAGCAGTACCCTGAGTCCCGGACGGCCGTGCTCGAATTCGAGCCGGCCGCGCATGGCCTGGGCCGCCTGCCGGGCCAGCGAGAGGCCGAGGCCCGTGCCCTCGACCTTCGCGTTGAAGCGCACGAAGGGGTCGGCGAGCCGCGCCAGCTGCGCGTCGTCCACGCCGTCGCCGTAGTCGCGCACCTCGAAGACGGCCTCGCCGTCCTCCTCGGAAAGCCGCAGCTCGACCTCGCCCTCGCTGTGCTTGAGGGCGTTGTCCACCAGGTTGCCGAGGGCGCGGCGCAGAAGCTCCTCGTCGCCCATGATCCAGACTTCCTCGCGGGGCAGCTCCAGCCGCACCCGGCGGGCGCGCTCCTCGGGCAGGGCCGCCACCAGCTGCCGCACCGTGGCCCCGCCGGGCAGGGGCTCGAGCGTCACCTGGGGCTCCCGGCTGAGCATGAGCAACCCCTCGAGGATGCTGCGCATGCGTTCAAGCGCCTTGCGGCTCTCGGGCAGAGCCTTTTCCTGGTCCACCAGGCCTTCCTCGAGTGCCTCCATCTGCGCCTGGAGCGTGGCGAGGGGCGTACGCAGCTCGTGCGAGGCGTAGCGGGTGAAGGCGCGTTCGCGCTCGAGCGCGTCGCGCACCGCGAAGACCATGCGGTTGAAGCTCTTGGCCAGGCGCGAGAGCTCGTCGTCGCCCGGCGGGGGCCGCACGGGATCGGGGAAGCGCATGCCGGAAAGCGCGTCGGCCGCCTCGGAAAGCTGCACGATCGGCCCCGCGATCCGGCCTGCGAGCCACCAGCCCAGCGCGCTCGCCAGCAGCACCACCAGCGGCAGGCTGATCATGCCCGCGTGCAGCTGCCCCAGAAGCGCCCTCTGGTAATCGCCAATGTAAAAGGCCAGCTCGAGCACGAAACCGTCCCCGAGGTCGCGCTCCGTCCAGGCCCAGTCGGGCGCGTCGTCTGGGGGCAACACCCCGCCCTCCAGGTAGATGCGGCCGTTCCGGCTCACGCGGAAGCCGATGGTGTGGCCGGCATCCGCCCACGACCAGTCGTCTCCCTGCAGCACGGGCAGTCCATGCTGGATGGCGATTCCAGTGGCCACCGCCTGCGACCACAGCTCGAGGTCGCGATCGATGTCCTCCTGGATCAGCTGGGCGAAACTGAGGTAACCCACCAGCAGGTGGAGCCCCGCCGCCAGCGCCGCCAGCGCTGCGGTTCCGATGGCGATTCGCAGCCGCAGCGTCATTCTTCCAACCCCAAACGGTAACCGCCCGCCACGGTCTGGACCACGTCGGAGCCCAGCTTGTGGCGCAGCCGGTGCACGTAGACCCGCACGATCTTGAGGCCGGAGTCGGTGCCCGGGAAGAGGCGCTCAAGCAGCTCCTCGGCGGTGTAGACCCGGTCGGGCTGGAGCGTGAAGAGCTCGATGAGCGCGAACTCCCGCCCCGAGAGCGCCACCTCGCGCCCCTCCCAGAGCACCTTGCGTCCGGCGTAGTCCACCTTGAGCGGGCCGCGCTCGAAGATGCTGCGGCGCACCGGGCCCTGGCGGCGCAAGAGCGCCCGCACCCGCGCGGCCAGCTCGTCGAGGCTGAAGGGCTTGGTGAGGTAGTCGTCGCCGCCCAAGTCGAGGCCGCGCACGCGGTCCTCGACCGCGTCGCGTGCGGTGATGAAGAGGATGGGCCCCTCGTAGTCGGCGTCCCTGAGCTCGCTGGCGAAGTCGAAGCCGGCGTCCACGCCCTCGGGCAGCATCACGTCGAGCACCACCAGGTCGGGCTCGGCCTCCACGAAGGCCTCTCGCGCCGCCTCGATGGAGTCGGCTTCGTCCACGTCGTAGCCCTGCCGACGCAGGTAGGCCGACATCGGCTCCCGGAGTCCGGCTTCGTCTTCGACCAGCAAGATCCTCATGGCTAACCCTCCTCCACCTCCTCGTCGCGCACGTAGAGGGTGGCAGCCCCGAGCACCGCCAGGCCGGTGAGGCCCAGGGGCGCTAGCGGCGGGGGTGCGCCTTCTTCGCCCTCGTCTTCCTCGTACTCGTCGTCGTCTTCATAATAGCCGCCGGCGTAACCGCCCTCTTCGCCCGCTTCCGACCAGTGCACGCCCGTACCCACCAGGCCCGCGAGCGCCACGACCACGAAGCCCACGAGCCAGAGGGTGCGCTGGCTACGCAAGAAGAGCGCCAGCACCGCCACCACGCCTCCCAGCAGGGTAGCGGCCACGCCCACGAGCTGCACCTCCTCGGTGTGGCGGGTAATGAGGAGCTCGAGCGCCAGGGCGAAGAAACCGCTCGCGATCCAGAGCATCACCAGCTCGGGATACCGCTTCTTGAGCCAGGCCATGCCTAGTCCCCCCTCCAGGCCTTGAGGTCGAGGCCGTGGCAGTAGGCGCAGAAGCTGTTAGGCAGCGTCGTGTTGAAGGCCTGTTCGTTCTCGGGATCCCGAAGTAGCGTCATCTGATCATGATAGAACGCCTGCGCCTGGGTCATCTCGGCGTTCGTGATCCGGTCCGCGCCGCGGTGGCAGCTGGTGCAGTTCGCCGCCGCGCGGCCGTCCTCGGCGCGCTCGCCGTGCCAGGGCACGTAGTCGGCGCCGTGGTCCCTGGGCGCGTGGCAGCTCGAGCAGCTCTCGTCGCCCTCGCGGCCAAAGGCGCTAAAGAGCGTCGCGTCCACCGGCGGGCGGGCTCCCTCGATCTCAGCGGTCACGTCGAGGGTCGTCTGCACGCCGTCGTGGCAGCTCGAGCAGAAGCGGCCCTGCGAGGTCTCGCCGTGGGGCTCGAGCGCCGGGTCAGGCGCCAGGCTGGGCCAGCTCACCGCCTCGTCCAGGGTAGTGTGGCAGGTTTCGCAGGCCGCACCCTTAGCGCCCAGCGCCGCGAAGTGGCGCTCGTGGCTAAAGACGACGCGCGACGCGCCCTCGGGGGTAAAAGTCTTCTCGATGTCCAGCGGCGGCCGCCAGACCTTCTGGATCTTGTAGCGACCGTTCTCGACCTCCACGAACTGTCCGGGCACGACACGCCCCTCGAGCGAGGCCGGCAGCGGCGTGCCGTCCGAGAGGCCCAGCTCCTGCGTCTCCGGATCCACCGTCACCCAGAGGTAGCGGCCGCCCTCGGCCAGCACCCAGCCAACGGCGAGCGCGAGGGCGATCCAGCCCAGGTGCCGCAGCTTCACCGCGCCACCCCCTCACCGTAGACCCAGACCTTGACCAGGTCCTTCACCTTGAGCCCCATCATGCTGGGCCGCTTCATCTCCCAGTCGGTGATCTTGGTCTCGAAGTAGCCCTCGAAGTAGAGCTTGCCACCCTCCTCGCGGAACTTGCCGGGAAGCTCGAGTGGACGCGTGAGGCCGTGCAGGGTCAGATTACCCAGCAGCACGATCTCACCCGGCGCCGCGCCGGCGCGCACCCCCGCCAGCTCGAAGCAGCCCTCGGGGTAGGTGTCGGTCTCGAACATGGTGCGGGTGTGCTTGTCGCGCAGGGGCTCGCCCGAGTCCCAGGCGGTGAGGTCCACGCAGATCCGCCCCGACGCCTCGCGGGTCTGCGCGTCCCAGACGAGCGTGCCGCTCACGGCGGGGTTCTCACCCTTGAACGCGCCGATGGGGCTGCGAGCCTCGTAGACGACCTTGCCGCCTACCGTGTACTCGGTGGCCGCAAGGGCGAAGGAGAAGACCCCCACCGCCAGCAGCAATGCCATCAAGCCAGCCTTTCGCATAATCGTTCCCTCCCTTACACTGGTCAGAATAGGTAGGCCGGGTTAACGGCAGGTAAACGCCCACCGGGGGGCCGCAAGCGGCCCCCCGGTGGGCGGGTTGGAAGGTACGCGGAGCGGGTCGGATCAGTTGTCGAGCTCGATCTTGCTCGCCAGGAAGTTGCCGTCGGCGTCCACGGCGCCCTTGACCTCGACCTTGTCGCCGTCGCTGATCTGGGCCCAGAAGGTCGCCGCGTCGGCGTAGCTGTCGTAGACCTCGTAGACCGTCGCGCTGTCGACGACCACGGTGAAGCCGTTGAGGTCGAAGGTCATGGCCGCGGCGTCAACGTTCTGGGCATAACCCTCGAGCTCGTAGTAGCTGCCGTCGCTTCCCTCGCCGTCGTCCATGCCCTTGACCTCGATCTTAGCCGCGTAGGCGTAGCCGTCGGCGTTGGTGTTGGCGGAGTCGAACTTCACCTCGACCCAGTCACCCACCTGGATGTCGCCAAAGGTCAGCGGTGCGTCGGGGTCATCCTGCTTGACGATGGTCATGGCGTCGACCCAGAAGGTCTTGCCACCAACGGTGAGCAGCTTGGCGTCGTAGTCCACGCTCTCCACCGCGCCCTTCAGCTCGCCGTCACAGGAGCCGTCGCCGCCGTCCTCGTACTTCACCTCAACCTTGTAGGCGTGGATGAGGGTGGGGTCGCTCGCGTCGGGGGTGCCCTCGACCTCCACGTAGGCGCCCTCCTGGAAGTTGCCCTCCACGTTGGCGTTGCTGTAGTCCACGTTAAAGCCGGCGACCTCAAAGGTCATCGCGGTGGTGTCGAGGTTGACCACCGGGCCGTAGATCTCGGCCTTCTCGCCGTCGTAGTCCATGCCCGAGTCGCCGGTCTTGAACTCGACCTTGCTCGCGACGATGGTCGTGTCGCTAAGCGTGCCCTTGACCTCCACGAAGGCGCCCTCGGCCGGCGTGCCCTCCACGTAGGCAGTGCTGTAGTCCACGGCGTAACCGCCGAGGTCGAAGGTCATGGCCACGGTGTCCAGGTTGGTGGCGTAGCCCTTGACCTCAACCTGGCCATACTCGGGGTCGCCCGAGGTCACCAGCTTGCGCTCGATGCGGGTGGCCAGGATGGAGCCGTCGGCCTGACGGGTGCCCGAGACCTCGACGTAGTCGCCCGCCTGGAGATCACCCAGCACCAGCGAGGTGTAGGTGTCGTCGGGGTTCTCTTCGTAGATGCGGGTGAGCGCGTCCACCGCCACGGTCTGCCCCAGCACCACGAGCTGGGAAGCGGCCACGTCCACGCTGTCGATCGGACCCTTGACCTCGATCTGCACGTCCACGGACTGGACCACGATCGAGCTGCCCTGATCCACGCCCTGGCCGCGGATGACCATGCCCGGACGCACGCTCATCTGCACGTCGTCACCGTTGACGGTGACCGTGGCCTCAGAAAGGTCGAGCGACTTCCCGAGCAGGGTGGGGTTGGCGTCGGTGCCTTCCACCACGCCCGCCAGGGTGGCCGATACCTCGGTGTTCCCGGTCGGCGTCGTGCTGCAGGCCGCCAGGGCCAGCAGCGCCGCGAGAACGAGTAAAGTTTTAACTCCTTGAATCCTCATCTTTGACCTCCGAGGGTTAGCTTGGTGGAAGGAGGTTAACGGGAGGTAAACGTCGGCTCCCAGAGCGTCAAAAGTGGCCTACGTCCCACTTGCCCCGCCGGAGGTCTCGAAGCGGACGATGCCCATCATCCCAAGGTCTTCGTGCTCGAGGATGTGGCAGTGGTAGACGGCGTTGCCCGGGTAGTCGGCGAAGCCCACGCGCAGGAGCACCGTGCCGCCCGCGGGCACGAGCACGGTGTCCTTCCAGGCGCGCAGGCGCTCCGGGCGGCCATCGCGCGCGACGATCTGAAAGGGGTTGGTGTGCAGGTGGAAGGGGTGGTCAAGCACGCCCAGGTTGGCGATCTCCCATTCCTCCACGGTGCCCAGGCGTACGCGGGTGTCGATCCGACGCGGGTTGAAGACCTGGCCGTTGATGGTGAAGACCATGCCCCGCCCCGGCTGCATGCTGTGCCCCAGGACGAAGCGGCGGCGGCGCACTAGCGCACCCAGCTCACGCACCCGGCCCGTCCGTTCGGGGAGGGGCAGCGGCGTGCGCCGCCGGCAGGAGTAGACCAGGTGCGCGAGCGCGCGCGGGCGCGCGTCGCCGAAGCCACCACCCATCATACCGCCGCGGCCGCGGTCGTAGGGGAGGTTCCAGAGGGTGTAGTGCCCGGGCTCGCGGTCCGCGCGCACGAGCACCTCGGCCCGCTCACCCGGAGCGAGCAGCAGCTCGTCAAGCTCGTAGGGCTCTTCGAGCGCGCCCCCGTCGGTGGCGATCAGGTAGAGCGGGTGCCCTTCCAGCTTCAGGCGGTAGAACCGCGCCGTCGAGGCGTTGAGCAAACGCAGGCGCAGCAGGCCACCCCCTTCGACCGACCACTCGGGCTCGACCTCGCCGTTCACCGTCACCAACGAACCCTCGCGGCCCCGCGCGAGCTCCATGGGGCCGGGCGGCGGCACCCGCCCGCCGGCGATCTGGAAGTCCTTGAGCACGGCGAAGACCTCGCGGGCCGCAGCCACCTCGGGCACCTGGTCGAGCTCGCCCCGCACCACGAAAAGGCCGACCATCCCCAGGAAGACCTGCTTGGCTACGAGCCCGTGCAGGTGGGGGTGGTACCAAAACGTGCCCGCCGGGTGGCTCTCGGGAATCTTGAAGCGGTAGGTCAGCTCCTCCCCGGCCGGAACCTCAAGAAAGACGTTGTCGGCGTTACCGGTCGGGGGCACGTGGAGGCCGTGGAAGTGCAGGTTCGTGGGCTCCGGCAGGGCGTTGCTGAACCGGAGCGTAACCTCGTCCCCGGGCCGCACTTCGATGCGAGGTCCCGGTACCCGGCCGCCGTAGCTGAAGAGGCGGGCGCTCTGACCCGCGAGGGGGGTGGGCCCGAAACGGGCCTCGAGGTCCACCTCGATCGCACCCCCCCGGCTCACGAGGACGTCGGCATCGGGGGCCCGGGTCTGGGCCCGGGCCGAAAGGCCCAGGCCCAGACCGGCGAGGCCGGCACCCATGGCCAGGAAGGTTCTGCGGCTGTGTTTAGCTTTGGTCACTTGGAGTCTCCTTTAACGGTACGTCGGTTACGCAGGTGGGGCTGCCCGCGAAGGTCGTGAGGGTCTTCCGGGCCTCCAGGCCGCCATAGCGCGCGGTGAAGGTGAAGCGCTGCCCGCGCGGCAGCCAGAGCTCGACGAAGCCGTTGGGCAACAGGGTGACCTCGCCCTCCCGAACGACGCCCCCGTTGGCGTCCTCGACGCGGAGCCAGACCCGCTCGCCCGCCAGCTCGCCCTGACAGCTCGACATGAAGTGGACCTCGCACGGATGGGAAAAACGCACGTAGGGCGCCACGACCACGACCATACGGTCTTCGGGCAACGGCACCCTCACCTCCCGTCCGCCGCCGAGGTGAAAGACCACCGCCTCGGAGGTCAGGTAGCTCTGGAGCCCCGCCCCCTCCTCCTTCCAGGCGTTGGCCAGGGCCAGGGCCTCCTCTGGCCCGGCCCCCGCGAGCGCGGAAACGAAGGAGTCTTGCGGCTTCGGGCCGAAGGCCCACCAGGCCAGCCCCAGGCCGGCGGCGAACAACAGTGCGGCTGCATATCGGTTCATGCCCGCAGCCTAGGAGCAATCCGTTAAGCTTCTGCAAAGGGCAGGGTGAAGCAGAACTCGGCGCCCCCGCGCGCGGGCGAGCGCAGCTCGAGCTCCCCGCCCATCGCCTCCACCAACCCCTTGGAAACCGTCAGCCCCACCCCGCTGCCGCCGGCGCCGCGGCTACGGGCGGCGTCGAGGCGGAAGAAGCGCTCGAAGACCCGCTGCCGGTAGGCTTCGGGGATGCCCGGCCCGGTGTCGCGTACGCAAACGCGCGCGAAGGCGCCGTGCGCCTCGAGTTGCAGCACGACCTCGCCCCCCGCGGGGGTGTGGCGCAGGGCGTTGGCGAGGAGGTTTGCGAGCACCTGGTCGGCCCGCCCCGCGTCGGCCCGTACCGGCGAAAGCGCCGCCCCGGGAAGCTCGAGGCGCAGGCGCACGCCCTTCGAGGCGAAGGCGCTGGCGAAGCGGTCGTGCGCGGCGCGCACCAGCGCCGCGGCGTCGTGTTCGGCCAGCTCCAACTCGACCGCACCCGCCTCGACCCGCGAGACCAGGGAAAGATCCTCGACCAGACGGCGCATCGCCGCCACCTCGCGGTTGATGGCGCGCGCCACCGCCTCCGGCGGCATCACCCCGTCGGCCGCGGCCTCGGCGTAACCCTGCAGGGCGGCGAGCGGCGTGCGCAGCTCGTGGGCCACGTTACCAATGAGCTCGACCCGGCTCTGCTCCACCCGCTCGAGCGCCGCCGCGAGGTCGTTGAAGTGGCCTGCGAGCTCCGCCAGCTCGTCGCGCCCCTTCACGGGCAGCCGCAGGCGGTAGTCGCCGCGGGCCATGCGGTGACTATAGGCCGCCAGCATGTTGGCCGTGCGCGCGAGCCTCCGGCTGACCGCGTAGGCGGTTCCGGCGGCGATCAGGGCCGACAGCGGCAGCGAAACCCAGAGCGCCGAGGTGAGCGTGGCCGAAAGGCCGTTCTCCAGGTCCACCCTCAGGCTCTCGGACATCATCGGGCCCATGCCCATCATCTCCACCATGTGGACCATCCGGGCCACGTGCTCAGCGAAGAAGCGCGGCGCGAAGAACTCGACCAGCACGTAGACCGCCGCCTCGGCGATGAGCACCACGAGCAGGTGGCTGAGGAACAGCCGGTAGAAGAGCTTCATTCCGTCTCTTTGAAACGATACCCCACGCCGCGAACGGTCTCGATGAAACGGGGCCGGTCGGGCTCGTCGCCCAGGCGCTTGCGCAACGAGGCCACGTGCACGTCCACCACGCGTTCGACCCCGAAGAAGTCACCGCCCCAGACGCGCTCCAAGAGTCGCTCGCGGCTGAAGACCATGCCCGGGTGCTGGGCCAGCGTGAGCAGCAGGTCGAACTCGAGCTTGGAAAGCTCCACCCGCCGCCCCGCCAGGTAGACCTCGCGCCGCTTCGGCGCGATCTCGAGCTCGCCGTATACGAGCCGGTCGCGCACGCCTGAACGGCGCAACAACGCCCGCACCCGCGCCACCAGCTCGCGCGGGCTGAAGGGCTTGGTCACGTAGTCGTCGGCCCCTTCCTCGAAGCCGCGCACCCGCTCCTCTTCCTCCCCGCGGGCGGTGAGCATGAGGATGGGCAGGTCGGGCAGGTCGCGCCGCAGGTGCCGCGCCACCTCCAGCCCGTCCATCTCGGGCAGCATCAGGTCGAGGACCACCAGGTCGGCGGCAGGGGCGAGCGCCAGAGCGCTCACCCCGTCGACCGCCTCAGCCAGCTCGTGGCCTTCGTGGCTCAGGTAGGCCCGGAGGATCTCCCGGATCGCCGGGTCGTCGTCCACGATCAGGATCTTGGCCAAGCCTCACGCCTCCAGGTCGCGCTTCATGCGTTCGTAGGTCTCCTGGTCGATCTCGCCCCGGGCGTAGCGCTTGCGCAAGAGCTCAAGCGCCGCGTCCCGCCCGCCGGTGCCCTGGAAACCGCCCTGACCCGCGATCTTCACCAGGGTGTAAGCGCCCCAGATCACCAGCCCGAACCAGAGCAGGCCCCAGAGGAAGCCCCATCCGCCCATGCCGTATCCCATACCCCATCCTGCCATCATCGGCTTCACCTCCTAGGTACAGGATGGGCGGGCTCGGTAAAGCTAGCGTAAAGCCTCAGGGCTCGAGCTCCACCGTCTCGATGCGCCAGCGTTCGCACGTCCCCGTGACGAGCGCGGCTAGGAAGCGTACGCTCACGTCCTCGCGCCCCAGCAGGTAGAGGGCGCTCTTCTTCATGCGCTCGAGCTTCCAGGGGCGGATGCTCTCGAGCGGCGTGCCGTAACG
>JALSQD010000022.1 GCA_026985615.1 Thermaceae bacterium | reverse complement strand
GCCGGCGACCACCTTTCTGGAGCACCCCGACCTCTACACCAGCTACGGCACCTACTGGCTGCATTGGAATGACGCGGTCATGGAGCCCGCGGGCGAGGCGCGGCCCAACACCTGGGTCTTCGCCGATCTGGCGCGGCGGCTGGGGCTCGACCTTCCCGAGCTCTACTGGAGCGCCGAGGAGGCAGCGCGGATCGCGCTGGACGGGGCTGCTCACCCCCACCTGGCGAACGTAAGCTTCGAGAAGCTGCGCGCCGCGGGTTCGCTGAAGCTGAACCTGCCCCGCCCCTTCACCCCCCACGCCCAGGGCGCGAACACCCCGAGCGGCAAGGTGCGCTTCGATCCGCCGCCCAGGGTGGCGCCCCCCGAGACCACGGACGCCTTTCCCTACCTGCTTATGACCCCACCGGCGCATCACTTTTTGGGCACCATCTACGCCCCGCTCGCGCGCCTGCGCGCGGCCGAGGGGGGCGAGCCAGAGGTTTGGATCCACCCCAGCGACGCCGCGCGCGAGGGTCTGGCCGATGGGGACTACGTGCGGCTCGAAAGCGAGGCCAGCCAGGTGAAGCGGCGACTGCGGGTTACCGACCGGGTCCAGCCCGGGGTGCTGGTCATGGAGGGGACCTGGCTCGCGAGTGCCGCACCCGACGGCGAGCCCGCCAACGCCCTGACCCCCGAGCGGCTTACCGACGTGGGGCGGCAGGCGGTTTTCCATGGGATTGCGGTGCGCCTGGTTTGGGTATCCTAGCTTATCTACGGTTGCGGGAACCAGGATAAACTGTGAGAGATATGCGCAAATCTCCAATGGGGATTCTTTTGTTGCTGTTAGTGATGACTGTGGTTTTGACGGCGTGTTCGCAGAAAGCGGTCGAGCTAAGCCCAGAGCTGGAGACGCTACTGGCACGCATTAACGAGGTTCGCAGCCGGGGCTACGAGTGCGCCTCTGGTGAAATGCCCCCAGCAGGGCCACTTTACGATGACGGTCGGATCAACTGGGCTGCGCAGATGCACGCAGAAGACATGGACGCGGCGCGTGTTTTGAGCCACGATACCCCGCCCGGAGCAATCCATTTCGCCCCCGGAACGCCTCCGGGCGAGCGCCTGTTACAGGCAGGTTACCTTTACGTGGCTATGGGCGAAGACATCGCCCGGGGGCAGATCTCGGTAGAAGAAGTGCTGGCCGATTGGCTTGCTAGCACCGAGGGCCACTGCGAGGCGTTGATGAGCGCCACCTACCGCGACGCGGGTCTGGGCCACAGTGGGGTGTACTGGGTGCTTGACCTGGCCGCACCTCAGTAGCGCTAGACTGTTCCTATGGAAACCAAGGTCGCGCTGGTCACGGGTTCGAACCGCGGCATCGGCTTCGAGGTGGTGCGCCAGCTCGCTGGGCGCGGCTACCTCGCCTACCTGGCCGGGCGCGACTCTGCGGCCATCGGAGAGGCGGCCGGGCGCCTCGGCGCCGAGGGGCTTGCGGTAGAGCCTCTCGTGCTCGACGTGACCCGGCCCGGTAGCGTCATGGCGGCACGGAGCGCGGTCGAAGCCGCCCACGGCCGCCTAGACGCTTTGGTCAACAACGCCGGGGTGCTCCTCGATGAGGGCATGGCCGGGCTCGAGGTGCAGGTGGAAACCGTTCATGCCACATTCGAGGTCAACGTCTACGGCACTCTGCGCGTTACCCAGGCCTTCGCGCCCCTGCTCGTCCGGGTGCGCGGCAACGTGGTCAACGTTTCCTCGATCATGGGCCAGCTCGCCTCGGCGGGCCCCCGCTACCTGGCCTACCGCAGCTCCAAGGCGGCGCTCAACATGATCACCCGGGTCCTCGCCGCCGAGCTGAAACCCCACGGCGTACGCGTCAACGCCGTGCACCCCGGCTGGATCCGCACCCGCATGGGCGGCCCGGCAGCACCCGGCACTCCCGAGGAGGGGGCCGAACCCATCGTTTGGCTCGCTACCCTGGGCCCGGACGGCCCAACCGGCGGTTTCTTCGGACCGGGCAACCGGCCGCTGGACTGGTAAGCCGGCCGGGGGCGGGGATCCGCGGGTTCGAATCCCTGGGCCCTTTGCAGCCGTGCCGGCCCGCACCCGTCGCGACCTTTCGTATCCCGGACGAGTCCGTTAAGCGGGCGAGATCCGGGGTTCGCGATTTGCGGATGCCCGGGTTCAATCGGCGCTGGCGGGGCCGTGGCAAGCTTCGGATTTTCCTCGGCTGCGCAACGCACCCCGCGCGGGAACCAAGCGCCTGGCTTCGCCCCGGTTCGGAGGGCGTGCGCAGCCCGTCAGCCTTCCTCTTCGGTCGCTTCGCTCCGGTGCAGCCCCGCCCGCCACTCGAGCCCGGCCCAGATCAGGTCGTCCAGGTCGCCGTCCAGCACCTTGTCGGGGTCGTGGCGCATCAGCCCGGTGCGGTGGTCCTTGACGTACTGCTTGTCGAGGACGTAGCTGCGGATCTGGCTGCCCCACTCGATCGCCTTCTGCTCGCCGCGCAGCTTGGCCATCTCCTCCTGGCGTTTCTGCCATTCGCGCTCGAAGAGGCGGCTTTTCAGCACCTTCATGGCCAGCTCCTTGTTCTTGTGCTGGCTGCGGGTGGCCTGGCTGGTGACGATGATGCCGGTGGGCAGGTGGACGATGCGCACCGCGCTGTCGGTGGTGTTTACCCCCTGGCCGCCGTGGCCCTGGGCGCGGAAGACGTCGATGCGCAGGTCCTCGGGCTTGATCTCGATCTCCACGGTGTCGTCCACCTCGGGGCTCACCTCCACCGAGGCGAAGCTGGTGTGGCGGCGGCCGGTGGAGTCGAAGGGGCTGGGGCGCACCAGCCGGTGCACGCCGCGCTCGGCCGAGAGCAGGCCGTAGGCGTTTTCGCCGCGCACGATCAGCTCGGCCGAGTCGATGCCGGCCTCGGGGCCCGGGGTGATGTCCACCAGCTCCACCTTGAAGCCGTGGCGCTCGGCCCAGCGGGTGTACATGCGCAGCAGCATCTCGGCCCAGTCCATGGCCTCGGTGCCGCCGGCGCCGGGCTTGATCGTCAGGATGGCGTTCTTCTCGGCGTGTTCGAAGCCGAGCAGGGTCTGGTGGTAAAGGTCCTCGAGCTTCTTCGCGGCCTCCTCCAGCTCGGGCTCGAGGCTTTCCCGTTCCTCGGGCGAGGCCTCGTCCCACAGCTCGATCAGGCTCTCCAGGTCGCCCGAGAGCTGCTCGTACTCCTCCACCACTTTCTTCAGCCGCGCCGCTTCCTGGGTCAGCTTCTGCGCCGCCGCCGGATCGTTCCAGAGGTCTTCCTTGCCAAGTTCTTCTTCGAGTTCCGCCAGCCGCGCCTTCTTGCCGGCGATGTCAAAGATACCCCCGGAGGGCGTCGAGTTTCTGCTTCAGTTCACGTGCGTCCATGGCCCCTCAGTCTAGCAGGGATGTCCGGTTCCGTCACCTGCCGCCGTGCGTGCAACGCTGGCCGAGGGTGCTAAACTAGCTCCGAAAGGTAGCCCTGGTATGCCCAGAATGCGCCACAAGTAAGCAGACCGCCCGCAAGGCCCGACTCGGCCGGCCGGCTCGGACCGTTGGTTCCGCGCCTCCGCCTTGCGTCTCGGCTGGCCGGCGTGGACGGCGAACCGCGGGCGGCTTTAACCTTTAGCTCCCCTTTTTGAACAATTTCGGACACGGTGCGTGCGAGGCGCACTTGCAGCCGGAGGTCATCAAATGAAACCTACGTTACGCTACCGGCGCGTGCTGTGGTTGAGCTACGCCGCCGGAGGGCTCTCCGCAGCCCCAAACGCGCCTTCACTTTACGAGCGATTCACTAGCCGTATATATTTTATCGTCACGATCGATAGTCTAGAAGTAATAAAACATTCGGCAGTTTAAAATTGCGCTTGCGATCGACTTTAATGCTATAAACTGCTCTTATGCATGAATGAAGCCGACACGCGCGCCAAACTGATCGATCCCATCCTCCATGCCTCCGGCTGGAACGAAGATCTGATCGAACGAGAGTACACCATCAGCCAAGGGCGTATCCACGCGAGGGAGCTAGGGGACTTCCAGGATAAACCCCGCAAGGCCGACTACCTCCTTCGCTACCAGGGTTTACCCATCGCGGTGGTGGAAGCCAAATCCGACGAAGAAGAGCCGGATGCAGGCATTCAGCAAGCCAAGGCGTATGCCCGGCGCCTCGGCGTGCGCTTTGCCTACAGTACGAACGGGAAAGGGGTCATCGAGTTCGATTTCGACACCAACACCTATCGCGAACTCCACCGCTTCCCTGCCCCAGAAGAGCTGTGGCGCCGCCTCGAGGAAGCCGGGCACCCTGCGACCCGGGATCCCGAAACCAATCCCTTGCTCTTCCCCTACTACACCGAGGGGGGAAAGAGACCCCGCTACTACCAGGAACGAGCCATACAAGCGGCACTGGCGACCATTCTCCAGGGGCAGAAACGCGTCTTGCTTACACTGGCCACCGGCACGGGGAAAACCTTTATCGCCTTTCAGGTCGCGTGGAAGCTCTACCACACCAAGCGAGTGAAGCGGGTGCTTTTTCTGGCCGACCGCATCATTCTTCGGGACCAGGCTTACGGGGCCTTCGAGCCCTTCGGCGAAGCCCGGCGCATCCTCGAGGCCGGCGACGACCTTAAGAGCCGGTCAATCTACTTTTCGATTTATCAGTCGCTCTACGCCGGCGACCCGCCCACCTACAAGCGCCTCCCGCCCAACTTTTTCGATCTTGTCATTGTGGACGAGGCCCACCGCTCCGGATACGGCACCTGGAGGGACATTCTCGACCACTTCGGCTCCGCCGTGCACCTCGGGCTCACCGCCACCCCCAAACGCGATGACAACATCGACACCTACGCCTACTTCGGCGAACCCGTCTACCGTTACAGCCTGGCCGATGGAATTGCCGATGGGTACCTGGCGGCTTATCGGGTCTACCAGGTGCGAACCAACATCGACAAGGAAGGCCTCTGGGTGGAAGACGAAGGCAAACTTTACACCACCAAGGACTTTGAACGGGTCATTCGGGTTCCGGATCGCAATCGCCAGATCGCCAAGCACCTGGTGCGCACGCTGCAGGCTACGGGTACCCTCACCGAGCGGACCATGGTCTTTTGCGTGGACCAGGAGCATGCCCGGGAGATGGCCCGCCTCATCCAAAACGAAGCCGCCCAATTGGTCGATCTACCCGACTACGCAGCGGCCATCGTATCCGAAGACACCGAAGCCCGGAGCCTACTCAGTCGCTTCCAGGACCCCGAATCCCCCACTCCGGTGGTAGCCACCAGCGTGGACATCCTCACCACCGGTGTCGACGTTCCCAAGGCCAGGAACATCGTTTTTCTTCGCCCCGTAGGCAGCCAGGTGGTCTTCAAACAGATTTTGGGGCGGGGCTCCCGGTTAGCCCCTGGCAAGCTCTCGTTCAACATCATCGACTACACCGGCGCTACCGAGCGGTTTAAAGACCCCGACTGGTTGGGCGAGCCGGAAATCGTGAAGGAAGTCAAGGAAGGGGCAGGAGACACCAGGGCCGTGGTTTCAGAGGTATCCCCAAAATTCGAGGAAAAGGAGCCTGCCCCCACCCGAAAGCGGGTCCTCGAGGGCGTCACCGTCTACATCGCCGACGAGACCTACTTTGAGCTAGCTTCGGATGGTCGGCGCCTGGACCTAAAGGCCTACATCAACTACGCCAAAGAGGTGCTCGCCGAAGTCCTGCCCCCTCCCGACGCCCTGGCCGTGCTCTGGAGAGACCGCGAAAAGCGCGAGATGGTTTTGCAGGTTCTGCGGGAGCGGGGCATTCCTATAGAGGCCCTTGCGCTCTTGGTGAGCGCGGAAGAAGCCGATCCCTACGATCTGCTTTTGCACCTGGCCTACGGCCAGCCCCTGCGTCTTCGGGAAGACCGGGTTCTAGCGCTCAGGAATAAGCGTCAGGCGCTCCTCGAAAAATACGGCCCCGAGGCCCGCGAGGTCTTGGAGGCACTCTTGGAAAAGTACCGGTCCCTGGGGCTGGAGGCGCTGGAAGACCCCAAAACCCTCAGCACCCCGCCCCTCGACCGCTTTGGTGGTCCTGCGGGAATCGTCCGTCGATTCGGAAGCCTCGAGGAGTTCCGCAAGGCCGTTGCCGAAATCGAGCATGCGCTCTATGCCTAGAACTGGAGGAACCTTATGACACGCGAGGAACTTCAAAACCTGATCGGCCGAGCCACCGACCTCCTGCGTCGGGATGGGTTAGGGGTGATCGAGTACATCGAAGAAATCGCCTGGCTTCTTTTCTTGAAAAGCCTTGACGCTCTTGAGGAAAATCACCGCATTGAAGCGGAGCTTGCGGGCAGGACCTACACACCCATTTTGGAAGAGAACTACCGCTGGGGCCGCTGGGCCAAGGGCGACCTCACCGGAGAACCGCTCATGGACTTTGTGAACACCAAGCTCTTTCCCTACCTGCAACGCCTGCAAGGGAACGCAGAGCGCGAGCGCATCCGCACCGTTTTCCAGGCCTTGGGCCGGCCCCACACCCGCTCCGGGTACACTCTTAAAGACGTTATTCAGGTGATCGACCGCATCGACTTCTTCAACGCAGAAGACGTCTACGCCCTCTCCATGGTCTACGAGGAACTGCTCAAAGAGATGGGCAACGCAGCAGGCCTCGCCGGGGAGTTCTATACCCCGAGGCACCTGGTGCGCTTCATGGTGGAGATGGCCGAGCCCGTACCCGAAGACACCGTTTACGACCCGGGCATGGGCACCGGCGGTTTTTTGGTGGGTGCCTTTGAGTGGTTGCGTGAACGTTATGGCGAAGGGCTTTCGGGGGAAGACTACCGCGTCTTGCAGCGTCGCTTTTCGGGCCGGGAGAAAAAGCCCCTTACTTACTTGCTTGGCCTCATGAACCTCCTATTGCACGGCTTAACCGAAGCCAACGTGCACGTGGGCAACACGCTTACCATCAACGTCCTGGACCCCTCCCTGCCGCGTCACAGCCTGATCCTCACCAATCCCCCCTTCGGAGGCAAGGAGCATAAAAGCGTTCAGCAAAACTTCCCCTACCCCACGGCAGCCACCGAGGCCCTTTTCTTGCAGCACATTTTGCGTTCGCTGGCGCCCGGAGGACGGGCCGCGGTGATCTTACCCGAGGGAATGCTCTTCCGCGGTGGGATGATCGAGAAAATTCGAAAGGAACTGCTGGAACGAAACCGTGTCCGCGCAGTGATCAGCCTGCCGCCCGGGGTCTTCTTGCCCTACGCCGGAGTTAAGACCAATATCCTCTACGTAGAAAAACCCCAACCCGGTGAGGAAGTTACCGGCGTGGTTTGGTTTTTCGACGTGCAGGCCGACGGATTCAGCCTCACGCAGACCCGGCGGCCCATTCCGGAAAACGACCTTCCCGAGTCCCTCAGGCTTTGGCGGGAGTGGGTGAAGCCCCAAAAGGAGGGCTGGCAGGAAGCCGCCACCACGGAGAAGAGCTGGACCGCGACCCTCGATCAAATCCGCGAGGCGGGCTACAACCTCACGGCCGCCCACTACAACCCCAACCCCAAAGAACAGCTGGAGCATGAACCGCCCGCAATTCTCCTGCGCCGGCTCAAAACCCAACACGAGGCGATTTTGGACAGCATAGGCGACCTCCTGGAGCTGGTGGAGCCAGAAGGGGAGGCAAAATGACCGCCCGCACGCCTTTGCGCCCCGGGGACCCGCTGCCCGAGGGGTGGCGGTGGGTGAGGTTGGGGGAAATAGCAACGGTAAAAAGCGGCGGAACTCCTAGACGCGGGAACCCCAGCTATTGGGGAGGCGATATCCCGTGGGTTAAAATATCGGACATCACCTCTCTCCACGTTTCCTCTACCGAGGAAACGATAACCGAAGAAGGTCTAACCTCTTCTAGCGCCAAGCTGTTCCCTGTAGGAACGATACTCTTCACGATATTTGCAACAATTGGTAAAGTAGCAATCCTCAATATAGAGGCTGCCACGAATCAGGCAATCGCAGGCATTTTCAATATTTCCGAATCGCTTGACACGCAGTATCTGGCTCACCATTTGCAGTTCGCTGGCCCTCAAATGGCGAACAGAGGGCGAGGAATGGCTCAAGACAACATCAACTTAACCATGCTTCGAAGTCTTGAAGTGCTTTTACCTCCCCTCGAAACCCAACGCCGCATTGTGGCCTGGCTGGACGAGGCCTTCTCACATTTGCAGGCCATAAAGGAGCACCACGCCGAGACCGAGCGCGAAGCTGCCGCCCTCCTGCCTGCTAAGCTGGCCGAAGTCTTCGGCCGGGCGGAGAAGGAGGGGTGGCGGTGGGTAAGGTTGGGGGATGTAGTTCAACACAAAACTGGTGTTTGGGGCCCAGAAGCATCAAGTCCTGCTCAAGGATTCCCGATTGTGCGTTCAACAGAGATCGATGGGCTTTCCATCAAGCCCGAGAATGCTTCTGTGAGAACTGTAAATGTTAAGCAGATCGAAAATTATAAGTTGCAGACCGGGGACATTCTTATAAACAAATCGAGCGGGAGTCCACACT
Organism: Thermaceae bacterium; assembly: GCA_026985615.1. Taxonomy (GTDB): domain Bacteria; phylum Deinococcota; class Deinococci; order Deinococcales; family Marinithermaceae; genus Oceanithermus. The sequence continues at coordinate 7,807 of JALSQD010000022.1, read as the reverse complement.
TAGTCGGTTGGCCAGCCATTTTTCAAGATCCACAGGATGGGAGAACTTATTTATTTTCAAACTTTATGCTGCGACTCAGGTCAAACAGAACAAAGATAGAGCCCTGGTACCTTCTCTATTACCTTCACAGTCCCGTAGCACGCTCCATTTATCTAAGCGCCCAAGCCACTACCTCAGGGCTTAGAAATCTTCGAGTTCGAGATTTTTTGGGCCAGCTCCTTCCCCTCCCCCCCCTCGAAACCCAACTCCGCATCGTGGAAGAGATCGAGGCCTTCGAGGAAGAAGCCCGGCGCATCCAGAAAGCCCAGGAGGAGAGCCGTGTCGTACTGGAACAACTCGAGAAGTCCCTTTTGGCAGAAGCCTTCCGACCCGAACGATGGGTTTAGCTAGCCGCAACCGCAGCCATCGGGGTCAATGCGAACATGGCTATAAAAATGATTTTGCTCGATCATTATCGTGTTATAAAGCGTAACAGCCTCCGCGCACGTCAAAAACCCGGCTTCGACCGCCATAAGCAACAGGCCACACGTTCGGTGCACGACTACACCCAAAGACCGGGCAGCCTCGCATAGAGCGGTATCGTCACAAAGCAAAATCCAACCGTTAGCTTCGGCCAAAACCAGGCTCTCTACGTCCCCATCGCGGCGTTTGAGCTTTCGAAAACGCCTTTTGTAGTCAAGGGCCCTGGTCAGCAAGCTCGGGTCCAGCTGCGCCTGATGCCAGAGGACGCCTTGGGCCTTAATGAAGGCTAATCGCCTATGCCAACGTTTTGAGAACCCGGGGCTTCCCTCGTGCTCATATAGGAATCTGTTCGTCTCGGCACGGGGGCGACTTCGGAAAGGAGGAATCTCGCTCGGGTCTACAACGCTGGGGGCCACGTATACCGGGCCCCCAACGATCCGAAACAGAAGCTCCGCCTGACCCGCATCGACGAAGTTCACAAGCACGCTGTTATCGGCTATAGCCGGTCGATCAAGAATGCCCTCTCCCAAAGTTGCACCCCCTCAGAATGGAAGAACATCCTCAAGCTCGCTTGCCTCAAGAGCTTGCACATCGGTCGGCTCCTTTTTGGGCGGTGACAGGAGCTCGATTTCCAGGGTGGTACGGTCCACATCCAAAACAGCGGCTACCTCAGCCACCGAGGCCAGTCCCCCTTCGATCGCGCGGCGGGCCTTTTCCAAAACCGAGAGGGGGTAGCGCTCTAGATCCCAACCCCGGGCCTTGGCCTCAGGGACTTTGTACTCTTCCACAGGCAAACCAAGCCGCTGAGCCAAGTCGGAGACACTGTAGGAGCGCCACTCCTCGTAATCGGCAGGGGTAATGAGCCGCTCAACCCGTAACCGAATCAGTATGGTGTTGTAGCTAACGCGGAAGTATCGAGCCAGCCACAGGGCCTGGAAAGCATCGCGCACCCTCGCTTCGCCGTTCAACCTTTTGAGTTGTTGGCGAATGGCTCTCCCGGGCACCAAAAAGTGAGCTGCCCAGGCGTCGGCAAAACGTTCCATCGGAGGTTTTTCGTCGCTGCGGCTAACGATTCCGGGGGTGCGGTAGTGGTAGAGCGCATGGGCAAACTCGTGGGCCAGGGTGAACGCCTGACGCCCTGGGGTGGTGTCCACATTGACCAGGATCGACCAGCCCAGTTTCGGGTGGTTGTAAAAAGCGCCCGAAATCTTGCTTTTTGCAAGCGGCTCTAGGGGCGCCCGATAAACCAAAACCCCAAGCTCGTCCAGAAAGGCATAGAGGTCGGGAAGTGCATCCAGGCCAAGGTCGTAGTACGCCCGTACCTGCTCGGCAAGCTGAGCCACCGACCGACGATCGGTGTACGCTCCCCCTTTGTCCAAAGCCCTTGGAGGGCGGCGAAGGGGCTTGGGTTTTTCCCCAAGGTCCTCCAAAAACTCCGCCCACGCGTTGAGAAAGTCAAGCCACCTTCGAAGCTCAAGGTTGGGCGCGGGTGCTCCTCGCAAGTGGAAGCCCTCCGTTTCCGCAGGCCTCAGCGGTCCTTCACCAAGCAGGCTTTCCTCCTCCACACCGTATAAGCGGGCAAGGTCCCGGATGTAGGCAAGGCTTGGCACACGTTTTCCGCTTTCCCAAAGCGATATCAACTCTCGTACAACGCCGATAGCTTGCGCCACCTCGACCTGGGTGAGGCCAAGGCGCTCGCGCGCTTCACGCAGCTTTTTTGCCAGCGAACCCATGATGCCCCCTCCTCCCTTCGGTAGATCGCCACATAAAGCTGAAAGGTTGTTACACACTATAGTGTAACACATGACTACAGTATATTCGCTATGTACGGTGCGGTTGCTATTTTTGTTACTTAAGTTATCGGTAGGTGTGTGTTAAAATAAAGCTGCGGCCTCGCGAGGCCGCAGGGCGAAAGCGGGCCGCTGCCCCGGCCCGCTCGACTAAAGGCCCCGGAGGACCTTGCTCAAAAGAACAAAGGGAGCCTACCTCCGGGAAGCCTAAGAACGCAAGGCTCCCGAGGAGGTTAAGAGAGGCCTAAGTACAGAAGAAGGCGCGGCAGCGACACCTGGCACTTTTGCACCAACTGCTCCCGGTGGCCGACCTCCGACTACGACGAAAGGCATTCCCGGCCCACCAATGGCGAGCTCTGCAACGAGTGTAGGGCAAAGGAGCAAGCCCACAACTGTAGAAGGGGGTGAAGCATGGCTAAGAAGCTCCACAAGCCGGGCGAAAAAGCCCCGCGCAGCGGCCAGTACGAGGTCACGGGTCCTCGCGGAGGAAGCCGAGGGCGTGAAGTTACTGCGACAAAAGGAGAGCGGTTGCCTCCCACAAAAGTGCGCGGCGAGCGTTACCGCCTAGTTGACCCCACGAAGCACAAGAAGCGCGGCTAGTAAACGCGGGAAAGGGCCCTTGGGGCAGCGAGGGCCCTTAGTTTTCGAAAAGGGGCTCGTGATCCCCTGAACTGCAATGCCCCGTATAACCCTCGGCTGAGTTGCATACTTCGTGGTAGGTAGGTAGCGCCGCTCTGCCCAAGAAAGTTCTGGGTGTTGGACAAGTAGATTAGGATCAGGGGGAGGAATTTCACGAGGTTTTTAGGATTGTCTAATACCGCAGCGCGTAGTGCATGGCGGCCTCTACTCCGTTTGACCCCGGTGGTAGGGGCGGTCGGGCTCTTCGTGGCCGGGGTTTACCTGCTGGCGCGCAGGGTGCGGACTCAGCTCGAGTGAGCAGCCGGGCAGGCTCGACCCCAATGCCCGCGCGGAGGCCTCGTCTTGAAGGAGGCGGGAAGTTGCTCCGCCAGATCTTCGAGCAAGCGGGGTGTAGACGCATCAGCAGATGGTTCTAGTCTAGGCCAAACAATTGTGCGACCGGTTGCGGCGTCGCTCCCATCTTAATTTCGCGAGGTTGCCCGGTCGCGCGTCTACGCTGGGCGTGCCGCGTTCGCTAAAATGTGTACGTGGGATAGCTGAGTGAAGATGCGCCGAACAACCTCAATGGCGGGGAAAACCGCTTGCTGCTGATGTTGCGTAATTTGCCCCGGTTCGGAGCGCGGCGAGGCCAAGGATGAAGACCAGCGGGGAAATGAGGTTTTGAACGACGGTGGGAGTGGAGCGTGGACCTGTGAAAAACCCAACCGCAACTGAAATCCTTGCACTCCTCATCGGGAACCAAGAAGAGATTCGCCAGCGCTTCGGAGTTCGGGTGGTAGGCATCTTTGGTTCGTATGCCCGCGGGGAGGCGGCACCTATTAGCGACGTGGATTTGCTTCTTGAGCTCGAACGCCCCGTTGGTTTGGAGATCGTAGACGTAAAGGAATACCTGGAGGCTCTTCTAGGTTTGCCGGTGGACGTCGTAACGCTGGGAGCTCTACGGAAAAAGCCGCTGCTGCAAGAATCCATTGAGGAGGACCTCGTCCGTGTCTAAACGCGACGTCCGCCTTTTTCTTACCGACATCTATGGCGCGATCGAAAAAATCGAGCGCTACACCAAAGGTCTCACCTTGGAAGAGTTTTGGGAGAATGAACTCGTCGCCGACGCCGTGGTGCGAAACCTGGAGATTATCGGTGAGGCGGCCCGGCACGTGTCCGACGAGTTTCGCGCGCGCTTTCCTGAGGCCGATTGGCGCCGGGTGGTTGGTTTTCGCAACGTGGTGATCCACGAATACTTTGACGTGGACCTGGACATTGTTTGGGTGGTCATTAACCGGCACATGCCCAAGCTCAAAAAGGTCGTGGCACGGATGCTGGAGACCTTAGCCTAGGGTTCCCCGGAGGTGGAAAATGAACAGCCCTACCTATGCGTAGGATGAACTCGCCCGAGATAGGCAGCAGCCGCTAGTTTACCTATTGGCCGAACGAGCCCGATCTGCTTCGGTTCGAAGATATTCTATATCCGACCGGCCTGCCGTTTTTGTAGAACCACGGCCGTGTGCCTTGAGACGAAAGCAAGCGCCATGAACGGTCCTGCCCACCTTATTCTCTAAGAGTCGGCGAAGGCGGTGCGTAGGGTGCGGACTCAGCTCGAGTGAGCCAGCGCCCGCGCCAGCCGCACCACCTCGGCCCCCAGGTCTTCGAGCCTGCGGGCCAGCTCCGCGTCCGCCAGGTTTCCCGCTCTGTCGAACAGCTTCTCCGCCTCGGGGAGCAGCACCTGCTGGGGGATGGTGTAGGCTCCGAGCTGGCGCGGCACGGCGCGCAGCATCAGCGCCGTGCTAACCGGGGCCACGCGTCCGCCGGCTACGGCGACGATGCCGGCGGCCTTGCCGCGGAAGTGGCGGCCTACCAGGTGGTCGATCGCGTTCTTGATCACGCCGCTCATCCCCCCGTGGTATTCGGGGGAGGCGATGATGAAGGCGTCGGCCGCCGCTGCGGCCTCCTGCAGACGGGCGACGGCGGCGCGCTGGGCGGGGGTGTAGCGCGCTTCGTCCTCGTCGTAGAGGGGCAGGTCGAGCTCGCGCAGCTCGAGCAGGCGCGCCTGCGCCCCGGCGGATTCGGCCCCCGCAAGGGCGCGTTCGAGCGCCCTGCGCGCCGCGCTGGCGGACCGCAGGCTTCCGGAGATTCCAAGTACGTTCACGCGAACATTATGTGCACAGCCGTGCGGCGTCCGAGTGGCCCGCCCTACCCTCGTTTCAGGGGAACCCCCAGGGCAAAGCCCAGCACACCCAGCACCCAACCCAGGGGGAAGGGTTTGACGAGCAGCCCCGCCACCAGCGCTGCGGCCAGCAGGCCGCCCAGCACCCGTGGCCGCCCCCAGCTGCGCCCTGCAAGGTAGCCCAGCAATAACGGCAGCAGCCACAACGCGAGCCGTAAGATAAAGGCCGTTCCAGCGGTCACCGCCCGCCTCCGCCGAGCAGGGTTTCGACGCGCAAACTCAGCGAAAAGAGCGCCGCGTCCGCTCCCGGTCGTGACGCCAGCATCAGGCCCAGCCCCAGTGCCAGGGGCAGGCTGACCGCGGGCCCGGCGTAGAAGTTGAAGAGCATCGTGTGGGCCAGCACCCGGTTGTTGGCCGCGAAGAAGGCCTCGCCGCTGGCCTCCACCTCGCGCCGCCGGGGCGGCAGAACCGGCACGGTAGGCAGCGCCAGTGCATCGAAGCCGGCGTAGCGTTCCCAGAACGCCGGGATGTAGCGGGCGCGCTCGGCCAGCAGGCGGCGGTAGTCTAGCGGGTCGCGCCCCGCCACGTCGAGGATGCGGGCCACGACCCGCGGGTCCATCGCCTCGCCATGTTCTTCGATTAGGTTTCGATAGAGCGCCAGCGCCTCGTGGGCCGCGAGCGGCCCCAGCTCGCGGTAGAGGCGGTAGACCTCGGCGAGCTCGGGCACCTTGGTCACGCGAATCTCGAAGCCGGTGGCGGCCAGCGTATCCAGCGCGTCCGAAACGGGGCGGCGCACCTCGGGCTGGCTGCGCTCTAGCAACTCCTGGGGCACCAGCAGCCGCGCCGGGCCCTCGCGTGGAGCGAGCGGCGCGGGCGTCTCTCCGGCTAGCGCCTGGAAGAGCACCCAGGCGCCGGTGACGTCGGGGGCGACGGGGCCAATGGTGTCGAGCGTGGGCGAAAGCGGCGTGACCCCCCCGGTGGAGATGCGGCCGTTCGTGGGCTTGAAGCCGACGAGGCCGTTGAAGGCTGCGGGGATGCGTACCGAGCCGCCGGTGTCGGTACCCACAGCCAACGGCACGAGGCCGCGCGCCAGCGCCACGGCCGAACCCGAGGACGATCCGCCCGGCACCCAGTCGGGGTTCAGGGCGTTCGCGGGCGTGCCGAAGTGGGGGTTCAACCCCAGGCCCGAGAAGGCGAGCTCGTTGAGCTGGCTCTTGCCCACGACGACCGCGCCCGCACGCTCCAGGTTCCGTACCGCCACCGCGTCCACGGTCGCGGGGGCGCGCAAGCGCGCCAGCACCGCCGACCCCGCAGCCGTTACGGTGCCGGCCACGTCGAGCAGGTCCTTGACGAGGAGGGGCACGCCGTCGAGGGGTCCTAGCGGCCGCCCCGCGGCGTAGCGCTCGGCGCTTTTGCGGGCGGCGGTCAGGGCGCGCTCCCCGGTCCGCGCCGCCACCACCGGGCCGGGCTCGAGCCTTTCGAGGACGCGCCCGGCCACGTCCACCGGCGAGACCTCCCCGCGTGCGTAGGCGCGGGTGAGTTCTTCTGCACGCTCCACGGGCCCAGTCTACCGGGGTGTTAGGGTGAAAGGGTGGAAGTCTGGCTCGTGCGCCACGGGGTAACCGCCCACAATCAGGAAGGAATCTGGCAAGGGCAGCGCGACGTGCCCCTCGCGCCCGAGGGACGCACCCAGGCCCGGCGCCTGGCCGAACGGCTCGCTCGGCTGGGTCTCACCTGGACCACCCTCTACGCCTCCGATCTCAGCCGCGCCGCCGAAACCGCGCAGATCGTCGCGGACCGCCTGGGCCTCGCGGTGCGCAGCGACCGGCGGTTGCGCGAGGTGTGCGTGGGTGAACTCGCCGGGCTCACCCGCGATCAGGTGCTGGCGCGCTTCGGCGACTACGTGGCGCGCTCGCAGGAGGACCCTTGGAACGCCCGGTTTCCCGAGGGCGAGACGCTGGCCGAGCTTTACGACCGCGTCTGGGTCTTTCTAAACGAACTCGGCGACGGACGGCACCTGGTTGTCTCCCACGGCGGGGCAATCCGTGCGGCGGTGCTGGGGGTGTTGGAGGCAAAAAGCGCGGTGCCCTGGCACATCCGGCTCGAGAACACCTCGATCACCCGGCTGCACTTCCCCGAGGGGGTGCGCGGCGGCGGCTTCGTGCACAGCGTCGGCGACGCGGCCCACCTGGAGGCCGGCTGGGATCTGGGCGGTTGAACCGTGGCGCTGGGGCTCAACCTGCTCGCGGTCTTCGCCTTCGCGGTCAAGGGGCTGGCAGGGTTTGGCCCCGCGCTCTTCCTCGTCCCGGCGCTGAGCCTCTTCTGGCCGCTGCGCCAGGTCGTGCCCTATACCGCCTTCCTGCTCTTTTTGGCCAACTTGCCCATGCTCTGGCTGGTGCGGCGGGGGCTCGAGCCCCGGCGCGACCTTCCCGCCGCGGCCGCCTACGCGCTGGGACTGGTGCTGGGCACCCGCCTGCTCGTCGCGCTGCCGGAAGCCCGGCTCAGGTTCGCCCTGGGGGTCGTGCTGCTCATCTTTGCCCTGTGGAGCCTGGTGCGGCTGCCCGCGCCCGCGGCCGCCCCGCCGCTGGACGCCGCCGAGCTGGCGCGATTGCTGGCCGTAATGGTGAGTGGTGGGCTCATCGTGGGAACGCTGGGGGCGGGGGCGCTGCCGCTCTTCGTCTACCTGCCGCTGCGCTACCCGCCCGCGGCGATGCGCGCCCTCTTCACCAGCGCCTTCGGCCTGGGCACGCTGGCCTGG
>JALSQD010000021.1 GCA_026985615.1 Thermaceae bacterium | reverse complement strand
GGGGTTGTGGGCGGTGCAGGACCTAGGTGACCGGCTTTGAGTTCGCAATTTGCAAGGGGTTTACTCTCCGCAGCCAAACTTCGCCTCAGCGGCCAGCATGGACCCCGGAGGGGTACGGGGCAGGCTCCCGGATCAAGTCCGGAGATACGAAATCGGCGAACAACCCCCCTCCGGTTGCTTCGCAACCACCTCCGCCAAGGGGGAGGCTTGTAGTTCGCTCCAATAATTACGGCCGTTTTTGATAAGTTGAAAGCGGTTCCTCCCTCCCCTCGGGGAGGGCTGGGGTGGGGGTTGTTGGCGATGCAAGAACCGAAGATTGGCCTTCTGCCCCGCGGCAAGGCTATATCTCCTACCTAAAAACGAATGAGGGCGGCCACACCGCCCCCAAAAGCACGAATAGAACCCGATTTAACCGCACTTCGAGTAACCGCAGACCTCGCAGGTCAGGCAGCCGTCCTCCACCTTCAACGGCGCACCGCACTCGGGGCAGGCGTTCGCGCTGTTGCCCGGGCCCGCGGTCACCTTCACCTTGGGCGGCTCCTGGGCCACCGGGGCGGTCTCCGCGCTCGCCTCGGCCCCTTCGGGGAAGTGGGGAATCGACTCGAGCGCCACCGCGATCAGGTCGGCCTTGCTGGCCACGAAACGCTTGTGGTAGTTGCCGTAGAGCCCGCCGTTGATGCCGCGCAGGGTCTTGACGATGGCCTCGGGCGGCACACCGTACTGAAGCGCGATGCTCACCACGCGGCCCAGCGCCTCGCTGTCGGCGTTGGCCTCGTCGCCCGCCTTGCCCGAGGTGATGATGACCTCGATGGGGTGACCGCCCGCCATGTTCACAGTTACCAGGTAGGAGTGGCGCGAGCCCTCCGAGCTGGTGAGCTTGACCATGTCGGTAAAGCCGAAGAGGCGCGCCGGCCGCTCGTACACCGGCTTGCCGGGAGCCATGGCCACCGGCTCGGCTTTGGGGCTGGCCTCGCCCGCCTCGTTAGCGGCGGCCCCGGAGCTCGAGGCCTCGTCATCTTCTTCCTTCTTCACCGAAAGCACCTGGAAGTCGCGGCTGCCGTCACGGTAGACGGTCACGCCCTTGCAGCCGGTGCGGTAGGCCTCGGTGTAGGCCGCCTCCACGTCCTCGACGCTGGCCTCGTTGGGCAGGTTGATGGTTTTGGAAAGCGAGTTGCCCACGTACCCTTCGGCGTCGAAGGCGCGCTGCACCACGCCCTGCATGCGCACGTGGTCGAGCGGGCTGACGTCGTGGGCGCACTTGAAGACGGCGCGAATGGACTCGGGCACGACCTCGAGCCCCTGGACCGAGCCATGGTTCTCCTGAATGGCGGCGATGAGCTTGTCCCAGTCCCAGGACCCGTCCTTCTCCCAGTCGGGGTGGGGCGGGTGCTGCTCCATCAGCTCCTGGAAGAGCGGGTGGATGAGCGGCTTGTACTCGCCACCGATACGACGCCAGACGAAGGGGCTGAAGACCGGCTCGATACCGCTGGAAACGCCCATGAGCATGCTGGTGGTGCCGGTGGGCGCCACGGTCAGCACGGCCACGTTACGGCGCGGCTTCACGCCCAGCTGGGTAAAGTACTCGGCCTCTTCGGCGTAGAGCGGGAAGACGCCCCGCTCGGCACCCAGTGCCTCCGAGGCCGCGAGCGCCTCTTCACGCATGACCGACATGATCTTCCACACCGCCTCGCGGGCGGCCTCCGAATCGTAGGGCAGGCCCATCTTGATGAGCGCATCGGCCAGGCCCATCACCCCGAGCCCCAGCCGCCGCAGCCGCCGGCTGGCCTCGCGGTTGTCCTCGAGCGCGAAGACGTTGACGTCGAGCACGTTGTCGAGGAATCGCACCGCCGTGCGCACGTCGCGCCGGAAGGCCGCGTAGTCGAAGGCGCCGTCCTCGACGTAGGCGGCCAGATTGAGCGCGCCCAGGTCGCAGGGCTCACCCACCGTAAGCGGGATCTCGCCGCAGGGGTTGGTGGCGCGAATCTGCCAGCGCTCGCCCAACCCCTTGAGGGCCGACTTCTCGTTGACCCGGTCAATGAAGATGAGCCCCGGCTCCCCGGTGGCCCAGGCATGCCAGGCCACCTCGTGCCAGATCCAGCGGGCGGGCACGCCGCCCTCGTAGACCGGCACCGGGCGGGCGCCGTCCTCGGCCACGTCCATCTCGGGCCACTCGCCGGTGTACTCGCCCTCGACCGGCTGGAGGTAGTACTTGCCCACAACCGGCCGCAGGCGCACCGGCCAGAGCTCGTTGTTCTCGATGGCCTTGACGAAGGCGTCGGTGGCGAGAATGGAGATATTGAAGGTCGAGATGTCGCCCTCAGCCGCCTCGCGGTCGAGGTCCTTGGCGGTGAGGAAGTCGAGCACGTCGGGGTGGGCCACGTCGATGGTGGCCATGCCCGCGCCGCGGCGGGTACCGCCCTGGCGCACCACCCGCAGCACCGGAGCGTAGACGTAGCGCAGCGTGGCCACCGGCCCGGCGTCGGGGCCGCCGCGGTTGGCCCACTCGAGGAAGTTGTCGTAGATCTCGAGCAGGTAGCTCACCGGCCCGCTGGCGGTGCCGCCCGAGCTCTTGACCTCGGCCCCCTCGGGCCGCAACTGGCTGAAGTCGACCCGCGGCTCCTCGCCCGCGAGCGCCAGGCGCGCCGCCCCGGCGGCGGCGTCCATGATCCCGCCCATGTCGTCGGCCACGACGATGACGTCGTCTGGCCGCACGGGCACGGTGAGCACGCCGTGGCGGCGCGCCAAGGCGGTGAGCTCGGGGCCCACGTCGCCGTAGATGACCCGGGTCCAGTTGCGCACCGGATGGGGAACCTTATCGCCGTCGGGGTTGTTCGAGGGGCGCATCAGGCCGCGGATGAAGTCTTCGACGTCGGGGTGGGCAGCGTCCATGTAGGCGATGCCGCGCACCACCCCCACGGGCTTCTCGCGGTAGACGTAGGGGTCGAGGTTCACGCCGTTGCCGCCGCCCACCTTGGTGACTAGCGCCAGCTTCCGGGCCACCTCCATGATGCCCTCGAAGCTCTCGGGAGCGTGGGCGGTGGCGCCCTGGACGAAGCAGTTCAGCACGTTGCCGTGCGAGGTACCGGCGCCCGCCAGCACGCGCCCGCCGGGGCAGAAGCGCTTGCTGGCCATCATCTCATAGAAGGTTTCCGCCCAGGCCTCGCGGTTCTCCTCGGCCTCGGGCAGGGCCACCCAGTCGGCGACGCGGCGGAAGATGCCGAAGACGTCGCCGTCACCAGGCTGCATGTACTGACGTTTCGCAATGGCTTTGGCGTGCTCGTCGAAAATCGATGGATTCATGAACGCGTACCCCCACTCCTGCATGCATACCTTTACGTTTTTAACCGCGGTTTAACACAACATCTGGTTGTGTACGCTCACCAATATACCACTAGTTGTGGCTTTTGGGGCCCAATCTGCACCTACGGGGCAGGAGCCCAGATCTGCAGCGTCAGTGGCGGCACTTCCGCGCCCACGAGCCGACCGTCGCGAACCTCCAGCCGCCCCTCGCCCTCCAGCGCCCGCCAGCGCTCCCCCTCGCTCGCGGGCAGCTCGAGGCGCCAGGGCGCCTCCTCCGCGTTCACGACTACCAAAAGCCGGTCCGTTCCCGAACCGCGCTCGAAGGCGGCGCGCCGGCCCGAAGCCCCCCGGGGCGCGAAGGCCACCGAGCCGAGGCCCGACGCCGCGCTGCGCCTGCGCAGCGCGGCGCGCACCCGCTCGAGCACCTCGCGTTTCCAACGCTCGGGGCGTTCCCAGGGGAAGGCCCTGCGGTTGTCGGGCTCATGCCCACCCTCGAGTCCGATCTCGTCGCCGTAGTAGAGGCTAGGCGAGCCCGGCAGGACCGTCAGGAGCTCGAGCGCCAACGCCGCGCGGCGGGCCTCGCCGCCGAGCATCGAGATCAACCGCGGGGTGTCGTGGCTGGTGATCAGGTTCAGCTGGGCGCGCCGCACCTCCTCGGGATAGGCCTCCAGCACCTTCTTCGTCCAGCCCAGCCAGGCCGCGCCGTCGAGGTCGGGCAGCTCTCCCAACCCGCTGCGGGCGGCCAGGGCCCGCCCCTGGGCGTTCACCCCCAGGAGGCCGAGAATGCCCCGCCCCAGCGGGTAGTTCATCAACCCGTCGAAAGGGCCGTCGGGCGCGGTCCAACCGGCGGCCTCGTGCCAGATCTCCCCCACCAGGTAGGCCTCGGGGTTGGCCGCCTTGACGCGGGCGCGGAACTCGGCCCAGAAGTCCATGTCGTCGATCTCCTCGGGCACGTCGAGCCGCCAGCCATCGGCGCCGAAGCGGATCCAGTACTCGGCCACCTCGAGCAGGTAGGCGCGCACCGCCGGGGTCTCGACCCGCAATTTGGGCAGCTCGGGGTTGCCCCACCAGGCCTCGTAGTTGGGCGCGCCGCCGTAGGCGTGCAGCGGGTAGCCCTTGACGTGGTACCAGTCGCGGTAGGGGCTGTCGGGGCCGTTCTCGAGCAGGTGGGCAAAGGCGAAGAAGCCCCGCCCGGTGTGGTTGAAGACCCCGTCGAGGATCACGCGCAGGCCCCGGTTGTGGGCCGCGTCCAGCAAGTGACGCAGCGCGGCGTTGCCGCCGAGCACGGGGTCTACCTGGAAGTAGTCGGTGGTGTGGTAGCGGTGGTTGGCGGTCGAGGCGAAGACGGGGTTGAGGTAGATCGCCCCCACCCCGAGCTCCGCCAGGTAGTCCAGCTTCTCGGCCACACCCCAGAGGTCGCCTCCTTTGAAACCGCGGACCGTGGGCGGGGCGTCCCAGGGCTCGAAGGGGCCGGAGGGCTGGGGGTGGGACGACTGGCCCGCGCGGCGGAAGCGGTCGGGAAAGATCTGGTAGAAGGCGGTGTCGCTGACCCAGGCAGGCGTGCTCATCGCCCCCATGCTACCCCTCCGCCGGGGTGCGCTTTCCGGTTGCATAAACGGCTTCCGGCATGCAATATTCAGGGGTACGCGCGAGCGCGCGACAAGGGGGAAACGTGCGAGGAGACCTGTTCGTCATGACCGGCGCTTCGGGAGTGGGCAAGGGTACGCTGCGCGCCCGCCTGATGGAGCGCGTGCGGCTGCGCTACTCGATCTCGATGACCACCCGCCCGCCGCGGGAGGGGGAGCGCCACGGCATCGACTACTGGTTCGTGGACGAGGAGACCTTCGAGCGCACCAAGCGCGAGGGCGGCTTCCTCGAGTACGCCACCTACGTGGACCACAGCTACGGCACCCCCCGGGCGCCCGTCGAGCGGGCCCTGGCCCGCGGCGAGGACGTGCTGCTCGAGATCGAGGTGCAGGGCGCGCTGCAGGTGGCCGAAAAGGTGCCCGAGGCGCAGCTGATCTTCGTGGTCCCCCCTTCGCTGAGCGAACTGCGGCAGCGGCTACTGCTGCGGGGCAAGGACAGCCTCGAGAAGATCGAGAAGCGGCTCGAGCGCGCGCGCGAAGAGATCGCCATGGCCGACCGCTTCGACTACGTGGTGGTCAACGACGTGCTCGAAGACGCGGTGGCCAACCTTGAACGTATAATCTTGACGAGGCGTCGTATAGTTAGCCGGATGCGCCCCGCGCTCGAACGAGCGCTGGAGCGCGACCCGGACCTGGAAGCCGAACTGGACGAGATCGCAGCACGGATGCAGGGGAGGTAACCGTGGCGGAACCTGGAATCGACAAACTGCTGGCCCTGACCGACAACAAGTACAAGCTCACCGTCGTGATCGCCAAGCGCGCGCAGCAGCTCTTGCGCTTCAACTTCAAGAACACGGTCCTCGCGCCCCCGGAGTGGCCCAAGATGCGCACGATCGAGGGCGAACTGCCCGATCCCAACCCGGTCACCTGGGCCATGCGGGAACTGGTGAGCGGCCGGCTCGTGATCGGTGAGGGCCTGGTCCCCGAGGACAAGCTGAGCCGGGTCATGGAAGAGGTCTACCCGCAAGAAGCGGAGATGGAATAGCCCGAGGGCGCGCGTGAACGATCAGCGATCGGCTCGAGTCCTGGTGGCCGCCGGCGGTGGTGTGGCGGCCATGAAGACGCCTTTCTTGCTGCGGCGGTTGCGCGAGGCGGGCTACGAGGTGCGCGCGCTGGCCAGCGAGCGGGCGCTCGCCTTTACCACCGAGACCGCGCTCGCCGTGGCCGCGGGCGGACCGGTGGCCACCGAGGCCCGCTGGTTCGCCCCCGAAGGCGGCGCGCTCCACCTGGAGCTCGCCCGCTGGGCCGACCTGCTCGTGGTCGCGCCCGCGACCGCGGCCGGGCTCGCCCGCGCCGCCGCGGGGCTGGCCGAGGACCTGCTCACGGCCACTATCCTGGGCGGCGCCCGCAAGGTGCTTTGGGCCCCGGCGATGAATCCGGAAATGTGGCACCACCCCGCCACCCAGGCCAACGTCCAGCGCCTGCGTGAGTGGGGCCACGCCTTCGTGGGCCCCGAGCACGGAGCGCTCGCGGCCGTGGGCGAGGGCGAGGGACTGGGTCGCATGAGCGAGCCTGAGACCATCGTGGAGCACGTGCGCTACCACCTCAGCCCCAAGGACCTGGCCGGTCGCACCGTGCTGGTGAGCGCCGGGCCTACCCGCGAGTACATCGACCCGGTGCGCTTCATCTCGAACCCCTCCTCGGGCAAGATGGGCTACGCCGTCGCCGAGGCCGCCCGCGACCGCGGCGCGCGCGTGGTGCTCGTGAGCGGGCCTACCGCCCTACCCGAACCCTGGGGCATGGAGGTGGTGCGCGTGGAGCGCGCGGAGGAGATGTACGAGGCGCTGCTCGAGCGCTTTCCCGCGGCCGACGCGGTGGTCATGGCCGCGGCCGTGGCCGACTGGCAGCCCGACAGCACCGCGAGTGAAAAAACGCCCAAAAAGTCGGGAAAGAACGTGCTCGAGCTCGTCTCCACCCCCGACATCCTGGCCGAGCTGGGCCGGCGCAAGACCCATCAGGTGCTCGTGGGCTTCGCCATGGAGACCCGGGCGGGCCACGAGCGCGCCCGCGCCAAGCTCGAGCGCAAAAACCTCGACTTCATCTGCCTCAACTTCCCCACGCGCGCGGCGAGCGCCTTCGGGGGCGACTTCAACGAGGTGGAGATGCTCTTCCCCGACGGCACCGTGGAATCCACGGGCCGCGTGACCAAACGCGAGGTAGCCGACCGCATCCTCGATCACGTCTGCGATCGCCTACGCACCAAGGAGGCTGAACGGCATGCCCAATAAGGAAAAACGGCATAAGAAAATCCAAGAAATCGTGTCCAAAGAGGAGATCTCGACCCAGGCCGAGCTGGTGGCGCGCCTCCAGGAGGAGGGCTTCAACGTCACCCAGGCCACCGTCTCGCGCGACATCAACGAGCTCCGGCTCGTGCGCATCCCGCTGGGCAAGGGCAAGCACAAGTACGCCCTCGCGCCCATCCAGCTCGAGGAGGACGTGGCGCGGGAGATCGAGAACCGCTTCCGCGAGTTCGTCAAGGACATCGACCGAGGCGAGAACATCCTGGTGATCCGCACCGAGGACGGCCACGCCACCGGCATCGCCCTGCTCATCGACAAGCTCCACCGCGACGACATCGTCGGCACATTGGCCGGCGAGGACACGATCTTCATCGTCGTCCGCACCACCGGCGACGCCGAACGCCTGAGCGAGGACTTCGCGGCCTTCCTGGCGTGATCCTGCTCGCGGCCAAGGCGCTCCTCACCCTCTTCGTGGTCATGGACCCGGTGGGGCTGGCGCCCGTTTTCGTTGGCCTCACCGGCGGCCGCAGCCCCGAGGAGCAGCGCCGCACCGCTCGCCGTGCGGTGGTGGTGGCTGGGGGCGTGCTCTTTTCCTTCGCGCTCTTCGGGCCGGCGTTGCTCGAATACCTGGGCATCAGCCTCGACGCCTTCCGGGTCGCGGGCGGGCTGCTGCTTTTCAAGATCGCGGTGGACATGGTCTTCGCCCACCGCGAACGCGAAACTGACGAGGAGAAGGCCGAGGCCAGCCTGCGCGAGGACATCAGCGTCTTTCCGCTGGCGATCCCGCTGCTCGCGGGCCCGGGCGCCATGACCAGCGTGATGATCCTCACCGCCGAGGCCCGCAGCGTGCCCGGCGGCCTCTTCGTGGTGCTGGGCGCGGTCGTGGTCGTTCTGCTCGCCGCCTACGTGGCGCTAATGCTCTCGGGCCACCTGGCGCGGCTGCTCGGGCGCACCGGCGTCAACGTGGTCACCCGCGTGCTGGGCGTGCTGCTCTCGGCGCTTGCCATCCAGTACGTTGCCGATGGCGTTGTCGATTTTCTCAACCAGGGTTTAGGCTAAAGGCGGCATGGAACGCGTCCACGTGCCCGCTACACTGGCCAACCTCGGGAGCGGCTTCGACGCTCTGGGGGTGGCCCTCGGCCTCTATCTGGAGGCCGAGGCGGAACAGGCGGAGCAGAACCGTTTCCATTACGCGGGCGAGGGCTACATCCCCGACCGGCCGGACAACCTCGTACACCAGGCCCTTCGGGCGGCGTTCGCCCGCGCCGGCCGGCAGGCGCCGGCGGTGGAGATCCGCGTCTTCAACCCCATCCCACTGGCGCGGGGCATGGGCTCGAGCGCCGCGGCGCGCGTGGCCGGAGCCGCACTCGCCGACCGCATGCTCGGGGGCGCGCTGGGCCTGGAGGGGGTCTTCGAAGTGGCCACCGCACTCGAAGGCCACCCCGACAACGTAGCCCCCGCCGTGTTCGGGGGCTTTCAGCTGGCGCTGGCCGACCCGACCCTGCACCTGGAGCTTCCCCGCCCGGAGGGGCTGCGTTTCGTCGTGGCCGTCCCCGGCCGGCCCGTTCCCACGAAGGAGGCGCGGGCGGCGCTGCCGGCGCAGGTGCCCCACACCGACGCGCGCTTCAACCTGGCCCGGGCCGCACTCTGGCCCGCCGCCCTCGCCGCCGGTCGCTTCGAGCTGCTGGCCGAGGCGGCGCGCGACCGGCTGCACCAGCCCTACCGCCTCGGGCTCATACCCGGGGCCGCCGAGGCCATCGAGGCCGCCCTCGCCGCCGGGGCCCTGGCCGCCTTCGTGGGCGGCGCGGGACCGACCGTGGCGGCGCTGGTGGGCGACGGGGTGGAAGACGTCACGCGGGCCCTCGCCGGTTACGCCGGGACAGAAGGACGTTTACTTGCCCTTAACATAGGGGAGGGGGTCACGTGGAAGGCAACCTGAGCACGATGCCGCTGGTGGGCCTGCTGGAGCTCCTGCATGCGGAGCGCAAGTCGGGCGTGCTGCACGTCGAAGGCACCCCGCCGCTCACGCTGCGCCTGCAGGCGGGCGAGGTCGTTGGCGGCGGCATCCTCGACTGGGAAGGCATCGAGGCCATCGCCTCGTTCGACATCCACACCAACGAGGGGCGTTTCCGCTTCGAGCCCGGCCTGCAGTCCGGAAAGGTGCTCATGCCCATGCAAACCCTCCTCGGCGAGTGGGCCCGCCTCAACGACGAGTGCCGCCGCTTCCTGCTCGACATCGACTCGCCCTCGCGCGCCTTCGAGAGCCTCTCCCCCACCGGCACCTACGGCGTCTTCTACGGCGGGCGCAGCATCCGCAGCGCGGCCAAGCGCTGGGAGGTGCCGCTGGTGATCGCCATGGAGCGCGCCTGGACGGGGCTGCGCAGCGGCGAGCTCACCCCCATCGGGCGCTATGCCTGGTACGGCCTGCGCATTCGCCACCCCCACGCGCGACGGCAGCCGGCAAACCCCGACGACCTCAGCCACAAGATGGACGGCCAGCGTAACCTGGGCGACCTCGTGGCCTCGGGCATCGAACCCATGCGCCTGCGCCGCTACCTCATCGAGGGCATCCTTTCGGGCGACCTCATCTTCCCCGGCCGCGGCTGGCTCCTGCGCGACCTGGTCTGGGAGGTCGAACACGCCGAGCGGCAACTGGCTTAGGACACTTTTTGATGCAAGTATAATAGATTCATGCAGGGACTTCGCGAACGCCAAAAGCAGCGGCGTCGGGAGCGCATCCTCCGCACCGCCATCGAACTCTTCAAGGAGCGGGGTTTTCAGCAGACCACCGCGGTAGACATCGCCAAGGCGAGCCACGTCTCCCGCGGCACCTTCTTCAACTACTACCCCTACAAGGAGGCCGTGCTGCTCGACTACGGCGCCGAACTGCTCGACCTCGCCTGGCGCGAGGCCAAGAAGTCCCTAGACGCCGGAATGCCTCCACTAGAGGTGCTACAGGCCTTCTGGGACCGCCTGGCCGAACTGAGCGAGCGCGAGCTGGGCCGCGAGCTGCTCTCGCACCTGGCCTACGAGCTGGTCAACCCCGACCCCGAGCGGGCCCACGCCGCCTCCGAGGCCCTGCCCATGGGGCAGTACATCGCCGAGATCCTGCGGCCGCTGGCGCGCGCTGGCAGGCTGCGCAGCGACCTGACCCCCGAGCGCATGGCCAACTCGATCGCCGACGCCTTTCTGCTGGCAGTGCTGCGCTGGGCCGGCCACACCCCCGAGCGCAGCCTCGCCGGGGAGCTGCACAAGTTCCTCACCGTGGTGCTGAAGGGCGTGCTCGCCCGCCCGTGAGTACGTCCTGGACCTACTTTCCCAGCCCCATCGGCCTGCTGCGCGCCGAGGCGAGCGCGCGCGGCCTGACGCGTGTGCAGCTCGTGGGCGCACCCACAAACGAGGTCCCAGGACCGGGTCGGGCCCACCTGGAGGCCTTTCTCGACTTCGCGGAGCGCTACTTCGCCGGCGAGCCCGTACGCTACGCCGGCGCGCTCGACCTCGAAAACGCCACGCCCGCGCAGGCGCGGCTGTGGCGCTTTGTGCAAGAGATCCCCTACGGCCGCACGCGAAGCTACGCCCAGGTCGGCCGCGCCATCGGGCTCCACCCGCGCGCGGTGGGCGCGGGCATGCGAAGCTGCCCCTTTTTGCTGGTCGTGCCGGCACACCGGGTGATCCACGCCGACGGACGCATAGGCGGCTTCGCCGGACACGAGGGGGTCAAGGCCTGGCTGCTGCGCTTCGAGCAGGCTAACCGGCCATCAGGTACTTCTTGACCGTCTCCAGCAACCGCAGGGCGTTGCCCTCGTTGTAGCGCTCGATCTCCTGGCGCCGCGGCACCTCGGGCGGCCCCTCCTCGTCGTGCAGCGACGGGCCCAGGCGCACGCCCAGCCGCTCCTCCCAGCGCTGGCGCCAGGCCTCTGGCAGCCGCTCGGGCAACGCGCGCTCCTGGAGAACGAAGTAGAGCAGCGTCCAAACGCGCACCGCCGCGTCGAAGGAGTAACCCCCGCCCAGGGTGAAGACGATGCGGCCCTCGGTGTAGCGCTCCGCGCCCTTGAGCAGCCGGGTGAAGACGCGCTCGTAGGCGCGGGTGGTGAGCAACAGGTCGGCGAGCGGGTCGAGGTAGTGGGCGTCGGCCCCCGCCTGCACCAGAATGACGTCGGGCAAGAACCAGGCGAGCGCCTTGTCGAAGAGCTGCTCGAAAACCGCCAAATAGGAGGCGTCCTCGGTGAAGGGCTCGAGCGGCCCGTTCCAGCTGTACCCGGTGCCGCCGCCCTGGCCGATCTCGAAGACCCCGCCGGTGCCCGGGTAGAGGTAGCGGCCCGACTCGTGCAGCGAAAGGGTGAGCACACGCGGGTCCTTGTAGAAGATCCACTGCACCCCGTCGCCGTGGTGCACGTCCACGTCCACGTAGAGCACCCGCAGGCCCTCCTTCAGGAAGGCCTGCAGGGCCATGGCTAGGTCGTTGAAGACGCAAAAGCCCGAGGCCCGGTCGAACTGGGCGTGGTGGAGCCCCCCGCCCAGCTGCAACACCCGCCGCGCCTCGCCCCGCGCCACCATGCGCGCGGCGTGCACGGTGCCGCCCACAAGCCAGCGGGTCGCCGCGTCCATGCCCGCGAAGACGGGGGTGTCGCTCGTGCCCAGACCGTACTCGACCAGGTCGGCACCCTCCTCGCCGCGGCTCGCCGCCTCGACGCGGCGCACGTAACGCTCGGCATGAACCTCCAGCACCTCCTCGCGGGTCGCCTGCGGCGGCGCCACGGGGGCGAAACCCGGGTCAAAGAGCTCCAGCAGCTCCACCAGCATCTCGAGCCGCTGCGGGCTGAAGGGGTGCTGGGGCCCGAAGTCGTAGCTCAGGTACTCGGGCCGATAGACTACCGGGACCATGGTTTTTCGGGTGGCCAGAGCACCTCGAACCCCGCCTCGCGCAGGGCGTCCGCCAGCTTGCGCGTCTCCAGGCTGCCCACGCGCAAAACGTTGCGCACGTAGCCTTCCTCGTCGGGGTAGGTCAGGAGCGAGTGGATGTTGACGCCGCGCTCCGCGAAAAACTGGGCCAGCCGCGCCAGCTTTCCAGGCCGGTCGGGCAGGCGCACCTCGATGCGACCGCTGGGCAGGCGCGCTCCGGTGAGCGCCACGAGCGCGTCGAGCAGGTCGATCCCGGTAATGATGCCCACCAGCTCGCGCCCGTCGAGCACGGGCAGCGAACCAATCTTGCGGTCGCGCATCACCCGCGCCGCCTCCTCCACCGGGTCCATGGGATCGGCGGTCAGCACCGGCGTCGTCATGACCTCCTCTACCCGGGCGTGGGGCTTGTAGGGCATAGGCGAGAGCTCGCTCGTGGCCAGACGCACGTCGCGGTCGGTGAGGATGCCGACGACGCGCCCGTTCTCCACCACCGGTAGGTGGCGGATGCCCTGCTCCCACATCAGGGTGTTGGCCTCTTCCAGCGTGGCCCCGGTAGATATCGTGACGACCGGGGAGTGCATCACGTCACGTACCAGCATCTTGCCTCCGCTTGCTTCAGTCTACCGCCGTCAGAAGGAAAAGTCCCATGGCGCCCGTCCCGCGAGGCGCAGCCGGTGAAAGTGCGCCACCGCTTCCTCGGGCACGCGCGGCCCGATGCGGGCCATGAGGGCGTTCTCGATGCGGCCGGCGATCTCGGGGTCGTCGGTGCGCCAGACGCGGAATCCCACCCCCTGGTAGAGGCGCACCAAGGCCTCGCGGTAGGCAAAGGCCGAGACGCCCGTGCGCCCGGTGTCGTAATGCCACGAGAGCAACTGGGCGATCACGATCTTGTCGTCGAAGAAGCCGGTGGCGAAGCCGACCTCAAGCAGCCTGCGGGCGAGCCCGCGTCCGCGCCAGGGCGGGGTCACCTCGACCGCGCCCAGCTCCCAGATACGACCGCTGGGGTCGTCGCTCCAGCGCTCGAAGGGATCGGGCCGCTGGAAGGCCACGTAGGCCACGGTCTGCCCCTCGGCCAGCGCCGCCGAGACGCGTCCGTTGCCCTCGCGCACGAGCTCCACCAGCGCCGCGCGCTGCCGCTCGGGCGGGCGGAAGACGTCGAGCTCAAGGTGAAAGGGGTGGGCCTCGAGCCGCTCCGCCGGGCAGAAGACGCACAGCTCACAGGCCTCGTCCACGCGGCCTTCCACGTTCAACCTCCACCGCGCAGGGCGCTGCGGGCGATGCGCGCCGACCAAACGGCGGCCTCGGGGCCGCCCACCTCCACGAGCGTGCGGCCGATTCGCAACGAGCCCACCCGGCGCGGGGCCAGCGCCCGCGCGCGCACCCAGGCCCCCTCGAGCCGCCAGGCGCCATCGCCCTGCGGCGACGCGCCCCAACGCCCCAGGTAGGCCGCCAGCAACCACAGCGGCAGCGCCCCAAAAACAGCGCGCCGCACGCCGCCCTCTTCGCGCCAGCGCACCTCGGCGCCCCCGGCCACGGGCGGAAAGAGGTCAAGGACGTCGTCCGGCCCCACCGGGGTGGCGAGCCCCTCGAGGTAGCGCACGTCGCGCCCGTTCAAGAAGACCGAAACCCGCGCCGAGAGCACACCCTCGGCCTCGAAAAGCTCGCTTTCCAGCTCGGGGTGCCGCTCCAAGAGCCGCGCCAGCACCTCGCCCACGGTCGCCCCCTCGAGCTCGAGGTGGCGCGCGCCGGTGAGGTCGCGGTAGGTGGCGTAAAGGTTAACCCTCACCGCGGCGCCTCCACATCCAGGCGCTCAACCAGCCGATGACGACCCCCACGGCCACCGCGCCCAGAAGGAACCAGGCGGTGGCGACCTCGTGCACCCCGAACCACCAGAAGCGGGTGCGCTGGGCCACGTTCAACCCCACGACCACCAAAAGGAAGAGCACCAGCACGACACTCAGGTAAAGCCGCAACTGAACCCACCAGGGCGGGGTTTTCATAGGTCCATGTTACCCCGGTTATAATCGCCTCGACATGAACCCCCGAGACGAATCCGTGTTCCAGCTCATCGAGCTCGAGGCGCGCCGCCAGGCGGAGGGGCTCGAGCTCATCGCCAGCGAGAACTTCACCAGCGCCCAGGTGCGCGAGGCCGTGGGCAGCGCCCTCACCAACAAGTACGCCGAGGGCTACCCCGGCCGCCGCTACTACGGCGGCTGCGAGGTGGTCGACCAGGTCGAGACCCTGGCCATCGAGCGCGCGCGCGAGCTCTTCGGCGCCGCGTGGGCCAACGTGCAGCCGCACTCGGGCTCGCAGGCCAACATGGCGGTCTACTTTACGCTGATGGAGCCGGGTGAGGTTCTGCTGGGCATGGACCTGGCCGCGGGCGGGCACCTCACCCACGGCTCCCGGGTCAACTTCTCGGGCAAGCTCTATAAGGTGGTCAGCTACGGGGTGGACCCTGAAACCGAGCGCATCAACTACGACGAGGTCGAACGCCTGGCGCGCGAGCACCGGCCGCGCGTCATCGTCGCCGGGGCCAGCGCCTACCCGCGCGTGATCGACTTCGAACGCTTCCGCGCCATCGCCGACGCGGTGGGTGCTTACCTGGTCGTGGACATGGCCCACTTCGCCGGCCTGGTGGCCGCAGATGCGCACCCCAACCCGGTGCCCCACGCCGACGTGGTAACGAGCACCACCCACAAGACGCTGCGCGGCCCCCGCGGCGGCCTCATCCTCTCGCGCGACGCCAAGCTGGGCAAGAAGATCGACAAGACCATCTTCCCCGGAATCCAGGGCGGACCGCTCGAACACGTGATCGCCGGCAAGGCGGTGGCCTTCTTCGAGGCCATGCAGCCCGGGTTCAAGACCTACGCCCGCACCGTGGTCGAAAACGCCCAGGCGCTCGCGGAGCACCTGGCGAACCGCGGCTACCGCATCGTCTCCGGCGGCACCGACAACCACCTCTTCCTGGTAGACCTGCGCCCCGCCGGTCTGACCGGCGCCGAGGCCGAGGACCGCCTGGGCCGCGCCGGCATCACCGTCAACAAGAACGGCATCCCCTTCGACCCTCAGCCGCCGCGCGTCACCAGCGGCATCCGCGTGGGCACCGCGGCGATCACCACGCGCGGCTTCACCCCCGCGGAGATGGTGCAGGTGGCCGAGTTCATGGACGCCGCGCTGCGCCAGACCCGACCCGCGGAGGAGCTGCGCGAAGGCGTGCGCGCGCTGGCGCTGGCCCACCCCATGCCCTGAGGCGCCGGGGCCAGACGGAGCAGGGCGGCCCGAAGGCCGCCCCTTTTCAGACACGCGGGCTCAATGCCCGCAGCCGCAGCCTCCACCGCAACCGCAGCCCTCGTGCGCGCGGGCCGGATGGATGACGAAGCCTTCGCCCCGCTCGTCCGCGGTCCAGTCGATCGTCGCGCCCTCCAGCCGGACCCAGCTCGCGGGGTCGACGCGGATCGTCACCGCGCCGGCCTGGAGCACAACGTCGCCGTCCAGCGCGTGCTCGTCGACGCTCATGCCATACTGTGCGTGATGGCCGTGGCCCTGGGCGTAGACCCGGACCGCGGCCCCGGGTTTTTCGAGCTGCGCGAGCGCCTCGGCCAGCTTGGCCGCGGCCGCTTCGGTCACCGTGAGTCCCACTGCGGGCTGCGTCTCCATGGCGCAAGAGTATCACGGCCTGAAGCAGGCGAAGGAAAGCGAGGTGACAAACGTCCCGCCCCTCGGGGCGGGACGCAAGGGTTCCAATCGACCGTCAGGCCAGGGGCTCGAAGCGCGCCTGGAAGAAGCGCAGGTACTTGGGCTCGTAGACCATCTTGAGGCCCTTCGCCTCGCGGCGGCGGTCGTAGACGGCCTTCACCGACTCGGCCACCACATCCATGTGCGCCTGGGTGTAGACGCGGCGGGGGATGGTAAGGCGCACGAGCTCGAGCTTGGGGTAGTTGTGCTCGCCGGTCTCGGGGTTGCGGCCGGCGCTCACCACGCCGCGCTCCATCCCGCGCACCCCCGAGTCGGCGTAGATGTGGGCGGCGAGCGCCTGGGCGGGGAACCGGTCCTGAGGGATGTGCGCGTAGATCTTGCGGGCGTCGAGGAAGATGGCGTGGCCGCCGATGGGCTGGACGATGGGGATGCCCCAGTCGGTGAGCAGCTCGCCCAGGTAGCGCACCTGGCCCACGCGGGCGCGCACGTAGTCGTCCTGCACCGCTTCCTGGATGCCGATGGCCAGCGCCGCCATGTCGCGCCCGGCCATCCCCCCGTAGGTGTGCAGCCCCTCGTAGACCACCACCAGGTTGCGGGCGGCCTCGAAGTGGTCTTTGTGGTTGAGGGCGAGCCAGCCGCCGATGTTGACCAGGTTGTCCTTCTTGGCGCTCATCCAGGCGCCGTCGGTGTAGCTGCAGAACTCCTTCAAAATCTCGGCGACGCTCTTGCCGGCGTACCCCGG
>JALSQD010000020.1 GCA_026985615.1 Thermaceae bacterium | reverse complement strand
TGGGCGTCCACGCCGGCGCCAAGCCCATCTCGGGCGACTTCTCCTTGCAGGCCCTGGGCCTCAAGATCGAGGGCGGCGAGGCGGCCTACCCGGTCGAGAACTTTACCATCAGCGGCAACGTCTTCGAGCTGCTCCAGCGCATCGTGGCCGTGGGGGACGACCTCGAGTGGAGCGTCATGTACCTGGCCGGGGCTAGCCCCACGGTCGAGATCGCCGACGTCGCCTTCGCCGGTGCTTGAACGAGCGTTTGAATCGGCGCATGGAACCATGGCCAGAAAGACAAAACCCCGGATCCCCTAGCCCCAAAGCCCCAGCCCGGCCCTCCCCCAGGGGAGGGCGTTTTGTTGCGCTGCGGCCAAACCGGAGGCTTTTGTTACGGCGTAATAAAAACACCACGAGCTACAAGCTACCCACAGGTCATCTCCTGCAAACCCCTCTTGCCGTAGGAACGATGGACTTACTGCCGTACCATGGAAGGCGTGAAACCCCAAGAGCCTCCCCTCGTAGACGCGCATCTGGACCTGGCGCACAACGTGCTCGACATGGGCCTCGACCTAACCCTGCCGCTCGAGGAGCTGAGGCGGCGGCACGCCGGCGGCGACGTACCCACGGTCACGTTGCCAGCGCTCGAAGAGGCAGGTGCGGCGCTGGTCTTCGCCACGCTCTTCGCTGGCCCTTACCACCCCGAGCACAACCCACAGGGCTACCGCACCCCGGACGAGGCCCACGACCGAGCCCTGCGCCAGCTCGAGCTCTACCGCCGCTGGGCGGACGAGGGGCGGGTGCGGCTCGTCACTAGCCGGGCCGGGCTCGAAAGCCACCTGAAGGCGTGGAAGGATGACGGCGTGGTCGGCCTGCTCGTCCTGATGGAGGGCGCCGACCCGATACGAACGCCCGACGAGCTGGGCTTCTGGGCCGACGCCGGGGTACGGCTGGTGGGCCCGGCCTGGGGCGGCACGCGCTACGCCGGCGGCAGCTGGAACGGCACCGGCGGCCTCACCGAGCTGGGCCGCTGTCTGATGGCGGCGCTGGAAGACGAACCGCGGGTGGCCCTCGACGCCAGCCACCTGTCCGAACGCGCCTTCTGGGAGGCGCTGGAGCATTACGAGGGACCCGTGCTCGCGAGCCACTCCAACGCCCGCCGCTTCGTGGACGAAGAACGCCACCTCACCGACGACATGATCCGGGCCATCGGCACCCGCAGCGGCGTGGTGGGTACCGTGCTCTACAACGCCTTCCTGCAAGCGGGCTGGCAGCGCGGCGACGCGCGGCCGGGGCTCGAGGTGGTCGTGCGCGACATGGTACACGTGGCCGACCTGATCGGCTGGGAACGGGTGGGCATCGGCTCCGACTTCGACGGCGGCTTCGGCGCCCACGAGCTGCCCGAGCCACTGGACCGCCCGGTCGACCTGCGGCGGCTCGAGCCTGCGCTGCCGCCGGGCACCTTCACGGGCGTGCTCGGGGAGAACTGGTTGCGCTGGCTGCGCGGCTGGCTGCCTTAGGACTGCAAAAAAGCGCGGGCCCTTCCGGGCCCGCGACAAGGCAAACGGGAAAACGGATTCAGGCCGTGGCGGGTTGTTTTTCTTCCTTCTCGCTCCCCGCCTTGATGCGCTTGAGGCGGAAGGTGTCCTCGCGCTCGCGCTGCTCCAGCACCAGCTTGATGAAGCGCATCTGGTGCAGCACGCCAGGGATCACCACCTGCTCGAGCGCGTTGACGCGGCGGGTGGTCTTCTTGATCTCCTCGCCGATGCGGCGCAGCCGGGTCTCGGTGTTGGCCACCTCGACCAGCGCCTGGGCGAAGCGGCGAAAGGCCTCCTGCGCCTTGAGGGTCTGCCCACCCGTGGCGATAGGGCTCGCCGCCGCACGTTCGGGCCACTTGGCGATGAGCTTCGGCACCTTGGTGCCCCAGACGTTCTCGACGTCGGCCGTCACGTCGTCGAGCACCGGCATGCCCAGCGCTAGCGCGTCCACGACCTCGGGGCCGTCGAAGGCCTTGGCCAGGAAGAGGGCGAAGTAGGCGTCCTTGGCCGCGGCCTCGAGCTTCTTACGCGCCTCGAGCGTCTCGTGCACCAGCGCGAAGAACTCCCCCACCAGCGCGTCGCGCTTTTTCTTGAGCAGGTCCACCCCCTTGCTGGCCAGCTGCAGCTGGCTGCGCTTTTGCAAGAGGGTCATTCGGGTGGGGCTGATCTGTTCCATGGCGCCTCCCGGCTAAACCTGACCCCAGACCTCTTCGAGCTTCGCGCCGTAGTACTTGCCAATGTGGTCGCGCGAGATGCGCTTAAGCTCGGACTGCGGCAGCATCGAGAGCAGGGCCCAGGCCAGGTCGAGCGACTGCTCGAGGGTGCGGTTCTCCTGCCCCTGGTTGATGAAGTACTTCTCGAAGGCGTCGGCGAACTCGAGGTACTTGCGGTCGTTCTCGGTCAGGGCGTCCTCACCGATGATCGCCACCAGCTTGCGAATGTCGACACCGTTGGAGTAGGCGGCGTAGAGCTGGTCGGCCACCTGCTTGTGGTCGTCGCGCGTCTTGCCCTTGCCGATGGCGTTGTTCATCAGGCGCGAGAGCGAGGGCAGCGGGTCGATGGGCGGGTAGAGGTTCTTGCGGTGCAGCTCGCGCGAGAGCTGGATTTGCCCCTCGGTGATGTAGCCGGTGAGGTCGGGCACCGGGTGGGTGCGGTCGTCGTCGGGCATCGAGAGGATGGGCAGCTGGGTCACCGAGCCGTTCTTGCCGGTGATCACGCCGGCGCGCTCGTAGATCGTCGCCAGGTCGGTGTACATGTAGCCCGGGTAGCCGCGGCGGCCAGGAATTTCTTCACGCGACGCCGCCACCTCGCGCAGCGCGTCACAGTAGTTGAGCATGTCGGTGAGGATGACGAGCACGTGGTAGTCGTGCTCGAAGGCCAGGTACTCGGCCACCGTGAGCGCCATGCGCGGGGTGAGGATACGCTCGATCGTGGGGTCGTCGGCCTTGTTGAGGAAGAGCACGCTGCGGGCCAGCGCCCCGGTGCGCTCGAACTCGTTCACGAAGAACGAGAGCTCGCGCTGGGTGATCCCCATGGCGGCGAAGACCACGGCGAACTGCACGTCCTCGCCCGGCACCGTCGCCTGACGGGCAATCTGGGCGGCCAGCTCGTTGGCCGGCAGACCGGAACCCGAGAAGATGGGCAGCTTCTGCCCGCGGACCATCGTGTTCATCACATCGATGGTCGAGATACCGGTCTGGATGAACTCCTCGGGCTTGCGGCGCGCCACCGGGTTGATGGGCTTACCGATGATGGGGATGCGCTGGTCCGGGGTGATGGGCGGCAGGCCATCGATGGGCTTGCCGATACCGTTGAAGCGACGGCCCAGCATCTCCGCGCTCACGCCGAGGCGGGCAACGTCTTCGACCAGGCTCACCGTGGTGGTGGCCAGGTCGAGGCCGGTGGTCTCCTCGAAGACCTGGATGACCGCGTACTCTTCGGAAACCTCGATCACCTGACCGCCGCGCACGCGCCCGGAGCCGTCCTTAATCTCGACGATGGCGCCGTAGGCCAGGTCGCTGGCGTTCTCCACGAAGAGCAGCGGCCCCGAAATGTAGGTGAGGGAGGTGTACTCTTTCTTGAACAGATCCATGGCTCTTCTCCCTTAGGCCGCAGCCTTGAAGGCGCTGGCGATCTCGGCCAGAACCTCTTCCTTGTAGGCCTCGAACTCGTCCTCGGGCACGTAGCGGGCGCGAGCAATCTTCTCGATGACGGGGTGCTGGATGATCTCGTCGATGGTCACGCCCGCCATGATCGCCTCGGACGCCGCGTCGTAGAGGCCCATGATCATCTGCATGATGCCGTAGGCCTTGGTGAGCGAGCAGTAGGCGTCGACGGGGTCGAAGGCGTTCTGCTGGAGGAAGTCCTCGCGCGCGATGCGGCCCACCTCGATGATGAGGCGCTCGGCATCTTGCAGCGCGTCGGGACCGACGAGCTGGACGACCTCCTGCAAGCTGGCCTCGCGCTGCAAGAGCTCCTGGATGCGGTTGCGCAGCTCGGGGTAATCCTCGGCAACGTTCTTGCGGTACCAGGGGTCGAGGATGTCGACGAAGAGCGAGTACGAGCCGTTCCAGTTGATGGCCGGGAAGTGACGGCGGTAGGCCAGCGAGGCGTCGAGACGCCAGAAGGCACCGACGATGCGGAGCGTGGACTGGGTCACCGGCTCCGACATGTCGCCGCCCGGAGGGCTGACCGCGCCGACGATGGAGACCGCGCCGGGCTCCTCGTTGAGCGTGATCACGCGGCCCGAGCGCTCGTAGAAGGCGGCCAGACGCGCGGCCAGGTAGGGCGGGTAACCCTCTTCGGCCGGCATCTCCTCGAGGCGGCTGGAGATCTCGCGCAGCGCCTCGGCCCAGCGGCTGGTGGAGTCGGCCATGAGGGCCACCGAGATGCCTTGGTCGCGGAAGTACTCGGCCAGGGTCACGCCCACGTAGATGCTGGCCTCGCGGGCGGCCACCGGCATGTTGGAGGTGTTGGCGATGAGCACGGTGCGCTGCATCAGCGGCCCGCCGGTCTTGGGGTCCTCCAGCTCGGGGAACTCGACGAGCACGTCGGTCATCTCGTTGCCGCGCTCACCGCAGCCCACGTAGACCACCACGTCGGCGTTGGACCACTTGGCCAGCGACTGCTGGGTCACGGTCTTGCCCGAGCCGAAGGGACCGGGGATGGCCGCGGTGCCGCCCATAGCCATGGGGAAGAGCACGTCGAGGATGCGCATGCCCGTGAGGAAAGGCTCGTTCGGGTCCTCCTTCGAGCGGATGGGGCGGGCGCGGCGCACCGGCCAGAGGTGGTACATCTTGAGTTCGGTGCCGTCCTCAAGGGTAACCACCGGCTCCTCGATGGTGTACTCGCCCTCGGGCTTGACCGATTTAACCTTGCCCGAGACCCCGGGGGGCACAAGGATCTTGTGGGTGAACTGGAACTCGGGCACGGTGCCAAGCACCTGGCCGCCGGCGACCTCGTCACCCGGCTGGACCTTGGGCGTCCAGGCCCACTTCTTCTCGCGGTCGAGGGCGTGGACGACGACGCCGCGGTCGATGAAGTCGCCCGTCTTGTCCTGCAGCTTGTCGAGCGGGCGCTGGATGCCGTCGTAGATGGCGTTGAGCATCCCCGGACCCAGCTCGACCGAGAGCGGGTTGCCCGTCGAGACCACCGGCTCGCCCACCTGCAGGCCCGAAGTGTCCTCGTACACCTGCACGAAGGCGGTGTCGCCGTCGAGGCGGATGATCTCGCCGACCAACCCCTCCTCGCCGACCTTACAGATATCGAACATGCGGGCGCCGCTCATGCCCTTGGCGATGACGGCCGGACCCGCGATCTTGTAGATGGTTCCCTGAATCATTCCCGTTTGCCTCCTTGCCCTAGAGCTTGATATCGTAGCCGATCGTCGACTTCACCAGCCGCCGCATGTAGTCGGTGGCGTCCTCCCCGCCGGCAGCGAAAGCCTGGGCCAGCGAGGTGAAGGGGAGCAGGACGGGCAGGTCGCGCCCCCGCATCACGCGCTCCACCGCCTCGTGAGGCTCGGGCAGGAGCCCCTCGTCCACGGCGATGAGGGCGAAGTCGTCGGTTTCGATCATCTCGGCCAGGCGTTCCCGGGCCTCATCCTCGCTCTGGGCGGTGTGGACCTCAAGCCCACCCAGGCGGAACCCGGTGGCCGTTTCGGAGTCGGTGAGTACGGCGATCTTCACGAGCAGAACACCTCCCGCTCCACGGCCTCGACCGGAAGGTTGTAGTAGGCCCGCCGCGCCAGGAGGCGCACCCTGGCACCCTCCCATTCCTTGGCGCGGATGAAACCGGTGACCAGCCCCGCGCCCTCGCCGTCGAAGGCGCCGTGGCTCGCGCGCTCAAGCGTCAGGCAGCGCAGTTTGTGCTCGAGCTCGCCCAGGTCGCGCGCGTCGGCCAGGGGCTCGAGCGGCGTACCGGCGAGCTCGTCCACCGCGCCTTCCTCGCCCCCGGCGATGCGGCCGAAGAGCGCCTCGGAAACGTAGCGGCCGCCAGGTACGAAGTAGTCGGCTGGATCGCCTGTGCCGCCAGCTTGGGCCAGCTTGAAGGCCGTGGAGAGGTTCACGCCGTCGATCTCAAGCGCCAGGTAATCCTGCAAAAAGGCGTCGTCGAGACGCTTGGCGAGCCGGCGCAGCCCCTCGTAGTAGGCCCGGTCGAGGCGCACCGCGATCTCGGCCAGGTCGCCGCCCGCGGCCACAGCCTCGCGCAGCGCCGCCGAGAGCGGGTGCCCCGGAAGCACCATCGCCTGGACCACGCCCGCGGCGTCCGGAGCCTCGATCATTGACTGGATCACCGGCTCCGGCAGGGTGCCCCCGATCAGGTGGGCCTTGACCTCGTCGGCGGGGAGCCCGACCTCCTTGGCCCGCAGGATCGTCTTGATGTTGGTCAGGTCGGCGCGCGAGAGCAGCATGACCACGGCCTCGCGCGTCTCACCGCCCACGAGCTGCGGCAGGCTGCCGACCGTCTGCGCCAGGTGACGGGCCACCGCCCGGTCCACCGCCCCCAGGTCCTCCCCGTCCAGGTGCTCGGCGTAAGGGGTCTCCCCCAGCGCCGTCACGAAGTCGGGGAAGCTCAGGTTGAGCGCCTCCTGAAAGAAGCTTTCGGGGAGGAGCCCGGCGCGCCGCACACGCACGCGCGCGTTCAGGTATCCAAAATCGTCCGTCACCTGGACCTCCTCACGACCACAGAGCCTGCGAAACCTTCGCGGAGAGAACCTCCCAGGCGCGCTCGAGGCGGTCGGGCAGGGTGTTGGCCACCTGGGTCTTGCCACCCGCGGCGACCGCGACCACGCCCAGCCTGACCTCGGGCGAGGTGGAAAGCTCGAGCCCCCGGCTCTCGGCCCAGCCTTTGAGCCGCGGCGCGTCGTCGGGGTGGACGATCACCGCTTCTGCCCGGCCCACCGCCTCCACGGCCTCCTCGGCCAGGCGCTCGAGGATCGTGGGGTACTCGGGGGTGCCGGCCAGGGCCTCCAGGCGCTCGCGCACCTTGCGGTAGACCTCGGCGATCACCGCGCCCTTGGCCTCGACGCGCGCCGTCGCCACGGCGAGTTCGGCCGCGCTCTCGGCACGATGCAGCTCGGCCTGTTTCTGCGCCTCCAGCTTGCGCTGCTGGGCGGACACCATGGCCTCGGCCTTTTCCTTGGCTTCGGCCACGATGCGCTCGGCCTCGGCCTCGGCCTCGGCCATGAGCTTCTGGATCTCCGCCAGCACCTCTTCCTGGAGGATCGTTTCGAGTTTAGACATGCACCGCCTCCCGTGACGGTTCGCCCGACGCCGCGAGCGGCGCGGGCGAAAACAACCTAGCGCCGCGCTAGAGCCTGCCGAGCAAGATGAACGCGATCACGAGACCGAAGATCACCAGGGTCTCGGGGAGCAGCAGGAAGATTAGCGCGGTACCGAACATGCCCGGCTTCTCGGCCACGGCGCCCACGCCAGCGGAGCCGATGCGCGCCTGCGCTACGCCGGTACCCAGCGCGCCCAGACCCACGGCCAGGCCCATGCCCACGCCAATCAGACCCTTACCGATGCTGCCGTCGCCACCCGCGCCCTGCTCGGCAGCCATCGCGATCGCGCCCAGAACCAAGGTACCCAGTGCAGTAAGAACTTTCTTCATCACTTACCTCCACTACCCTTCTCTCAAAACACCTTCAACGCTCTTCGTTTAAGATGCGCTTCCCGCATCATTGCGGACAGACTTGAACGGCCGGTACGGACGACCCGACTCCTCGTAGAACCCGAACTTGGTGAAGAACTCCACCCAGATCAAACGGATCGGCTGGAGGATGTGCCCCATCAGCGTCAGGGCGAGGATGGTCAGGTGCGTGAGCAAGGCCAGCACCAGCCCCACCAGGATGCCGATGATGCCCATCTTGTCGGCCAGGGCGAAGCCCAGGTCGGTGGCCAGGTTGGCCATGATCGCGCCGGCGACGCCAACGGCGTAAATACGGATGTAGCTCAGGATGTGGCCGCCCTGCGTGGGCAGCTCGGCCACCATGAGCACCAGCCGACTCATCACGATGGCCAGCACGAAGACAGCGAAGCCCAGGTACATGATCAGGTTGAGCGCGCCGCTGGCCTGACCGGTGAGGAACTCGTAGGAGAAGACGATCAGCCCGGTAAGGCCACCCAGGTAGCCCACGGCCTCCCAGAAGTGCTTCATGTGGCCGTGGCGCAGGCCCAGCCAGGCGCGCACGCCCAGGCCGTGAAAGACCTGCACGATCCCGAAGGCGATGGAGACCAGGATGAGCAGCGTGGCGGTCTTGGCGGTGTCGGCGCGGGGAATGAGCACCGGCAACAGGCCCTCGGTATGACCGGGAACGTAGAAGATGCCCAGGTGCTCGAAGAAGTTGCCAAAGAACTCGCCGTAGATGAAGCCCCAGACCACGGTCCAGAAGATCATCGCGTTGAGCACGAAGAGCAGGTCCTTGACCACCGGGGGCTTCATGTGGATACCGAAGAACTCGATGACCAGCGGCTCGTTCCGCTTGACCAGTCCGGCGAGCAGCCGCGCAACCAGCACGAAGAGCAGGGCGTACCCCAGGTCGCCCACGATCATGCCAAACCAGAAGGGGAAGAAGACGGCCACAACCCAGGTCGGATCCCAGGTGCCGTACTTGGGGGTGTTGAGGAACTCAATGAGCATCTGGAAAGGCTTGACCATGGGGCCGTTCTCGAGCGTGACCGGCACCCGATCGGCCTCGTGGTGCTCGTCGGCGGGCTCTAGGGTGTAGACCACGTGGTCTTTGTGCGCCGCCAGCGCCTCCTCGACCTTGCCCTTGAGCCGGGCAGGAATCCAGCCGAAGAGGGCAAAGCCAAAGCGCCCCGCCGCGATGTCGAGCAGGGCGCGCAACCGCGCCGCCTCGTCCACCGCACGGGTCCACAACGCCCTCAGCGGCCCTTCGGCCTCCTTGCGCAGGCGCACGAGCGCCGAGTGCACGTTTTCCAGCTCCTCGGGGGCCAGCTTGGCGCGCTCGCGCATGCGCACCCGCGCCTCGCTGAGCGAGAGGCCGGCGAAGGGGCCGGTGAGGCGCAGCTCACCGATGCCCTTGCGCGACAGCGCCGCACGCGCGGTTTCCTCGTCGTCCTTCAGCACCACCGCGATGGCCGCGAACTTGCCCTCGAGGGGCTTGTGCGCGAGCAGGAAACGGTCCTCCAGCACCTCGGCCAGGGCCTCGGTGGCCACGTCGAGGTCGGACTCCTTCTCGAGCAAGAAGGGCAGCACGCTCACCCAACGGCTCTGGTCGAGGCCGTGGGCCATCTCGGCCAACGTCTCGACAGGCTGCTGGTAGAGGTCGATGAGCTCGATCTCCTCGCGCAGCTTCTCGGCCTCGCGCGTGAGCACGTCGGCGCGGTGCGCCAGAGGCTCGAGCTCTGACTCGGCTGCCGCCAGCTCGCCCTCGAAGGGCCGCGACGGCTCGGTGGAGACCCCGAGCAGCACCAGGGCGTGTTCCGCTCCCTGGGCCACGCGCTGCCAGCGCTTGTAGGCGTCCTCTTCCTCGCTGCTGAAGGCGTACTCGGGCAACTCTTCGGTGCGCAGAGCGTCGATCTGAACGACCCCGATCCGCTGCAGCTCCCCGAGAAGCTCGTGCACGCGCCGCTTGGGCCCGGCAACGATCAGCTTCTCCATGGGTGCGATCACGGAAGAACCTCCTCCAGCACCGCGTTTACCGCTTCTTCGAGCTTTGCGTCGGCCACCGACTTGACCTTCTGGGCCTCCGCCTCGGCCTTCTTGCGCGCCTCTTCCTCGATGCGCTTGACCTCGGCCTCGATCTGCTCGGTGTACTCGGCGGTGAGACGCTGCACCTCTTCCGCGGCTTCCCGGAGGATACGCTCGGCCTCCGCCCGGGCTTCGGCAATTTTGGCTTCGGCGTTCTTCTTCGCCTCCTCGAGCTTCTGCGTGAGTTCACGCTCACGCTCGGCGAGGCTTTTTACCAGTCCTAGGCCTTGCATACCGCCTCCTTATACCCTTTCGAAAACAGCCCTAACTCGCGTCTGCGACGCGTCCCGGCGCATAATACCCCACGCCCCTGGAGGTGTCAACGCGATGGCCCCAGCGGCGCGCCAGCGCTCTCATCATACGCGAAGACCGCCGGCGCATGTATGCTCGATGCCATGAAGGTGGTCCTCACCCCCCGCGGCGCCGCCCGCGTGCTCGCCCGCCACCCCTGGGTCTGGCAAAGCGACGTGCGCACCCTGCCCGACGAACCCGGCATCTACCCCGTCTACGGCCCCCGCGGCCCGCTGGGCTGGGCCCTGGTGAACCCGCGCTCGCTCATCAGCGTGCGCATGTTCCACTTCGGGCCCGCGGACGACCCCATGGCCGCGCTCTGGAGGAACCTCGAGCACGCCCTCGAATTCCGCCAGGCCGCCTATGCCACGGAGCCCGAGGCGGGGCTGCGCCTGGTCTACGCGGAGGCCGACCTGATGCCGGGGCTGGCGGTGGACAGCTACGCCCGCCACCTGGTGGTCCAGGCCCACGCCGCCGCCTGGGAGCCGCTGCTGGGCGAGCTGACGCTGCGGCTGGAGGCGGCGCTGGAGCCCGCGGGGATCCTCGCCAAGCACGACGCGCCGATGCGCGAGCGTGAGGGGCTCGAGCGCTACGTGCGCACGCTCGCGGGGCGCGTGCCCGAGCGGGTGGAGGTGCGCGAGGGCGCAGTGCGCTACCGGGTGACGCCGGCCCGGGGCCAGAAGACCGGCGCCTTCCTCGACCAGCGTGACAACCGCCTGCTGCTCGAGGACTACGTGCGCGGCCGCGGCTTCCGGCGCGGGCTTGACGTTTTTGCTTACGAAGGGCTCTTCGCCCTTCACCTCGCCCCCCACCTCGAGGCGGTGGATGTGGTGGACAGCTCGGCCGCCGCGCTGGCGCTGGCGCGCGAGAACGCCGAGCTGAACGGGGCCGCGAACCTGAATTTCACCGAGGCCAACGCCTTCGACCTGCTCCGCGCCAAGGAGCGCGCCGGCGAGCGCTACGACGTGATCGTGCTCGACCCCCCGGCCTTCGCCGCCCGCAAGGCCGACCGCAAGCGCGCCCTGGCGGCGTACAAGGAGGTGAACCTGCGGGCGCTGAAGCTGCTCGCGCCGGGCGGGCTGCTGGCCACGGCCTCCTGCAGCCACCACGTGCCCGAGGCCGACTTCTACGCCATGCTCGCCAGCGCCGCCGCCGACGCCCACCGGGTGGTGCGCGTGCGCGAGCGGCGCGGCCAGGGGTGGGACCATCCCACCTTGCTCACCGTGCCGGAGACCCATTACCTTAAGTTTGCGCTTCTGGAGGTGCTGACGTGACCGAAGCAGGCGAACGCGAAAACCGCGAGCTGCCCCCCGAGCTGCGCCAGAAGCTCGAGGAGCTGGGGGACTACCTGGTCTGGCGCATCGGCACCACCGAGGGCGAGGAGGTGCTCGTGGTGCGCGTGGGCCTGGCTTCGAACACGCCACGCTTCAACGAGCTGCCCAGCCTGCGCAACGTGGGCGAGCGCAAGATCGAGGAACTCGTCAAGGCGGGCAAGATCCGCGTGGAGTGGGTGGAGTAGGCCGTGCGGCTGGAGCGGGACGTCGCCTTTCGGCTCAAGACCGCCTCCGAGGAGGAGGCGCGGCAGCTGCTCGCCTCGCCGCAGCGGGCGCTGGCGCAGCTGCCCGTCTTCCAGGACCTGCGGCTCGAAGGCGCGGTCCTGAGCGGAGCGCTGGTGGCCCCCTTCGCCATGCTGGGCGAGGTGCGCTTTCCTTTTCGCGCGCGCTTCACGGGCGGGCGTGAAGAGGCGCGGCTCGATCCCCTGCCCCTGCCCGAACCCGGCGACCTGCACGCCGAACTCGAAGGGGAGGCGCGGCGCGAGGGCGCCGGGGTGGCCTACCGCGCCCGCATCGTGCTCCACATCCTGCTCCCCGAGGGCGAAAAATGGGGCGGACGCGCCTTCAAGAAGATGGCCGAGGCCGCCTTCGCCCGCACGCTGGCGCGGACGCTCGAACGCCTGCCCGATCAGGTCGACGCTTCGGCCGGCTGAGCTTTGCTAGACTGAAAAAGAATACGTTGCCTGCGGAAGGAGGCCAAGCATGCCCAAAGTCACGTTCCTGGGTCACGCCGCGGTTTTGTTGGAAGGTACTCAATCCACCCTCGTCATCGATCCGTTCCTCACCGGCAACCCCAGCGCCACCGTGGGCCCCGAGGCGCTTGTGCCCGACCTGGTGGTGCTCACCCACGCCCACGGGGACCACTGGGGCGACACCCTGGCCCTGGCCGGCAAGGGCGCGACCGTGGTTTCGACTTACGAGATCGCGGTCTACGCCGAGAAGCACGGGGCCCAGGCCTTCGCCATGAACATCGGCGGCCGCTACGTCTTCCCCGGCGGCTGGCTCAAGTTCTACCCCGCCTGGCACTCGAGCTCGTTCCCCGACGGCACCTACGGCGGCATGCCGATGGGCGTGGTGATCGAGCTCGACGGCAAGAAGATCTACCACGCCGGCGACACCGCGCTCTTCAGCGACATGCGTCTGATCGGCGAAGAGGGCCTCGACGTCGCCCTCCTGCCCATCGGCGACACCTTCACCATGGGGCCGGACGACGCCCTAGCCGCGCTCGAGCTGCTAAAGCCCAAGAAGGTGGTGCCCATCCACTACAACACCTTCCCGGTGATCGAGCAGGACGGCGCCTCCTTCGCCGCCCGCGCCGCCGAGCGGGGTGTGGAGGGCATCGCCCTCGCCCCCGGCGAGTCCTTGCAAATCTGACCCATGGACCTGCGTCGTCTACGCCGTGAAGACTTCAGGCTCGAGCTCCTGCTCGGCCTCGGCAAGACGGCGCAGGTCTATCTGGCACGCGCGCCCGACGGCACCCGGGTGGCCCTCAAGCTGCCCCGCAAGGAGGTGCGCGAAGACGAGCGCCTGGCGCAGATGTTCGCGCAGGAGGTGCGCCTCTCGATGGGGCTCAACCACCCCCATGTCCTGCGCGGCCTCGCCGGCAAGCCCTTTGGCGAGGGGGCATTCGTGGCGCTCGAGTACATGCCCGACGGCACGCTCGACGCCCGGCTGGGTGAGGGGTCGCCGGGCAAGGAACAGGCCCTGGCGCTGCTCGCCCAGCTCATCGAGGCGCTGCTCTACCTGCACGGTCGCGGCATCGTTCACCAGGACGTCAAGCCCGCGAACATCTTCCTGAACGGAATGATCGCCAAGCTGGGCGACTTCGGCGTCGCCCGCACCCAGGACAACCCCAACCCGCTCGAGCGCGCCGGCAGCCCCTTCTACATGGCGCCCGAGCTCTTTCGCGGGCTCGCGGCCACCCCCGCCTCCGACGCCTACTCGCTGGGGGTGGTGGCCTACGAGCTGCTCTCCGGCCGCCGGCCCTTCTACGCCGAAAGCTACGAGGGGCTGATGGCCGCGCACCTGACCCAACCGCCCCCGCCCCTGCCCGAGCTGGAGCTCCCGCCCAAGCTCGTGCGCCGCATCCAGGGCCTGCTCGCCAAGAACCCCGCCGAGCGCACCCACCTCGAACACCTGCGGCGCGCGCTCGCAGGGCAGCAGACCGTGGAGATCGCCCCGCGCAAGGAGGAGAAACCCGACCGCCAGCCCTGGTACCTGACCTGGTTTAGGAGGAAGCGATGAAGCCCGTTTGGACCCCCAGCGAAGTCTACACCCGCGACAGCCACCTCGAGCGCCTGATGCAAAAGCTGGGCCTGCCCGACTACGACGCCCTCTACGCCTTCAGCGTCGAGCACCCCGACGCCTTCTGGCAGGCGACGCTCGAGCAGATGGGGATCGAGTGGTTCGAACCCTACAAGGGCTACGTCAACCTCAGCCGCGGGGTAATGTGGCCCGAGTGGTTCCCCGGCGGCAAGCTGAACCTGGCCCACAACGCCACCACCCGCCACGCCACCGGCGAACGGGCGCGCCAGCTGGCACTCATCTGGGAAGGCGAGAACGGCGCGGTGGTGCGCCTCACCTACCGCGAGCTCGACCGCCAGGTAGCCCAGGCCGCCTCCGCCCTGCGCGAGCTGGGGGTGGACCGCGGCGACCGCGTAGGCCTCTTTTTACCCATGCTGCCCGAAACCGCGGTGGCCTTTCTGGCTGTCGCGCGCATCGGCGCGATCGCCATTCCCATCTTCTCGGGCTACGGCCCAGGGGCCACGGCCACCCGCCTGGCCGACGCCGGCGCCAGGCTGCTGGTGACCGCCGACGGCTTTTTGCGCCGCGGCCGGGTCGTGCCCATGAAACCCGTGGCCGACGAGGCGCTGGAGCGCGCCCCCAGCGTCGAAAAGGTGCTGGTGGTGCGGCGGGTTGACGGCGGCTACCCCATGAAAGAGGACCGCGACCTCTGGTGGGACGAGGTGGTGACCCGCCAATCGGCAGACGCCCCCACCGAGGTGACGGGGAGCATGGACCCCTTCATGCTCATCTACACCTCGGGCACCACCGGCCGGCCCAAGGGCACGGTCCACTACCACGCCGGCTTCCCCCTCAAGGCGGCACAGGACATGGCCCACCTCTTCGACCTGCGACCCGGCGAGCTGATGTTCTGGTTCACCGACATGGGCTGGATGATGGGCCCCTGGGCCATCCTGGGCAGCCTCCTGCTCGGCTCCACCGTCTTCCTCTACGAGGGCGCACCCGACTACCCCGGCCCCGACCGGCTGTGGCAGATGGTGGCGCGTCACGGCATCACCCACCTGGGCATCTCCCCCACCCTGATCCGCGCCCTCATCCCCCACGGCGAGGAACCGGTGAAGAAGCACGACCTCTCTTCGCTACGGGTCCTCGGCTCCACCGGCGAGCCGTGGAACCCCGAGCCCTACCAGTGGTTCTTCCAGAACGTGGGCGGCGGGCGCTGCCCCATCATCAACTACTCCGGCGGCACCGAGGTCTCCGGCGGCATCCTCGGCTGCACCGTCTACAAGCCCATCGCCGAGGCCTCGTTCAACACCCCCGCCCCCGGCATCAAGGCGACGGTACTCGACGACGAAGGAGAACCGGTGGTCGGTCAGGTGGGCGAGCTGGCGGTGCTCGCGCCCTGGCCGGGGATGACCAAGGGCTTCTGGAACGACCCGGAGCGCTACGAGCGCACCTACTGGAGCCGGTTCAAGAACGTCTGGGTCCACGGCGACTGGGCGCTGGTGGACGAGGAGGGCTACTGGTTTATCCTCGGCCGCAGCGACGACACCCTAAAGATCGCAGGCAAGCGCGTGGGCCCGGCGGAGCTCGAGTCGGCCGCGATCCGCCACCCGGCGGTCCAGGAGGCCGGCGCGGTGGGCGTGCCCCATGAGGTCAAGGGCGAAGTGCCGGTGCTCTTCGTGGTGCTGCGCCCCGAGTTCAAAGGCTCGGAAGAGCTGGCCGCCGAGATCGCCGAGAAGGTGGCCGAGGCGCTGGGCAAACCCATGAAGCCGGCGGCGGTTCACTTCGTCAGCGACCTGCCCAAGACCCGCAACGCCAAGGTGATGCGCCGCCTCCTCAAGGCCGCCTACCTCGGCGAGAGCACCGGCGACACCTCCGCGCTCGTAAACCCCGAGGTGCTGGACGAGGTGCGCCGGCTCAAGCAGTGAGCGTCCATGCCCATAGCGAGCCGCAAAAGAGCGGGGCCTACGTGCTCGAGCTGGCAGTGGAGGCCCCGCTCGAGTTGACCTTCGGCCGCTTTCAGGGCGGCCGGGTCTTCCGGCTTGCGCCCGGCCGCGTCTACTACGTGGGCTCGGCCCTCGCGGGGCGGCTGCCCGGCCGCCTGCTGCGCCACGCCACCCGCGTCGGCGGCCCGCCCCACCGAATGCGGGGCGAGCTGCTCGCGTATTTTCGCAACCTGGGCTGGGGCGTGCGCCCGCCCGCGCGCAAGACGCTCCACTGGCACGCCGATTACCTGATGGAAAGCCCCGCGGAGCTCGCGGCGGTCTACCTCTTCTACGGCGATACGCCGCGCGAGGCCTTTTTAGAAGACGCCCTGCGCGCCCTCGGGGCCGAGCCCCTGGCCCCCGGCCTGGGTGCGGGCGACCGCCCCGGCGGCAGCCACGTGCTCTGGACTCCCGCGCCGATTCCGTTACGCTCCGGCCTTTAAACACGGCTAGGACACGGAGTGCGGACAGGGACGCAGCAAAACACGAGGCGTCGCGAAGGACTTTCGCGCGAACCACGGCTCCATTATGTATACTTATTTTATAAAAAGATGCCATTTGAAAGTTGCTACATAACCAATTGCAGAGAGGATGAATGCAAGCGGCATGCTCCCTAATCAGGAGCGGAGGCCTTGCAATCACGAAGAGACGGTTTCGCCAGCCGGAGGCCTCGTGAGCTCCGGCTGGCGCGGCTACCCACTGCTGGGGGCGTTGCTGCTGCTCGTCGCGGGCTTGCTCACGGGGTGTCCCAGCAAGGCGCTGGGGAGCCTGGGCGTTGGCATCTACGCCACCAATACCGAGCGGTGCGACGACGGGATCAAGGTAGAGGTGGAATTCAATGCCTCTGGCCTCTCGGATGGGCTCGCCTCCTACGTACCCGAGGAAGAGAACGTGTACGGGGGCGGCGCCAACTGGGTCTGGGTGAAACCAGGCAAAACTGCGGGATGGGCTGGTTCGACGATCCCTACGACAGCAGACAGCACCTTACCCGGT
>JALSQD010000019.1 GCA_026985615.1 Thermaceae bacterium | reverse complement strand
AGGAGGCCGCACCGAGCCCTGAACGGCCTGTCGCCCCTGGAGTTCCTGGCTATGATGCAAGAGGAGTCGGTCCCCCAAAGAGTCTCAGATGTGTTGACCGATTACAGTTTGTGGACAGTCGGCGGCGCGATTGCCTATACTTAGGCTTGCTGCGCGCCAGCGTAGCTCAGCGGTAGAGCAACCGCCTCGTAAGCGGTAGGTCGCCGGTTCAAATCCGGCCGCTGGCTCCAAATCCGGACGGCTGCGGCCGTCCTTTCCTTTTCGTGAAACTTTCCTGACGCGGCTCTGCGATGATGAGGGCGTGAAGCCCGCCCTGCGCCTGCTCGTACTCTGCACCCACAACTCCGCACGCAGCCAGATGATGGAGGGCTGGTTGCGGCGGCACCTGGCCGAGGCGGGCGTGGCGGCCGAGGTCTGGTCGGCGGGCACCGAGCGCACCCGGGTCAAGCCCGAGGCCGTGCGGGTGATGGCCGAG
This sequence comes from Thermaceae bacterium, assembly GCA_026985615.1. Lineage (GTDB taxonomy): Bacteria > Deinococcota > Deinococci > Deinococcales > Marinithermaceae > Oceanithermus. The sequence goes on along the minus strand of JALSQD010000019.1, from coordinate 16,478 downwards.
GTGGGCGTGGACCTCACCGGCCACCGCTCCAAGGCGCTCTTCGAGCTGTCCGACCCCTGGAACTTCGACCTGGTGCTCACCGTTTGCGACGCCGCCGCGGAGGCCTGCCCGGCCTACCCGGCGCGCACGCGCCGGCTGCACGTGGGGCTGCCCGACCCGTCAGGCCGGGAGCTGGCCGAGTGGCGGCGGGTGCGCGACGCCGCGGGGCGCGTGAGCATGGCGCTGACGCTGGCGCTGGCGGCGGGGCGCTGGCCCGGTGAGGCCGAGCTGCTGAGGGCGGCGGACGTAGAATGACGGAGAGGAACCGTCGCCGTGCACCAGAGTCCGTTGTTTCCCGAGTGGTCGCCGAGCGCGGGTGAGTACCCCGATCGGCTGGCCGAGCTGCGCGCCTTCGACGAGCTGGGCGCGGTGGCGCGCCGTTACCGCGCGAGCGCGGCTTTCGGGCGTCTGCTCGACTTCGTGATTCGCATGCGCGGGCTTTCGCCCTACAACGCCGCGCTCTTGCACCTGCAAAAACCCGGCGCCCACGAGGTGCGCACCGCCGCGGAGTGGCAGGCGCTGGGCCGAAGGGTGCGCGAGGGGGCGCAGCCGGCGCTGCTGTTGCACCCCGGTGGACCGTTGAGGTTCGTCTTCGACGTGGCCGAGACCGAGGGGGCCCCGGTCGCAGCGGTGGAGCACGAGGTGGATTCGCCGGCCGCGCGGCTGCGCGCCACCGTGGAACAGGCCCGGCGGCTGGGGGTGGAGGTGGTGGGGCCGCTCTTCGGCCCCGAGCCGCGGGGGCGGCTGCGCCGGGGTGAGGGGGACGCCGTCTTTACGCTGAGTTTGGAGGCGGGGACGCTGGAGGGCCAGTACGCCACGCTGATCTACGAGCTGGCGCGCTTCCTGCTCGGCCACCTGGGTCCCTGCGACGCTTGCGGGGCGGAGGCGCGTCCGCCCGCCGACGACATCAGCGGCCGCTTCGAGGCCGGCGCGGTGGCGGCCATCGTTTGCGGTCGCGCTGGGGTGCCCACCGAGGCCGGGGCCTTCGTGCGCGGCTACCTGCAAAACTTTGCCGAGGTGCCCGAGATCAGCCTCGACCGTGTGCTGGCGGTCGCGGGCCGGATCGAGCGCCTCGGCCGGAGTTCGCGGGGTTAGCGCAGTTCGGTGAGGAGCTTGCGCGCCTTTTCCTGGTCGGCGCGGTCCACCCAGGTCTTGGCGGGGAGCTCCAGCGCCTTTTGTAGCTGCTCGCGGGCGGCGTCGGGCTTTTTGAGCCGGATCAGCGCCGAGCCGTACTCGAGCCTGTGGGCGATGGCCGTGGGGTTGAGGGCGATCGCCTTCTGGAAGAGCGGCTCCACCCGCTTGATGCTGGCGCCGTACATCCAGCCCACGCCCTTCTGCGCGAGCTCGAGGTTCCAGATGGCTAGGGCCACCATGGCGGCGTCGTGGTTGGGGTCGAGCGCCAGGGTCTTCTTGAGGTTGTCGCGCACCGAGCTGGCCAGGTTGAGGCTGGCGAGGATGCCGCGGAACTGGGCCAGCCGCCCCTGGGCGCGGGCGAGTTCGAAGTAGCCTTCGGGATAGTTCGGGTCGGCCTCGATCGCCTTCTTGGCGGCCTGCTCGGCCTTGGTGTACCAGGTTTCCTTGTCCTTGTCAGTCGTGGCCTTGTAGCCGGCGAAGTAGCTGGCGGCCTTGGCGGCGAGGGCGTAGCCTTCGGGCGTGCCGAGGTCGAGCGCTTCCTGATAGGCCTCTTGGAAGCGCCCCTCGTCGATCAGGGTCGCGGGGTTCGCCAGGGCCACGGCGGTGAGGAGGGCGAGCGCAACGACGAACAGGTTTTTCATGGTCACCTCCAGGGTTCGACGCGCTCATTCTAGCAGGGGGCCTGCCCTGGCCCGCGGGCGGGGGCGTGCTAGAGTTTATGTATGCGTTTGCGTTGGATCCTGGGTACGCTGGGGTTCTTGCTGGCCATCGGCTGGGCGCAGTTCAACCCCGGCCCCGTGGGGTACTACGATCAGTGCCGCACCCTCTACCAGGAACAGGTGCTCGACGGCGCCCGTGCGGCCTGCGAGCTTTCCCTGGTGGCCGATCCCAAGTACGTGCCGGCGCTCAAGCTGCTGTTGCGCATCCACCTGGACCAGGGGGACCTCGAAGCCGCCGCCGACCTGCTCGAGCGCCTGGGGCAGCTTGCCCCCGACGACCTGACCACCCGCACGCTCGAGGCGCGCTACCTGCTCGCCCGGGGCCGCCCCGCGGAGGCGCTCGCCCGGGTGGCCCACACTCCCGGACCCGAGGCGGTGTGGATCAAGGGGCGTGCCCTGGAACAACTGGGGCGCTTCAACGAGGCGCTGGAGGCCTACCGCGAGGCCGCGCTCCTGGGCGTGGACGAGGCCCGTTTCGACGCGGTGCTTCTGCTCGAGCGCCTGGGCCGGCCGCGGCAGGCGCTCGAGGAGCTGGGCGAGGTCGAGGACCCGCGCCTGCTCCCCCTGAAGGGCCGCCTGTTGTGGAGCGCGGGGCGTCTGCCCGAGGCGGCCGCGGTGCTCGAGCGGTCGCTCGACGAGCTACCTAGCACCGACCCTCGCTACGACGAGGCCCTCTCGACTTTGGCTGCGGTCTACTACGGCATGGGCGACACCCGCCGCGGCGGGCTGGCGCTCGCGCAGCTTTCGGGCCGGGTCAACCTCCTGGGCGCCTTCCTGCGCGCCTCCTGGCTGTGGCTGCTGGGTCTGGTCGTGTTCGTGGGGCTGCACCGCTACGGCGAGAGCCGCATCGAGCCGATTAGCACGCTTGAGCTGAGCGCCGACACCACCTGGGGGGTGGGGCGCGTCTATGGGGCGGTCCTCCTGGTCTGGATCCTAGCTGCCGCCGTGGCTGCGGCCACGGGCTGGTACCTCTACCACAACTGGCTGGCGGCCTTTACGCCGGTGCAGCGCGACGTGGTGCGCCCTGTCTTCTACCTGTCCCTGGCGCTGGGGATGGGCGTGGTCGGCTGGAGCGCCCTCAATCCCGAAAGCGAGGACGCGCCCTCGCCGCTGGGGCGCGAGGAGAACCGCATCGAGGGGTTGTGGGTGGGCTTGCTGTTGCTTGCGCTGCTGCTGGGCTACGTTTGGCTCGGTCGGGCGCTGCCACTGAACGCTTTCCCCTTCAACCCGCTCGCGCCGCTGGGCGCGCTGACGCTGGCCGCTGTGGCCCTGGCCGAGCCGATGTTGCGCCTGCGCGCCTTCGAGAGCTACCGGCTGCGCTACGGTGCTGGCCTGGCTCCCGCCTTTACCGTGCTCCTGGGCGGTCTCGTCTGGTTCTCGCCGGTGCTCTTCTGGTGGGCCGCCGCAGCCGTGCTCCTGGCGGTAAAGAACCGCTTCGCCGGGCTGTGGCCGGTGATCGTGGGCTGGCTCGTCCTGGGGGTGCTGGCCTGGCTGGCCGGGTTCTTCCCCTGGGTGCGCGCGCTCTTCTGAGCCGTGCGGACGGTCTATTTCCTCTCCGACTTTGGCGTGCGCGACGTCTACGCCGGCGTCGTGCGCGCGGTGTTGCGCCAGCGCGCGCCCGGCGCGGGGGTGGTGGACCTGGCCCACGACCTTCCGCCCGGCGACCTGCGCCACGCCGCCTTCCAACTCTACGCCGCCGTGCCCTACCTCGAGCCCGGAGGCGTGGTGCTCGCGGTGGTGGATCCGGGCGTGGGCACCGCCCGCCGGGCATTGGCGGTGCGCGCCGAGCGGCTCCTTTACGTGCTGCCCGACAACGGCCTGATCTCGCTGGCTGCGCAGCGTGACCCGCCGCAGCGGGTTTGGCGGCTCGAGCCCGAGCGCTGGGCCGCGGGTCTGGTGAGCGCCACCTTCCACGGCCGCGACGTCTTCGCCCCCGCCGCGGCCCACCTGGCTGCGGGGCGGCCGCCGGCGGCGCTGGGGCCCGAGGTGGACGCGGGCGGCCTGGCGCAGCTGGAGGTGGACGTCGTGCCGGGTTCGGAGGGTGAGGTCCTCACCTTCGACCGCTTCGGCAACGCCATCACCAACCTGGAGCCCGAGGCGTTGCCGGAGGCGGTCTTGGTTTCCGGTCACCGCCTGCCGGTGGGCCGCACCTTCGCCGACGTGCCGCCGGGGGAGGCACTGGCCTACCGCGGCTCGTCGGGGCTGCTCGAGATCGCCGTGAACCGCGGCTCGGCGCGTGGGGCACTGGGTCTTGTGGAGGGCGCGGCGGTACGGCTCGAGCCTTAGCCCTCGAAGGCGGCGCGCAGCTCGGGCATGAAGTCGTGCGCCGCCAGGTCGAGGCTAATGGGCGTGATCGAGGTGTAGCCCCGGCGCACCGCCCAGAGGTCGGTGCCCGGGTCCTCGCTGCCCGTGGGCTTGCCGGCGATCCAGTAGTAGGGCACGCCGTTGGGGTCTTCGCGCTTGACCACGGCGTCCTCGTAGTGGTGGGTGGAGAGCTCGGTCACGCGCACGCCGCGGGGCGCACCCACCGGAAAGTTGACGTTTAGGAACACCTTCTCGGGCAGACCGTGCTCGGCGACCCAGCGGGCGATGCGCACGGCCTCGGCCGCGCCGGGGGCGAAGTCCATCTCCTCGCGGTTTCCGATGTCGAGGCTGAAGGCGATCGAGGGCACGCCCATCGAGGTGCCTTCGATGGCGCCGGCCACGGTGCCGGAGTGGGTGAGGTCGAGGCCCAGGTTGACGCCGAGGTTGATGCCGCTCACCACCAAGTCGGGCTTGCCGAGCAGGTGCACGCCCAGCACCACGCAGTCGGCCGGGGTGCCGTCCACGCGGTAGGCGGGGATGGGGTCGAGACCCGCGGCGGCGGTGTGCTTGAAGCGCAGCGGGCGGCGCACGGTGATGCCGTGGCCCACCGCCGACTGCTCCACGTCGGGGGCCACTACGTAGACCTCGCCGAGCTCGCTCATCGCCCGGGCCAACACCTTGATGCCAGGGGAAAAAATCCCATCGTCGTTGGTGACGAGGATCTTCATATCCCTAAGCCTACACCCGGTAAGCTTTGGGTATGTTTCCGCTGGCCGACATCAACCGCCCCCTGCGTGCGCCCGTCATGGTCAAGGCGTTGGTGGCGGTCAACGTGGCGGTTTTCCTGATCGAGTGGCTGGCTGGACCGGCGCAGCGCGAGGCTATGATCTACACCTACGGCTTCATCCCCGCGCGCTTCTGGGCCGATCCGCTGGGCGAGTCCTACCGGCTCATCACCAGCCAGTTCTTGCACGGCGGCTTCAGCCACATCCTCGGCAACATGTGGTTCCTCTGGGTCTTTGGCGACAACGTCGAGGACCGCCTGGGGCGGGGGCGCTTCCTGCTCTTCTACTTGCTGGGCGGTGCGCTGGCGGCGCTGGCCCAGGGCGTCTTCGACCCCGCCTCCACCAGCCCCATGATCGGGGCCTCGGGGGCGATCTCCGCGGTGTTGGGAGCGTACTTCGTCCTTTTCCCCGGCGCCCAGATCCTCACCCTGGTCTGGCTCATCATCCCCATCACCTTCTACCTGCCCGCGGCCTTCTACCTGGGCTATTGGGCGCTGCTTCAGTTCCTCTACGCCCTCATCGGCGGGTCGAACGTGGCCTTCTGGGCGCACTTGGGCGGCTTCGTTTGGGGCTGGGCGGCCCTGCGTTACGGGCTCTTCGCCCCTAGCAACCCGCCCTGGAAGCGGCTTTGAGCGGAAATGACCGGCTCGAACGTGCGTTTGCTGTTAGGCTGATTCCTAGAGGTAGGCGTGGAGAGCGAGGGACTTTACCAACGCCAGCTGATGGAGTACGCGCAGGACCTGGCGCGGGCCTACCGCGAGATTCGCGAGAGCCGCAGCGACTTCCTGAGCGTGCTGGTGGCGCTGGTGGAGCTCAAGGCGCCGGCGGTGCGCGGGCACGCCCGGAGGGTGACCTTCTGGGCGCTGCGCCTCAACGATGCGCTGGGCCGGCCCCTGCCCGCCGAGGATCTGCGCTCGGCGGCCCTGGCCCACGACGTGGGCAAGCTGGGCCTGCCCGACCGGCTCATCGAGGGCTGGGTAGCCCACGATGAGGAGGACCGCGAGCTCATCGAGGCCCACCCGGGAATTGGGGCGATGCTGCTGGGTCACGTGGCCGCCTTCGAACCCTGGATTCCCTGGGTGCGCCACCACCACGAGCGCTGGGATGGCCGCGGCTTCCCGGACGGGCTCGCTGGTGAAACCATCCCGCTGGGGGCGCGGATGATCGCCCTCGCCAACGCCTTCGACTACCGGATGCACGGCTACGGCGGCGAGCCCGCTTACACCCTGGCCGGGACCACGGCCTGGCTCGAGCAGGAGGCGGGCGGCGGCCTCGACCCCGAGCTCACGGCGGCCTTTTTGGCCATGCCGCTCGAGGCGTTGTGGGCCAACCGGCTGTGGCTGGAAGAGGAGGCGGCGCGGTGACGGTCCTGGTGATCGAAGACGAGCCCGACATGGTGGCCCTTCTCGAGGCCACGCTGGCGCCCGCGGGCTTCGAGGTGCACACCGAACGCGGCGGGGACGCGATCGAGCAGATGCTCGAGCGCCACGACCCCCAGGTGGTGATCGTGGACGTGCTGCTCTTCGGCAGCCGCGCCGACGGCTTCGAGGTGGTGCGGCGCATCCGCGCCACGCCGGGCCACGAGCGCACGCTGGTGGTGGTGCTCACGGCGCTCGTGGGCGAGGAGTACGAGCGGCGCGCGCGCGAGGCGGGCGCCGACATCTACATGAGCAAGCCTTTCAGCCCGCTCGAGCTGCTCGAGCGCCTGCGCTCGGCCGAGCTGTTGACCGACTAACCCTTTTTCAGCGGAAGCTCGAACCAGAAGACCTGCCCCGGCGGGCGCGCCTCCCAGCCGATCTCGCCGCCGTGGGCGGCGATGACCTCGCGGGCTACCGAGAGCCCCAGGCCGTAGCCCTCGCGCCCGTGGTGGCGGGCGAGCCGCACCCAGGGGCGGAAGATGGCCTCGGCCTCCTCTGAGCCCAGGGGCGGGCCGGCGTCGTAGACCTCGACGCGGACACGGCCGCCCTCCGGGCGCAGGCTCAGCCGCACCTCGCCCCCTTCGGGGCCGTACTTGGCGGCGTTGGTGAGCAGGTTGAGCAGCGTCGAGAAGAGCCGGGCCTCGTCGCCCTCGACCCAGACCGGCTCTTCGGGGAGCTCGACGCGGAAGGGGTGGTCGGGGTACTGGGGGCGCACCATCTCGAGCGCCTCGCGGGCGAGCGCGTCCAGCTGCACCGGCGTCTTCTTGAGCTCGAGCGCCTGGCCCGACTCGAGCCGGTGCAGGTCGAGGAAGGTGGCCAGGGTCTGGCTCAGCCGTCGGGCGGCGCCCTGGATGCGCGCCAGGTGCTGTTCGTGCCGTCCTTCCGGGCGGGTGAGCAGCTCGCTGAAGCCCAGGATGGTAGCGATGGGCGTGCGCAGCTCGTGGGCCACCATCCCGATGAGGCGGGTCTTGAAGGCGCCCTCGCTTTCCAGGCTGGCGATGCGCTCGCGCTGTGCCTGCCCCTCGCGCCATTGCTGGAAGAGGTAGGCGAGGGCGAAGAGCAGCACCAGCAAGAACCCCACGATCGTGTCCTTGCGGTAGGTACGCAGCTGTACGAGCAGGTCGGAGCGCAGGCGGTTGGAGATCGCGGTGGCCTCGATGACCACCGGGTGCACCCGGTCGGCCCACGACTCGAGCCGGTCGCAGCTCCAGCTCGTGGCCGGCTCGGTGCGGAGGCGCTCGACCAGCTCGCGCAGGGTCTGGGCGCTCTCGGGGCTGAGAAAGGGAAAGTTGTAGCTTTCGATGGCGGTCTCCGCCCGGTTGATCAGGTTCATCTCGCGCAGCGAGCTGAGCCCGCCCTCGCGGCACTCGAGCGCCGCCTTGAGCAGGTCGCGCTCGAGCTGGGAGTACTGGTAGGCGGAGTTGGCCGCGCGGGCGTCGCCAATGGCGCGCTCCAGCTGCACCTGCTCGTAGAAGAGCACCGAGGCGAGCAGCAGCAGCGCGGTGATGAGAAGCGCGGCGAGGAAGCGCGGCCTCAGTAGCGGAACTCGATGACCCGGACGTGCCACACCCACAGGGCATTGTACCGGGTGGGGTCGGGCTTCAAGCGGTCATAGGGCAGCACCACGCGCACCGGCCCGAAGTCGTCGAGGTCGAGCGGACGGCCGTCCTGGACGAGGGCCAGCATGGGCTCGAGCGGCTTGAGGTCACGCCAGGGGCGCTCGAGCTGGTAGTCGTCGAGCGCGATGAAGCGAAGCTTGAGCCCCTTGGGGTCGAGGTCCAGCTCGTCGACGATCTGGGCCAGGAGCACGCCTTCGAAGCTCGCCGGCGGGTCGTCCTCACGCGGGTGGTGGCGGGTGACGCGGCGCACCCAGGTGAGGCGCTCGAGCCCGGCGCGGTCGAGGTCGTAGCTGCGCCCTTCGGGGGTGATCAGGGTGAGCAGCACCTCGCCCGTGGGCGCGGGCGGCGTCCCACCCCAGCCCCCCTTGCGTACGACCTCGTAGCTGGGGGCTTCGGTACGGCAGCCAGCGAGAAGGAGCAGGGTCAGGCCGAGGAGCCAGGAGAGGGTTCGCGCCATCGCCACGTATTCTATCGCGGAAGTGACGTAGTCAACCTTCACCAAGCAAGTAATAAAATTTGAGTGTATAATGCACAAGGAAGGAGGTGCACGATGCCGCTAGGTCTTTCCGCCAAACGCGATGGCGAACACATCGAACTGGTGTTGAACGACGGTACCGCCGAGGAGCGCCTGCGCATGCTCGCGGTCGAGCTGGCCGAGGCGCTGGCCCGCCTTGAGGCCCCCGGCTACCCCACCATGGACCCCGAGGAGCTCGAAGACGAGCCCGACGACGTGCCCAACTACACCACCGCCGCGGTCGAGCTCGTCGAGCCCGAGGGTCTGCTCTACCTGCGCAAGGTGCGGGTGCCGGGTCCCGACTTGCTCGAGTTCACCACCCCCTCGGGCAGCGTCTACGAGTTCGAGTGGCGCGCCGCTATGGACGAGCTTGCGCCGCTGCTGCCGCGCTAGTCGAGCTCGAGGTCTTCGGGAAGCGTCCGCACCGGGATGGGCAGCGGGCTGATCAGCTCGGTGCGGCGCACGAAGGCCAGCATGAAGTTGCCAATCAGGCGCAGCTGCGAGGCGTGCGCGCGCGTCGCCGCTAGCTTGCGCTTGATCTGCTCGTCCGTCAGCTCCACCTTGCGCCAGGGCAGGCGCCGGCCCCGGGGCGCGGGGTAGAGCGGCAGCTGCGGGTGCAGCCCCTTGGGCAGCGGGTATTCGTACCCGCCGTGAACGATGTAGTAGCGCAGGCGTTCCTCCCAGCCCAGCTTGCCGAGGACGCGCATGGCGAAGTAGGCCGTGGCCTGGTGGTCGGGATGGGCGTCGAGCGGGCTGGGGGCGAGTAGTCGGGTGGGGGCGAAGGCGCGCACCTCCTCCTCGAGGTCGCGCTCGAGCGCCTGGCCGGTGTAGGGGGCGCCGGGGCTGCGGCAGCCCGGGTAGTCCACCCGCTCGAGCGCGGTGTGCGGACTGGTGTAGGGCAGGTAGTAGTGGGTGAGGAAGAGGCGCAACAGCCCCTGGTCCGGAAAGCCCAGAAAGACGCAGTCCTCCTCGGCCACGCCCAGCACGCGCGCGGCCGTGCGCGCCTCGTCCATGCGCCGCAGCGCCAGCTTGCGCAGCGCCTCGGGCTTGGGGGCGGGGCGGCCGCTGGCGAGGTCGAAGCCGTCGCCCGAGGTGAGCCAGACGATGCGCACCCGCGCGCCGGCCGCGAGCGCCCGCTGGATCTGACCCGCCGCGGCCAGCACCTCGTCGTCGGGGTGCGGGGCGAGGACGAGCAGGCGGTCGCCGGGGCCCGGCAGGCTGGCGTCGGGAAGGTTGCGCACGAGCCAGGCCGAGCGCAGCGCGTGGTAGTGGGCGAAGATCCAGCGCCCGTTGATGAAGGCCCAGAGGGTGAGCGCCAGCAGCGCGGCCAGCAGGCGCTCGAGCGTGTCGAGCCGCCACCACAGCCTCAGCGCCTCGTTGAGGCCGAGCACGAGCGCGAAGAGCGCCACCAACCAGAGCCAGCGTCGTCCGGCGGACATGGCCCTATACTAAGGCCAGCGTCATGGCCCAACCCACCGAGACCGCCGTGGTGCGTCCGGCCACCCCGGACGACCTCGAGGCCGTGGGCCGGATCTCGCACCGCACCGGCCTGCTGGGCGAGCCCATCGGGCCCCACTTTCCCGACGCCGCCCTGTGGACCGACGTCTTCGTCCGCCCCTTCCTGGAGGCGGGCTGCTGCAACTTCGTGGCCGAGGTGGAGGGCGAGGTGGTGGCCTACATCATCGGTAGCTGCGACCCGGAGGCCTTCGGCCGCTGGCTGCGGCGGCGCCTGCCGGGCCTGCTGCTGGGGCGCTGGTTCGCGGGCGCCTACCCCCGCTGGTGGCGCGACCTGCCCTACCTCTGGCGCGCCTGGCGGATGGCCGGCCCCGAGGCGCCGTGGTCTCGTTACCCCGCCCAGCTGCACATCAACGCCCTGCCGGAAGCGCGCGGCCACGGGGTGGGCAGCACGCTGATGGAGCGCTTTCTCGACTGCCTGCGCGCGCAGGGGGTAGCGGGGGTGCAGCTGGGCACGACCGCACGCAACGCCGCGGCGTTACACCTGTACGAAAAGTTCGGCTTTCACGTCTACGCCAGAAAGCGCAGCGCCTTCTGGAAGCCCATCGTGGGCGAGGAGGTGGAGCACCTGCGGCTGGTGAAGGAGCTCGACTAGTCCTCCACCTCGAGCAGCCCTGCGGGGGCGCGGAAGCCGTTGCGCTTGTGGGTGCCGTCGCAGAAGGGCTTGTTCTGCGAACCCCCGCAGCGGCAGAGCGCCAGCTTGGGGCGCTCGAGCACGTGTTCCTCGCCGTCGAGCGCGAAGCGCGTTCCCTCGGGCAGGTCGATCACGATCGGGCCGTCCTCACGAAAGCGTAGCTTCACCAGCGACCTCCTAACCGGTCCAGAAAGGCGCGCAGGCGTAGGGCGTACTCGGGATGGCGCCAGGCCGAGACGTGCGGGTAGCCTTCCAGCGACCACAGCCGGGCCTCGGGGTAGGCCGCGTGCAGCGCCAGGGCGTGGTCGTAGGGCACGGTGCGGTCGGCGGTGCCGTGCAGCAGGTAGAGGGGCGTGCCGGCCGCGCGGAGCTGGGCCGCCGCCTCTTCAGGCGCGGCCCGGCGGGGGTGGGCGCCCAGCAGGGTCTGCGCCGCCAGCACCACGCCGGGGTAGAGCAACCCGCCCACCCGCTGGCGCAGCAGGCGGCTGAGGCGGGCGTAGCCCGAGTCGGCCACCACCGCGCGCACCGCCTCGCCGGCGGCGACCATCAGCACCGCGGCCGCCCCCATGCTCCAGCCGTGCAGCACCACCGCCTCGCGGGGGTAGCCGCGCTGGGCCAGCCAGTCGAGTCCGCCCAGGACGTCGCGCACCTCGGTGAGGCCCAGGGTGGTGCGGGTGCCGGGGGAGTCGCCGTGGGCGCGCAGGTCGATCATCAGCACGTTCCAGCCCAGCTCGGCGTAGACGGGCAGCGCGGGCAGCACGTAAGGGCTCGCCTTGCTGGCGTTGAGGCCGTGGACCAGGAGTGCCGCCTTGCGCTCGCGGCCGCCGGGGATCCACCAGCCGGAAAGCTCGAGCCCGTCGCGGCTGCGCACGCTCACCTCGCTGTAGTCCAGGCCGTAGGCGGCGGGCAAAAGCCCGGTGCGCTCGCGCTGGGGGCGGCTCGAGCGGGCCACCAGCTGGAAGGACGAGCCGAAGTAGCCTGCCCCCAAAGCCAGCGCCGTCCAGAGGTTCGGCTCGGTCACGGCTTCACCCCCGCGCGGGCGAGCTCCTCGGCCAGCTCCTCGTAGCCGGGGCGGCCCAAAAGGGCGTAGGTGTAGCGCTTGCCCAGCTCCACGCCCGGCTGGTCGAAGGCGTTGACGTTCCACAGCTCGCCCAGGAAGGCGGTCTGCCACATCAGGTGTTGCAGCAGCCAGCCCAGGTGGTAGGCGTCGGGGCGCTCGATCCAGATCGTGTAGTTGGGCCGCCGCGCCGCCGCCAGGGCGTGGGCGGTGGCCGCGGCCTCGGCGCGGAGGAGCTGGAAGAGGCTCTTGCCGAAGAGGTAGCCGAGCTCCTCCAGCCCCTCTTCGGCCGGCAGGGTGAGGTCGCGGTCGGCCTCGCGGTGGCGCACGAAGACGACGACCTTGTCGAAGGGGCCCTCGCGGAAGAGCTGCACCTGGCTGTGCTGGTCGGTGGCGCCCACCGCCGGCAGGGGCGTCGGCCCCATGTGGACGCGGCTGCCCGAGCGGTCGTAGGCCTTGCCCAGGCTCTCGGCGTGTAGCTGCACGAACCAGGCGGGCAGGAGCGCCAGCCGCGTCGAGTAGGGCATGAGCACGCTGATGCGCTGCCCCTTGCGCCAGGCCAGGTGCTGGGCCAGCGCCGTCTGCGCGGGCAGGTTCTCGCCTACGTCCGCGCGCGCGCTGGCGTTGGCCTTGCGCGCGCCCGTGAGCAGGGCCTCCACCTCTACCCCCGCGAGCGCCAGCGGCACCAGCCCCACGGGGCTAAAGACGCTGAAGCGGCCACCCACGTCGGGCGGGATGGTGAAGCTCGCGAGCCCGTGCCGCTCGGCAAAGGGCCGCAGCGCCCCGCGCTCGGGGTCGGTGGTCACCACCACCTGGCGCTTCCAGCCATCGCCCAGGCTCCGGCGTAGCCAGTCGAGGGCGAGCAGGAAGGCGGCCATCGTCTCGGCGGTGGTGCCCGACTTGCTGATGACGTTCACCAGGGTGGTGCGGGGGTCGAGCCGGTCGAAGAGCGCCGCCACCGGTTCGGGCTCAACGTTGTCCACGAAGTGGAGCCGCGCGCCCGCGCCCCCCAGCGTCGCGTCCAGCGCCTTGGCGCCCAGTGCCGAGCCGCCGATGCCCAGCACCAGCACGTCGGTGACGTCTTCGCGGCTTAGGGCGAAGCGCTGCACCGAGCGCAGCACGTCGGTGGCCTCGGGCAGGTGCACCCAGCCCAGCATGGCCTCGGGCGCGCCCGCGCGCTCCCACAGGGCGTCGCGGGCGGCTTCGAGCCGGGGCGTAAAGGCCGCCAGCTCGCGGTCCCATTCCACCCCGCGGTCGGGGCCGACGCGCGCGGCATCGAGGTTGGTGAAGTCCACCTGGAGCATACTTCCATGCTAAACCCCCTCCGGCGGGTCGGAGGGGGTGCGGGGCGGGCGGGGCTTCAGTCGCAGCGCGCGGCCTCGCCCACCTCGAGGCGGAAGCCCTTGGCCTCGTTTACGAGCACGAGCGTGCCCGCCTCGGCCTTGCCCTCGTGGCAGCCGGGCTCGAGCCTGCGGCCGTCCAGACGCACGTCGCCGCTTTTGAAGCGCAGGGCGTAACGGGCGTCCTCGGTGAACATGTAGTTGCCGCCCACCAGCTCCGAGGCCGCCACCACGAAGACCCGGCCGGCCGGACCTTCGTAGCAGAACGAGCAGGTGTCGTAGCCGCCGTAGAGGGGCCGGCCGAAGTCCCCGCTCACCACCTCGGCCAGGCCGGTGTCCTGGAAGAGGCGGTAGGCGTGCCAGGCGTCGGCGGCGGTGAAGCCGGCCCAGACGAGGGCCATCGTCACCACGAAGACGCGGGCGGTCAAGCTCTTGCTGCGGGTCCAGCCCAGCCAGGTGGCCCACAGCGCCAGCCCCAGCAGCACCGCGTAGAACACCGCGATCGGGAAGAAGACGCTCATGCCCACTCCACCTCCTCCCACAGCCGCACGGCCACCCAGAAGAGCAGTACCGAGAGCAGCAGACCTACGAAGACCGGTGCCGTTGGCACGCCGTCGAAGAGGGGTTGCAGGGCCTGCCGCAGGTCGAGGTCGCTCGGCGTCATGCCCAGGAAGGGGGCGACCTCGCGCGGCACGACCACTTCGGGCAGGGGCAGCTTGGGCAGGAAGTCCAACCGCCCCAGGGTCTGGCCACCCAGCCAGCCCCAGACCTTGAAGACGCCGAAGACGGCGGCCACCGCCACCGCCTGGCCGCCGCGCCCGGGCCGGTAGGCGGCCACCACCAGGCCGTAGACGATGCCCAGGATCACCACCGGCGCCACCCAGGAGGCCAGGAAATAGCCCCAGGTGGCGAGTGGGAGCCAGGCGTCGTAGCGGATGCCGGCGCTCGCGGCCACCCAGGCGCTCACGGCCACGAGCACGCCGTAATAGAGCGCGAGGGTGGCGAACGCCGCGCCGAAACGGGCCGAGACGTGGGCGAGCCCGCGGCGGGGGCTGGTGAGCAGGAAGGCCAGCGGCCCCGTCGCCTCGCCGCTGAGGGTGCGGGCGAGCACGATGGGTACCAGCAGACCCACCGGCGTGAGGGCAAAGAGGAAACCGATGTGGATGGCCAGCGTGGCCAGCGACTCGCCCGCCAGCACCAGCCGGGCCATCCAGGCGGCCCACAAGAGCGCCACCAGCAGCATCCCGCCGACGAGCAGCCGGTGCTTGCGAAGCTCGAGCATGACCAGGTTCATGCCAGCACCTCCCGGAAGGCCTGGGCCACGCTCTGGCCCCGCTCGCGCAGCTCCTCGGCCGAGACGTTGAGCACCACCCGCCCCTCCTTCATGAAGACGGCGCGGTCGAAGATGCCCTCGGCCTCGGCGACCTCGTGGGTCGAGAGCAGGTAGGTGGCGTCCTCGCGCCACTCGCTCACCAGTGCCGCCAAGATGCGGTCGCGGGTGATTAGGTCCACCCCACCCAGTGGTTCGTCGAGCAGGTAGAGCCGCACCTTGCGCGCCAGCGTGGCCGCGAGCAGAAAGCGCGCCCGCTGCCCCTTCGACATCTGCGCCAGGCTGCGGTGGGGCACCTCGAGCTGGTCGAGCAGCTCGAAGAAGCGCGGGGGCCGGAAGTCGGGGTAGAGGGTGCGAAACAGTCCCGCGGCGTCCTTGGGGTCGAGCCAGTCGTACATCTGCCCCCGCTCGGGCAGGAAGGCGAGCTCGCCGCGCGCCTTGCGTGGGGGGCGGCCGTTCAGGCGCACCTCGCCGGCGTCGGGGTAGAGCAGGCCGGCCATCAGCTTGAGCGTCGTGGACTTGCCCGCGCCGTTGGTGCCCAGAAGCCCCACCACCTCGCCCGGCGGCAGCGCCAGCGAGAGGCCGTCCACCGCCACGGTGTTGCCGAAGCGGCGGGTCACGTCTTTGAGTTCAACCAGCATTTCCCACCTCCTCGAGCGCCCGCGCCGCCGCCTCTAGGTCGAGGCCCAGCGCCCGCACCGCCCGGGCGTACTCGCGGGCGGCCTCCTCCAGCAGGGCCTGGCGGATGGCGGCGACGTCGACGTCTTCGCGCACGAAGGTGCCCAGCCCGCGGCGGGTCTCGGTGATGCCCCCGCGCTCGAGCTCGGCGTAGGCGTGCACCACCGTGTTGGGGTTGACCCGGGCCTCCTCGGCCAGCGCCCGCGCCGAGGGCAGCTTGCTGCCCGGGGCCAGCTCACCGCGGGCCAGCATGCGCTTCACCTCCGCGGCGATCTGGGCGTAGATCGGTCCCTTCTCGGGTTCGATGTGCCACAAGTACCTCACCTCCACGTGCAGAGTGTACTATAACACTGGTACACTATGCAACCCCCTCTGCCCGGTCCCGCGCTAAACTGGGGTATGTCCGTAAAGAGAGTTCCCCTGGAAGTCCTCTTCGGCGACCCCGAGCTGAGCCAGGTGCAGGTCTCGCCCGACGGCGGGCGGCTGGCCTTCGTCGCCCCCTGGGAGGGGGTCAAGAACCTGTGGGTGCAGGATCGACGCACCGGCGAGCGCCGCCGCCTGACCGCCGACCGCGGCCGCGGGGTGCTGTGGTACCGCTGGCTGCCCTCGGGGCTGCTGGTCTACGCGCAGGACAAGGACGGGGACGAAAACTGGCGCCTCTACGCCGTGGACCCGGCTGGCGGCGAGCCCCGGCTGCTCACGCCGGGCGAGGGGGTGCAGGCGCAGCTTCTGGCCGTGCACCCGGACTATCCCGACGAGCTGCTGGTGCTGCTCAACGACCGCGACCCGGCGCTGCACGACGTCTGGCGCGTCAACGCCCGCAGCGGCGAGCGGCGGCGGGTGCTCGAGAACCCCGGCTTTATCGGCTTTCTAGCCGACGAGCGGCTCGAGGTGCGGCTGGCCCACAAGAGCTCCGACGACGGCGGAGGCGAGCTCTACCTGCGCGAGGGCGACGCCTGGAAGCCTTTTTTGCGCTGGGGGCTGGACGACGGCCTGGGTACCATGCCCCTGCGGGTGCGCGGCGATACCCTTTACATGCTCTCTTCGATCGGTCGCGATACTTCCGCTTTGGTAGCGGTAGACCTGAAATCGGGCTCGCAGGAGGTTCTGGCCACCGACCCCGACTACGACCTAGACGGCTCTTCGCTGCTCTTCCATCCCCGGGCCGAGAAGCCGGAGGCGATCGGGGTAATGCGCGACCGGATGGGCTGGATCGTGCTCGACGACAACCTACAGCCTGACTTCGACCGCCTGGGGGAACTCGAGGGCGACGTTTACCTCACCAGCCGCGACCTGGAGAAGCGGGTCTGGGTGATCTACGAACAGCTCGACCGCAAAAGCCCCCGCTACTGGCTCTACGACCACCAAAGCGGCGATCTGGAACTCATCGGC
>JALSQD010000018.1 GCA_026985615.1 Thermaceae bacterium | reverse complement strand
CGCCCTCTGCAATCCAGCGACCCAGGTACTCCCGCACCTCTTCCTCTCCCCAAGGCTTCATGGCGAGCTTGAGAACTTCTTCGTCTTCCTGCACCCAGGGCAAGTTGCTGATACTGCCCGGCCTGCCGAGAAGCAGGTAGCGGTGGTTGCCCCCGGGGAGCCAGAGGTTGCGCAGCGCTTTCAGGGCTTTGGTTTTGATGCGCCCTTCCACCTCGTCCAGGCCGTCTACGATCACCAGCAGCGCTCGGTCCGGTTTTTGCAACACGGCGTCCAGCAAATCTTTTAGGGCGCTCTCCCCGCTCGGGCTGACCTGGCCCACCGGTGTCTCTGCCGCCAACTTGATGAGGTCTTCCGCGTTGAAATAGAGCGGCAGGTACTGAATCTGGGGCCCGTCCTCGTCTTTGCGTTCCATGAGTTCAAGGGCCTGTTTGGCGGCATAGCGCGCCAGCGCTTGGGCCATGGTCGTCTTGCCCACGCCCGCCGCTCCTTCCACCGCGAACAGGCGGTTGTTGTTTAAAGGGAGGGTAAGCAGCTCGGTGGCCTTGATTTTTCGTGGAAGCGGAGGCTCCCGCTCCTGTTCTGCGTGCCTAGGTTTAGCGGCGCGTCTGTGGTTTTCTTCGTCCAGCTCGGGCCAGAGCAAGAACCTCTCCATACCCAGCGAGCCGGTAAAGGGCACGATTTTGTCGGGCGCTTCTATAGTGGAGAATTGCTTATCACATTCTTCCAAATACCATTTATACAGAACTTCTTGTTTGTTCCTCTTTTGTGCAGCACTCAGATTGTCTACAAACGCATCCACACTCAATTCAGCCAGCTTTTCATAAATTGCGACCCTTAATCCCGGGGGCAACGCGTTGTAGAAAGCCGCGGCTGTATCGAAATCCATAATAGGTACTGCTCCAGGCCACATTCTACACCTGGCTTGAGGTGAAAGGTGCAAAAAGCAGCCGCTAGAACGGGCTTGCTGGATCTGTTCGGGTGTTTTCGGATAGCGGTTACAACCCCCAACACTTCCCTGAGCCGTCCGTCCAGCGCCTCCATGAGGTCCGCGGAAATGCGCCCGGTCACCTCGACGATGCGGCGCCTGCTTACGTGGCGGACCAGGTGCGTTTGGGCTTTTGCCGTCGCTACGGGTTCCGATATGGGCGGCGGGCAGCACCGTTTCGCTGCGGCTTGCGATACCCGTGGCGCTGGCGGTACTCCTCCAGGCAACACGGCCAATCTTCGGGGAGGCTTGCGCCGATCTTGGCGCTGCGGAACGCCTTCCCGAACCCAGGGCCGCACCTACGATGCTGCTTGGGTAGGAAGCCCCTTGCCCCCACCTCCTTGCCCCCACCTCCTGCCCGCAAGGCGTGGGCGGCCGGCCTCACCCCCGCATCGAGAGCGGGTTGATGCAACCGGCCAGACCGCCCGTACCAGGACGCCGAAGCGGTGGGGCCGACCGTCCGCCGCAAGCCCTTGCGCTTCCAGGATCGAAACGGCCTGTATACTTATAACGTAAACACAAGGAGGTGGTTATGAAACGTGGGATGCGGTTTCTGGCTTTGCTTGTGCTGATGCTGGCCGGGGCGGCCCTGGCGGCCGAGCCCATCAAGATTGGGGCGATGTACATTCTTTCGGGCAACTTCGCCAACTACGGCACGTCGTCCAAGCAGGGCGTGCAGCTGGCGGTCGAGAAAATCAACGCCAAGGGCGGCATCCTCGGGCGGCCGATCGAGGTCACCTTCGTTGACCACGGCAAGCCTGACCAGGCGGTGCGCGAGGCCAAGCGGCTGATCCTGGAGAACAAAGTCGACTTCCTCTTTGGCATCGACTCCAGCTCGGTCAGCCTGGCGGTGGCGCCGGTGGCCAACGAGTACAAGGTGCCGTTGATTGTCACCCATGCGGCCACGCCGCGCCTGACCGAGATGTGTCTGCCCTACGTCTTCCGCACCTCTAACAACGCCCGTATGGACTCCTGGGCGGCCGCGGCCTTCGCTGCCAAGCAGCCCTACAAGCGCTGGGCCAACATCGGCCCCGACTACGAGTTCGGCCGGGTCAGCTGGGAAGACTTCATTACCCGCCTCAAGGAGCTCAAGCCCGATGTGGAGGTGGTGAGCGAGCAGTGGCCCAAGTTTGGCTCGTCCGACTACTCCTCTTACATCACCGCGCTGATGCGGGCGAAGCCCGAGGCGGTCTTCAGCTCGCTCTGGGGCGGCGACTTCGTTTCGTTCGGCAAGCAGGCGATTCCCTTTGGCTTCTTCAAAACAATCAAGTTTTACGTCAACCCCACCGGCGGGGCCCTGCAGGCGCTCGAGCCCCTGGGAAAGAACACCCCCGAGGGCATGCTGGTTAGCGCTCGCTACTGGTTCCTCTACCCCGAAACAGAGGCCAATAAGGCTTTCGTCAAGAAGTTCCACGACAAGTTCGGCGACTACCCCTCGTACAACGCCGGGGAGGCCTACGAGGGAATGATGATGCTGGCGGCGGCGATCGAGAAGGCTGGCTCCACCGACCCCGACGCGGTTAAGGCTGCCTTCGAGGCCGACGGCGGCCTGAAATACCAGGCTATCGAGGGCCTCAAGTGGATGCGCCCGGCTGACCACCAGGTCTTCGAGGATCTGGTTTGGGGCTACACCAAGCACACCGACAAGTACCCCTTCGCCATCCTCGACCCCATCGTGGTCGTGCCCGCGAAAGACACCATCTACCCCACCAAGTGCGCTAAGTAATCCGAAAGGCTTGGGGGCGGCACGCCCCCAAGCTTAAAGCCCGCCGCTATGGACTTTAGCTTCGTAATCCTGCAATTTCTCACCGGTCTGGCCTACGCCAGCAGCCTCTTCTTGCTGGCCGTGGGCCTTTCGCTTATCTTCGGCGCCCTGGGCATCGTCAACTTCGCCCACGGCTCGTTCTACATGCTGGGCGCTTACCTGCTTTACTGGGTGGTGCACGGAAACCCGGAAGGGCTTTGGTGGGGGTTAGTGGTGGTCGCGGCGCTTGGTTTCGTGGTCGGGGCCGCCACCGAAAGGTTGTTGTTGCGCCCGGTCTACGACCGCCCCGAACACTACCAGATCCTGCTCACCTACGCCCTGCTTTTGGTCATCGAAGACGGTGTAAAGCTGTTCTTTGGCGCGGCCTACAAGTCGCTGGGGCCGCCGGCGGCATTGGCCTACCCGGTCTGGATCGCCGGTGCGCCCTTTCCGGCCTACTACTTCGTTCAGATCGCCCTGGCAATGCTGGTTGCAGCGGCGCTGTGGTTCTTTTTGCAGCGCACCCGCAGCGGAGCACTGGTGCGCGCGGCCACGCAGGACCGCGAGATGCTCGAGGCGCTGGGGATTAATGTACCCCGGCTGTTGACGGCGGTCTTCGCTTTGGGCATCGCCCTGG
This sequence comes from Thermaceae bacterium, assembly GCA_026985615.1. Lineage (GTDB taxonomy): Bacteria > Deinococcota > Deinococci > Deinococcales > Marinithermaceae > Oceanithermus. The sequence goes on along the minus strand of JALSQD010000018.1, from coordinate 13,609 downwards.
CCACCCTGGGCGGGGCCGCTACCCTGCCAATGCAGACGGTCAGCCCGGGCATCGCCGTGGAGGCGGTGATCAGCGCCTTTATCGTGGTGGTCGTCGGCGGACTGGGCAGTGTCTGGGGGGCTTTGTTGGGGGCGTTTCTCATCGGCGAGATCCAGGCCTTCGGGGTGCTGGTGCTGCCCGAGTTCGCCATCGCCTTCGTTTACCTGTTGATGGTCGTCGTCTTGCTGGTCCGCCCCTGGGGTCTTCTGGGTCGGCCGCCGGCGGTGAGAACATGAAGACCCACGGAGCACTCTACTTGGTGGCCACCCTTTTGCTAGCTGCCCCTTGGCTGCTGCCCGACTACGCCCTGGAAGTGGCCGTTCAGGCGCTCATCCTAGCCCTCTTCGCCACCGCCTTTAATCTGGTTTTCGCCGAAACCGGGCTGCTTTCCTTTGGCCATGCCGCCTTTTTCGGCGCCGGCGCCTACGCTAGCGCCCTCTTAATGCAGCGGGCCAGCTGGCCCTACCTGACCACGCTGCCGGCGGCGGTGCTGACGGCAGGCCTGCTGGCGCTGATCATTGGCTTTTTCTCTGTGCGCACTTCGCGCATCTACTTCACCATGCTGACACTAGCCTTCGCACAGCTGGTCTGGGCGGTGGTTCATAAGTGGTATGCCTTCACCGGCGGCGACAACGGCATCACCGGCTTGCATCCGGGAGCGCTCTGGGGCGACGTCCGGGCACTCTACTACCTGGCCCTGGCACTCTTTGCCTTGGGCTTCGCCCTTGTGCGAATGCTGCACCACTCCCCATTCGGCTACGCCCTGCGGGCCATCCGCGACAATCCGGCGAGGGCCGAGGCGGTGGGCCTTTCGCCTTTCGGCTACCTGCTGGCAGCCTTTAGCTTCTCGGGGGCACTGGCCGGGGCGGCGGGGTTCTTGCAGGTCGCCTGGCAGCGCTCGGCTTTCCCCGACTTCCTCTACTGGACCAAGTCGGCCGAGGCCATCATCGCCGCCATTCTGGGCGGGGCGCAGGCGCTCTTCGGCCCAGCGCTGGGTTCGCTGGTCTTCGTCGAGCTGGGGGCCTTCGTCCAGGCGCGCACCGAGTACTGGCCGCTGGTGCTGGGACTGGTGCTGCTGGCGCTGGTGCTCTTTCTGCCGCGGGGACTCGCGGGGTTGGGGGGTCGGCGTGCTCGCGGTTAGCGGCGTTCGCAAGAACTTTTATGGCTTCACGGCCCTCGACGGCGTCGAGCTGCACGTTGAACCGGGCAGCTTTCACGCTCTGGTGGGACCCAACGGGGCTGGCAAGACTACCCTTTTCAATGTGATTGTAGGTCGCTACCGCCCCGACGCCGGCGAGGTGCGGCTGGCGGGAAAGCGCATTACCGGCTGGCCCACCCACCGGGTGGTCCGTTCGGGCCTGGGCATCTCGTTCCAGCGGGCGCAGGCCTTTTTGAGCATGAGCGTGCTCGACAACGTGACCCTGGCGGTGCTGGCACAGGAAGGGCTTACCCGGAACGGGCTGCGGCCGCTGGCGAACTTTCCCGAAGCCCGCAGCAAAGCCCGCGAGCTGCTCGACTGGGTGGGACTGGAGGAACGTACCCACGAACCTGCCGAATCGCTGCCGCTCGGCGACTTGAAGCGGGTCGACATCGCCATGGCGCTGGCCGGGATGCCGCGGCTGCTCCTGCTCGACGAACCGCTGGCCGGGCTTTCGCGCAGCGAGCGGCGGGAAATGGTGCGCTTCATCGAAGAGCTTTTGCGCGGCCTGGGCCTGACCTTGCTTTTTACAGAACACGACACCGAGGCGGTGCTGCGCCTGGCCGACCGCATCACCGTACTGCACCAGGGGCGGGTGTTGGCTGAGGGCACACCCGACGAGATCAAAAACGACGCCCGAGTCATCGAGGCGTTCTTGGGGGAGTAGATGCTAAGGGTAGAGGACTTGCGCGCTGGGTACGGCAAAATCCAGGTGCTCCACGGGGTCAGCCTCGAGCTGACTGCCGGCGAGGTGGTGGCTCTCCTGGGGCGTAACGGGGCGGGCAAGAGCACCTTGCTCAAGGCCGTCGTGGGCCTGGCCCGTCGGTTCGGCGGCGAGGTTTACCTCGAAAACCAGCCGCTGGCGCGGCTGCCCTCGTATACCCGCGCCCGGCGGGGCCTTGGTTACGTGCCCGAGGAGCGGCGCATCTTCCCCGAGCTTTCGGTGCGCGAGAACCTGGAGGTGGCGGCCCGGCCGGGGACCTGGACGGTGGCGCGCGTCTTCAAACTCTTTCCGCGGCTGGCCGAGATCCAGACCCGCCGCGGCGGCTTGCTCTCGGGCGGCGAACAACAGATGCTGACAGTGGCCCGCACCCTGGTGACCAACCCCAAAATCCTCCTGTTGGACGAGCCCACCGAGGGGCTGGCCCCTCTCCTGGTCAAAACGATCGCGGGGGTGGTGGCCGAACTCAAAGCGGAGGGGATGCCGATTCTGCTGGCCGAGCAAAACCTGAAGTTCACCGCGCCGCTGGCCGACCGGGCGTACGTGCTGGAGAGCGGTGAGGTGCGGATGAATGGGCCGATGGACGAGCTGGCGGCGGACGCGCGGGTGCGCGAGCTGCTTTCCCTCTAGGTCATCGAGAGCAGGTACCCCGTAAAGTAGGGCACCAGCCAGATCGCCCAGACGAGCACGCTGAAACGGTGGAAGCGGCGCTTCGCCTCGTCCTTGCCGCGGACCAGCACCCAGCTGGCCCAGAGCGCGTGTACGAGCATTAGTACGAGCGCGGTCAGGCCGGTGGCGCCGTGCAGGTTCAGCTCGATGCGCCCGCCCATGAGGCGACGCATCGCCTCAGTGCCGAGGCTGTCGCAGCAGAACCCTGCCCAGAAGAAGGCTAGGTGCGCTGGGCGCAGCGTGCCTGAGAGGCGCTCCCACCAGACGCCGATCGTGTAGAAGACGAGCGCCAGATTGATGAAGATCACCGCAAACAGCACGTTCGTGGGCATGAGGTCCTCCTTGGGATCTTGCCTTGTGTTTACGAAAGTATAATGCAACCCGCGCCAGGGCGTCGTCCGTGTAGGATGGAACAAAAGGAGGAGCGTATGAAACGACTATGGATCCTGGTATGGATGCTGGCGGGTCTGGCGCTGGCCAGTAGCCCCGCCTACCCGGAAAACGCCTTTGGGGTGGGTTACGTCTACCCCACGGCCGCCGTGGCCGATCTCAACCTGGTCCTGCCCTTTGCTCCGCTAGGGATGGACACTGGGCTTGACCTCGAGCTCCGCTACCCGCGCGCCGGCATGAGCGCCACGGCCAAGATGCTGGTGTTGCCTAGCCTCGCCGTGGGCGGGCAGTTCATGGCCGTGGGCCTCTACACCGAGCTTCGCTACGCCTACGACGACCCGAACCACCGCTTTGGCGGGTACGTGGGCGGCAACTTTAGCTGGGACCTGCCGCCGCTGGGTCCGGTGGAGGGCGTGCTCAGCGGCCAGCTGGGGCTGGGTTACTACCCCAAGGGTAGCCTGTGGAGTTCGTTCGTGGGTTACGGCCTCGGCGTGCGGCTGTACTACGACCCGGTGGCGCTCGAGCTCGCGACCAACGACCGCGACCTCTTCCGCGCCAGCCTGCTTTACCTCTGGTAACGTTCGCGGATGCGCTGGAAGCCTAGAACGTCCTGGCTGGGGCTGGGGCCCGCACTTGCCGTGATGGCCGTCTTCGGCTTCTACCCCTTCGTCGAGGTGGTGCGCTTTTCCACCTGGGACTGGTCGGGGCTCTCGGCCCCCACCCCGGTCGGCCTCGCCAACTACCGCGAGCTCCTGGCCGACCCCGCCTTCTGGCACAGCCTGCGGGTGACGCTGGCCTTCGCGCTCATCACCCTGCCCAGCTTCATCCTGCTCTCGTTGGTCGTGGCCTTCGCGCTCGAGGGGCAGCCCTACGAACGCTGGGTCAAGGGGCTCTTGTTCCTGCCCGGTCTGGTCACGCTCTCGGCCGCGGCGGTGAGCTGGTACACGCTGCTTTCACCGGAGTATGGCGCCTTGCAAACGCTGCTGTACACCCTCGTGCCCGAAGACAGCCCGCTCGCAGCCTGGCTGGTGGTGCCTGCCTGGGATCGCGAACCTATCTGGGCGCTTCTGCTGGTTGTGGCCTTCACCCTCTGGCGCTACCTGGGCTACGGGGTACTCGTGGTTTCGGCTAGCCTCAAGGGCATTCCCCGTTCGCTTTTGGAGGCCGCCTGGGTGGACGGAGCCACGCCTCGCCAGGCGGTGCGCTACGTGACGCTGCCGCTGCTCCGGCCCGCGGTCACCTTCCTGCTGGTGGTGGGTACGATCCTAACCCTGCAGTCTTACGTGGCCGTCTTCTTGCTCACCCGTGGCGGCCCCTTCGGGGGCACGCGGGTGCTGGGCTACTTCATTTACGAGGTGGGTTTCGAACAGTACCGCCTGGGTTACGCCGCCGCGGCGACGATCGTGTTGCTGGTGCTGACCCTCGGCCTCGCCTACGCCCAGGCGCGCTTCATGGAGGAACGCTAGTGAAGAACCTCGCGCGGCACCTCTTCGTGGCCCTGCTCGTCTTCGCCGTGGCCCTGCCCTTCCTCTGGATGGCCTACGCCGCCTTCCTGCCGCCCGAGCTGGTCTACGCCGGCGAGATCACCCGCCTGGGCTTCAGCCTGGAGAACTTTCACGCGCTTGCCCCCGAGGGCTTCTGGGGGCGGCTCCTCTACAGCCTGGGGGTGAGCGGTCTAGCCACCCTGCTGGCGCTCCTTACCGGTTTCCCCGCCGCCTACGCCCTGCGCGAGGGGGTGCCGCTATTGGGGCTGGTGCTCTTTCTGCTGGCGGTGCCGGCGGAAATGCTGCTGGTGCCGCTCTACGGCGTGCTCGCCGGAACCCACCTGCTGGGCAGCCCCTGGGCGCTCATCGTGCCCTTCGCTGCCAGTCCCTTCGTGATCTTCCTGCTTTACCAGGGTCTCCGGGGGGTGCCTTGGCAGATCGTGGAGGCGGCCCGCATCGACGGCGCCAGCGAGGGCGTGGTGCTTCGGCGGGTGCTCCTGCCGGTGATGACGCCGCACCTGGTGACCGCGGGCGTGCTCTCCTTCGCCGCCCACTGGAACCTGGTGCTCTACCCCCGGGTGATGACCTCGGAGCAGTGGTGGACGTTGCAGGTGTGGATGGCCGACCTAGTGCGCAAGTACCCTTCGGACTGGGGACTGCTCTCGGCGGCGGCGCTTTTGGGTACCCTGCCGCTGGCGCTGGTGTATCTGCTATTCGAGCGCAAGATCGTGGAGACGTTTGAGGGAAGTCTGAAAGGTTAAGGTAGAGCTATGAAACGATCGTGGATCTTGGTGGCCGTGGCCCTGGCCGGTCTGGCCATGGCCCAGGTGACCGTGCCCTTCTGGCACTCGATGGACGGTCCCGCTGGCGAGGCCATCGACCGCTTCGCCGAGCGCTTCAACGCCTCGCAGTCGGACTACCGCGTGGTTCCCCGCTACGTGGGCGACTACCGCGAAGCCGAGACCAAGCTGATCGCGGCGCTGCGCACCGGCAGCGAGCCGGTGCTCTATCAGGCCGAGATCGCCTTCTTCCCCCGGCTGGTGGCCGAGGGAACGCTGCGCCCGCTCGACGGGCTCGTTGCCGGCCTGGATCCGGCCTTCGTGGACGACTTCTACCCCGCACCCTGGAACTACGGCGTGGTGGACGGGGTGCGCTACGGCCTGCCCTTCAACACCTCGACGCCGGTGCTCTTCTACAACGCCGACGCCCTGAAGGCCAAGCACCTGCCGGTTCCGGGCGACTGGAAGACCTTCGAGGACGACGCGGTCAAGCTCACGAGCCGGCGCAGCAAGGGCTTTATCGCCATCCTCGACTCCTGGATCTTCGAGGCCATGGTCACGAGCCGTGGCGGCAGCCTGGTGACCGAGGACGGCCGCCCCAACTTCGACAGCCCCGAGGCCGTCGAGGCGCTGGAGATGTTGCGCCGGCTGGTCGATAAGAAGGCCGCGATCCCGCGCAACCTGGCGGAGTCGCAGTTCGCGCAGCTGGACTTCGTGCGCACCAAGGGGATGATGGTCTTCGCCTCGATCGCCAACTGGCCGGCGGCCGAGAAGTACTCCTTTGCTTTCGAGCTGGGGGTGGCGCCGGTGCCGCGTGAGCCGGGCGGCAAGGTGCCCATGGGCGGCGCTGAGCTGGTGATCCTGAAGGGGGCGTCCGACGAGGAGGCGCGGGGCGCCTTCGCATTTTGGAAGTTCCTGATGGAGCCCGAGAATATCGTTGAGTGGATCTACGCCAGCTACTACGTGCCGCTGCGCAAGTCGGTGGTGCCGCTACTCGAGGACTTCTACGCCGAGAACCCCTACCGCAAGGTGGCCTTCGAGCAGATCGGCTGGGCGGTGCCGCGGCCGCGGGTGCCCGAGTTCGCGGTCTGGCGCGACTATCTGGACGAGGCCCTGGAGAAGTCGCTCAAGGGCCGGATGGACCCGCGCGCGGCGCTCGAAGAGGCGCAGAAGAAGGCGCTGGAGGTCCGGTGAAGCTCGGCTACTCGGCGGTGACGGCGGGGATCGTGGATCCCCGCGAGGCCCTGGAGCTGGCCGCCCGTCACGGCCTGGACATCGAGATCAGCATCGACGTGCGGGAGATGTTCCCGCAGCTTCCCTCGGCCAAGGAGTTGCGGGAGATGGGGCGCGCTGCGGGCGTGGGCTTCACGGCCCACCTCCCCTTCGTGGACCTAAACCTTGCCTCGGTGGTGGAGGCGGCCTGGCGCACCAGCCTCGAGCGCATGCAGCGGGCGCTCGAGTTCTCCGCGGAGGCGGGGGCGCAGGTGGGGGTCCTGCACACCGGGCAGGTGCCCCTGCGCCACCCCATGCTCCTCGAGGCGGCGCGTGAGCGGCTCGCCAAGGCGCTCGAGCTCCTGGGCCCTCCTCCCCTGCCCGTGGCGGTGGAGAACCTGGCGCTCGACCGTCACGACCTCCTCGAGACCCCGGCCGAGCTGGTGGAACTGGTCGAGGGCGCGGGCGAGGGCTTTGGCTACACCCTCGACCTGCCCCACGCTTTCGTGCAGGGTGGCGAGGCGCAGATCCGCGCCTACCTGGAGGCCATGCAAGCCTCAAGCGCGCCGATTCTACACCTGCACCTGCACGACAACGCCGGCGACTACGACGCCCACCTTCCCGTCGGGGCCGGGCGCCTGCCCTACGCGGCCTTCAAGGACGCATTGGCCGGCTTCGAGGGAACGGCGGCGCTCGAGGTCACCGGCGGCGCCGAGGGGGTGGCCGCTAGCCTTGAGGCGCTGCGCGCTGCTTGGGACATTTGACCTAAGGAGCCGCCGATAGGGTTGCTCTTGAATGCGGGTTCGTAGCGCGCCTTGCTGGGCTAAAATGGCAGGGACGCTGGTGCCATGCCATGCGTGAGGCGTAACCCGCAGTTCAACAGGAGGCGAGGAGACGTATGAATCAGAACATCGAGCGGATCGAGGTCTTTCTGGACGAGTCGAAAGAGCCTTTGCAGGTGCTCACCAGCCCGCCCTTCAAGGTGAAGTTGGACACCCGTCAGATCCCCGACGGGCCCCACACCCTGCGCGTGGTCACCACCTACAAGGGCGGCCAGGTCGAGGAAGAGATCATCGACTTCGAGGTGGACAACCTCCCCAGCCCCTTCATCGACGGCATCGACGACGGCCAGCAGGTGCGCGGTGAGGTCGAGTTCGAGGTCGTTACCGGCGACTACGCGGCGCCCAAGTCGAAGGGCGGCCTCTCCGTCGTCGGGGCCGTGGTCTCGGCGATCCTCGTGCTCGGGCTCGTGTGGTTCTACTTCGCCTTCTCGCCTAGCGTGACCGACGTGGTCAAGGGCCAGGCGGTCGAGGCCGCGGGCGAGGGCGCGGCCGCCGCGGTCGAGGGCGACGCCGCCGCGGGCAAAGAGCTCTTCGCCGCGCAGTGCGCGAGCTGCCACGGCGCCAACGCCGAGGGGGCCTTCGGCCCTGCGCTTGCGGGTAACCCCATCGTCGAGAACGCCGCCTCCTTCGACAAGATCGTCAAGGAAGGCACTAACGCTGGCATGCCTCCCTTCGCCCAGCTGACCGACAAGGAACTGGCCGACCTGCGCGCCTATCTGGCGAGCCTGGGTGGCGCGGAGGCCGCGCCCGCGGCCGAGCCGGCCGCCGCGGCGCCGGCCGCCGAGGCGGCCGCGACCGTGGACCCGGCGGTCATGAGCGAAGGCGAGACCGTCTACCTGACCAACTGCGCCGCCTGCCACCAGCCGAACGGCGAGGGCCTGGGCACCTTCCCCGCGCTCGCGGGCAACGCCAACCTGGCTGACGCCAACCTCGTGATCGATCGCATTCTTAACGGTGCGGGCACCATGCCTGGCTTCGGCGGGCAACTCGACGACCAGAAGGTCGCCGCCGTGGCCACCTACATCCGCAACAGCTGGGGTAACGACTTCGGCCCGGTGACCCCGGCCGAGGTCGCGGCCAAGCGGTAAGGAGGCAGCATGTACCGTAACGACACGGTCCTTCCGTTCTTCGGCATCCTCTTCGGGGTGGCCCTGTGGTACATGGCCTACCTGGACGGGGTGCACATCCAGAACCTGCTGGGCCACACCCCGGAAGAGCTCTCGGTGGGCCAGCTGGGTCTGATTACCTTCGGTATCGTCTTCTTCCTCTACGGCGCCATCGGCTACATCTCGGCCTTCCTCGAGGGCAGCGAGCTGCGCCCGGGTCGCCACGAGGCCGAGGGCGGCGTCGCCCCGGTAATCCTCACCATCGTCCTCACCCTGATTCTGGTGGCGCTCTCGGGCGTCTTCGTGAACGCCATCGCCTACGGCCTGACCGAGGGTCCGGTCAAGTCGTCGTTCCTGGGGCAGCTGGCCGCGGGAATCTTCCTGATTATGGCGCTGCTTTTGGTCATCTACAAGAAGCACTTCGTGGACGATGAGGTTCTGGCCGAAGACGAGCACTCGGAGGTGCCCTGGTAATGAGCAAGCAACCCGATACCACCCGCCGCGCCATCGTGGGCGCAACCGTGGGCGTGGGGCTCGGCATCGGCACCCTCTCCATTCTGGTGCCCTTCGCCAGCCTGAACCCCAAGAAGGAGGTCACGCCCGAGACCGAGCCCCCCAAGGAAGGCGACCTCTTCGTCTTCGCTGAGGGGAACAAGAAGGGCCAGGAGATCACCTTCGACGACCTGCCCCTGGGCGGGCCGCCCGCGCTGGCCTACCCCAAGGACCCCAAGACGGGCGTGGTCAAGAGCGGCGAGCGCAACAACCTGGTGCTGCTCATCCGCCTGAACTCGGGCGACCTCAGCCCCGAGGCGGCGCAGTACGCGGCTGATGGCACGGTGGTCTACTCGGCCATCTGCACCCACCTGGGCTGCACGGTGAGCGAATGGGTGCCCGACAAGGGCGAGTTCCTCTGCCCCTGCCACAAGGGTATCTACGACCCGCGCGACGGGGCCAAGGTTGTGGGCGGGCCGCCGCCGCGCCCCCTGCCTGCATTGCCCATCCGCGCAGAAGCGGGTAAACCGGTCGTCGCCGGCGGCTTCACGAGCCCGGTCGGTGTGGTGGCGGGCCTCGAGCCCCAAGGGGGAAGCTGCGCCGTTTAGGAGGGGATCATGTACCGTTGGTTGGACGAACGACTCAGCTTGACCCGCTTCAACAAGAAGTTTCTGCGTAAGGCGTTCCCGGTGCACCACTCCTTCTTCCTGGGCGAGATCACCATGTTCGCCTTCATCACCCTGGTGCTCACTGGCATCTTCTTGTCTTTCAACTACGAGCCTTCCACGCGCATCATCAAGGTGGCGGGGCGCGAGCTCCCCGCGGCCTACGCCTCGATCCTCTACATCGACTCCCTGCCCTTCGGCGCGGTACTGCGCAGTGTGCACCACTGGTCGGCCAACATCATGATCGCGGCCGCCTTCTTGCACCTCTTGCGTATCCTGGTGACCGGGGCCTACAAGAAGCCGCGTGAGATCAACTGGCTCATCGGCCTCGGCCTCCTGGGCGTCGCGGTTGTGACCGCCTTTACCGGCTACTCGCTGCCCTTCGACGCCTTCAGCGTGACGGCCACCCAGATCGGTTACGGGATCGGGGCCTCGATGCCCTACATCGGCGAGTGGATCTCCAAGGTGATCTTTGGCGGGGAGTACCCCACCATGCACTCGATCCCGCGCATCTACTCGCTGCACGTGCTCTGGTTCCCCCTGCTGCTCATGGCGCTTTTGGGCCTGCACATGCTGATCATGATCAAGCAGAAGCACACCCAGCCCGCCTACGCCAAGAAGGTGGCGCCGGGCAAGATCCTGGGCGTGCCCATGATGCCGCAGCAGGGCTTCATGATGACGATCCTCTACCTGCTCTACCTGGCCGTCGTCTTCTTCATCGCCGGTACCTGGATCGCCCACCCGGTCGAGGCCTTTGGGCCGCCCACGGCCTCCACGCCCGCGGTGAAGCCCGACTGGTACTTCCTCTGGATCTACGGCATCCTCCAGATCATCCCGGGCGACTTCAAGATTGCGCTGCCCGGTGACGCCGTGATCAACTCGGAGTTCATCGGCGGCGTGCTGATTCCTGGCCTCCTCGGGCTCGTGGCCGTGCTGCTGCCCTTCGTGGACACCCGCAAGACCAAGCAGCGCTACCTCGAGCTCCCCACCCGCCACCCGGTGCGCACGAGCATCACCTTTGCGCTCCTCGCCTTCATGCTCACCACCACCCTGGCGGGCTGGAAGGAGGAGTTTGGCTTCTCCAACGGCACCCTCTGGGCCATCATCATCATCGGTACGCTGGCCACCTACATCGCCAGCTACCTGATTATCATCGCCTACTGGGGCAAGCCGCCCAAGGGCGAGGCCGGGGAGCTGGAAGAGGCCTGATCCGCCCTCTTGATTGCGGCGGGGCCGGGCTTTGAGCCCGGCCCTTGCATTGGGAGCGGGCCAAAGCTTACGCCGTGTTCTGGCGCGCGGAAACGGGCCCGCGCTGGAGGGGGGCCCGAAGCGCCTGCGCCGAATCGCATGAGCCCCACGGCCACGCGCTACGGGCCCCGATCCAGGGCCGTCCTTACAACAACGGGAGTCCGTGCCGGGAGGGGTCGGGACGTCGGTCCCAAGAGCCGTAGGGGCGGGTTCAAACCCTCCCCTACGGCAACATCGGCTATCGCGGTCGCCGCATCCTGGCACCGCTACGCCCCGAGAGGGGGCGCGTCCCGGGTGCCCGGCCCTACGCCTCGCTTTCCTGCTCCAGCTTCTCGAGCAGCTCGGCGATCACGTCGTAGCCGCCCTGCCAGAAGTCGGCGGCGGTGATGTCGAAGCCCTCGCGCGACAAGAGCTCTGCTGGGGCCACCGTACCGCCGGCTTCGAGAATGCGGAAGAGTCGCGGCTTGAAGGCCTCGCCCTCCTCCCGGTAACGCTTGTAGAGCGCCAGCACCAAGAGTTGGCCGAAGGCGTAAGCGTAGACGTAAAAAGGCGTGCCGTAGATGTGGGGAATACTGATCCACTCCCAGTCGAACTCGTCTGACAGCTCTACCGCACCTGCGAACTGCTCTTCTAGATTCCGGCGGTAAGCGGCCTTCAGCTCATCGGTCGTTGCCCCCTCGGGAATCATCCGGTGAGCCTCGATCTCGAAGAGGGCAAAGTAGGCCTGGCGCAGGATGGTGGCGTAGTTGCCGTCCATCTGGTCGAAGAGGACCTGGCGGCGCACCGCGGCGTCGGACTCAGTGGCCAGCAGGTGGTCAACCAGCAGCATCTCGGCGAAGGTCGAGGCCGTCTCGGCCAGCGGCATAGGGGCGTGAAAGGTAAAGACAGGGTGTTCACCGGCCAGCATGCCATGCACGGCGTGCCCCAGTTCGTGGGCCATCGTGCTGACGTCGTCGGGTCGGCCCTGGTAGTTGAGCAGCACCCAGGGAACGGTGCCCGGTGCCGGCGTCCAGCAGAAGGCGCCCCCGGCTTTGCCCTCGCGCACCTCGGCGTCGACGTGGCCGCGTTCGAAGACGCGCGCGGCCAGCTCGGCGAAGCGGGGGTCGAAGGCGGAGAAGGCCTCGTCCACCATCCGGCGCGCCTCGTCGTAGCCATAGCGCTTCTCGGCCTTGGTGACCGGGGCGTAGACGTCGTAGCGGCGCAGCCGCTCCATCCCCAGCACCCGGGCCTTGAGGCGGAAGTAGCGCTGGAAGAGGGGGGCGTTCTTGCGGCTGACCGCCAGCAGCGTCTCCACCACCTCATCGGGCAGGTCGTTGATCTTGTTGCGCACGGCGATGGCGCTTTCGAAACCCCGCACCTCCAGGTACTCGTTCTTCCAGTCGGAAACGATGTTCTGGTAGATCTGCGCCAGTACCGGGGCATCTCCTGCGTAGACCCGGTAGAGCTCGCGGTAGGCGGCGGCGCGCACCTCGGGGCGCGGGTCGCGGGTAAAGACCATCAGTTCGCCGCGGGTGAGGGTCTTGGTCTCACCGTCCACCTCGAGGGTGAACTTGTAGCGGCTGGTGATGGTGTCGTAGAGGGTGTCGAGGGCGCTGCGGCCGGTGGCGTTCTTGAGGTTGACGACCTTTTCCTCGCCCTCGCTCAGGGTGTAGGGCTTCCAGGTCCGCATCTGCTCGAGCCAGTAGCGGTAGCGCTCGCCGGCGGCCTGGATGAGGCGTTCGGCCTCTTCGTCCTCCAGGTTCTTGAACCAGAGCTCGAAGAAGAGCGTCCGGTTCTCGATCTCCGCCGACTTCTGGCGCACCCGTGCCAAGAGCGCCTGGGCCTCGGGGTTCTGGGTATCTTCGTAGAACCACAGTCCTGCGGCGGCGTAGACGCGGTGCATCAGGTCGGATAGCTCCTCGACCTGGCGCACGATCTCGAGAAAGTGCTCCGGGCTCAAACCGGGTTTTAGCTCGTTGCGCACGGCCTGGAGCGCCTCGGCGCGCCGGTCTAGCTCCTCCAGCGCGCGCTTGAACTCGGGCGACTGCGGTCCGCCAAACAGGTCTTCGAGGCTCCAGCGTTGGGGGGTGGGGGTCGTTGCGTCCATGAAACCTACCTTACCGCGGCCGCCTTAGGGGAGTGTGACCCCGGTTTCAGGGCGTAAAAAGCGCGCCCGGGACGGTAAAAACGCATAGACTTGCTGCATAGTGCATACCATGGTATATTGATAATTAGGAAGCCCGGTAAGCGGGCTCTTTTTTATGGCCCCCGCCGTATAATCGGGGCTATGTACGAGCCGGTGATCGGGCTGGAAGTCCATCTCCACCTCAAGACCAAGACCAAGATGTTCTGCTCCTGCAGCGCCGACTACTTTGGCGCCCCCCCGAACACCCACGTCTGCCCGGTCTGTCTGGGGCTTCCGGGGGTGCTGCCGGTACCCAACGCCCAGGCCGTCGAGTATGGCATCATGTTTGCGCTGGCGCTCGGCTGCGAGGTGCCCGAGTGGACCCAGTTCCACCGCAAGCACTACTTCTACCCCGACATGCCCAAGAACTACCAGATCAGTCAGTACGACCGGCCCATCGGCTCCCGCGGGGCCATCGAGGTGGCGGGCGATCGCATCGGCATTACCCGGGTCCACTTGGAGGAGGATGCCGGTAAGAGCCTCCACCCCACCGGGGCGGACCACACCCTGCTCGACTTCAACCGCGCCGGCAGCCCGCTGATCGAGCTGGTGACCGAGCCCGACATCAAGAGCCCGGAGCAGGCGCGGCTCTTTTTGAAC
>JALSQD010000017.1 GCA_026985615.1 Thermaceae bacterium | reverse complement strand
TTGGGCAGAGCGCGAAGGCGGGCGTCGACGGCCTGGATGGTGTCTTCGTCCACACGTTCGGCTTCGTACCCGGGGATGTGGGGTACGCGGCCGCCGTGGCGCACCTGGGCGCGGATGACCTTCTTGATGAGGTCGGGGTCGAGTTCGGTGAACTCGGCCAGCTTCTCGATGGCGGCCTCGCCCTCTTCGACGCGGCGGGCCAGGTCGATCTCCTCCTCCAGTGTCAGGAGCGGCACCTGGCCGATCTCGTGCAGGTACTGGCGCACCGGGTCGGAGGTGGAGACCCGGGTCGCGATCGTGACGGTTTCCTCGGGCTTGGCGGCCTCGTCCTCCTCGAGGACGGGCTCGATCTCCGCCTCGGCCTCCGGCTCCACCGCGGGATCCAGCGCCTCGATCTCCTCCTCGGGCGGCGCCTCGACGGCAGCGGGCACCTCGTCTTCGGTCGCGACGGGGGCCGCGGCGGCCTCCTTCGCTTTCTTGGGTTTGGCGGGCTTCTTGGCCGCCTTCTTGGTCGTTTTTTTGCTCGCGGTTTTTTTCTTGGGCTTTTCTTCCAGCACGGCGACGGACTTCTCTTCGTTGCTCTTCTTGCTCAAGCGGGTCACCTCCCGGCTGCGTCAGGCGGTCTTTTCGGACACGAGGACCTTGTAACGGCCCGCGTACAGGGTCTGCACGTTACCGAACCGGCCGTGCATCCAGCGTTCGTATTTTAGGAACGGGTTGGCCACCAGGTAGAACCGACCTCCGGGTCGTACGTGCAAGTGGGCTGCGGCCACAAAAGCCTCGGCTACGTCCAAAACAACGTGACCCCCAACGTGAAACGGGGGGTTTGATACTACTATATCGTAACCACCCGGCTCCTGCAAGGCGCTGTCGACGTCGGAGTGCAGCAGCTCGGCGTCCAGCCCCGCCTGCGCGAAGTTGTGGCGGGCGCTTTCGAGCGCGGCGAGGCTGTTTTCCAGCAAGGTCACCTCCGCCCCCTCGGTGGCCAGCGGCAGGGCGAGCGCGCCGTAGCCGCCACCGAGATCGAGCACGCGCTCGCCGCTCGCGAGCGGAGGCAGGTGCTCGAGCAGCAGCCGGCTCGCCGGGTCCACCTCGCCGGCGGAGAAGGCCCCGGGCAGGACGCCGAAGCGGTGGGTCCGTCCCCTGAGTATGGCCTCGAAGGTGCGCATCTCCGCCGCCGGGGCGGGGGCCTGGCGTTCTTTTTGCAGCACCGCCACCCGCGCGCCGCGCTCACGTGCGACGACCTCGCCCGGTCCGACGAGTTCGCGCGCCCAGCGCAGGTAGCGCTCGAAGCCCAGCTTTTTGCTTCCTGCGAGCCACAACTCGCCGCCCGGCACGAGGGCGAAGGTGGCGGCAGCGAGCTGTGCGCGCACCCAGTCGTTGCCCCGGTCCGCGCCCAGCACCAGCGCTACCGCGTCGAGGGCTGCGGCGGGTACCTGCCAGGGGAGAGCGGCCTGTACCGCCAGACCCGGGTGGCGCCGGGCGTTTTCCTCGAGCACCCGCAGCGCCGACTTGCGATCTTCCCAGGCGGTCACCGCCAGCCCCCGGCGCAGCAGGGCCAGGGCGACCGTGCCCACCCCGGGGTTGAGATCGAGCGCGCGCCCGCCGCCGGGGTCGGCCACCCGGGCCAGCAGGGCGTAGGCGGGGTCGTCCAGCCCGGGCGCGCCGGGCTTGTAGGCCAGGGGGCCGGCGGGCGTCGGCAGGGTCTTGAGCGCGTGGTATTCGGCAAGCTCCACGGAAACGCTAGTTTATCACCTTTTCGCGCTAAGCTGTAGGGCGTGGCGGTCCTGGGCATCGAGACGAGCTGCGACGACACCGGCGTGGGCGTGGTCGCCGACGGCGAGGTGCGCGCCAATCTGGTGGCCCCGCAGACCCTGCTGCACGCCCGTTACGGGGGCGTGGTGCCGGAGCTGGCGAGCCGCGAGCACACCGCCGTGCTCGACCGGCTGGTCGAGCAGGCGCTGGCGCAGGCGGGGCTCGAGCTGCGCGATCTCGACCTGGTGGCGGCGACGCGGGGGCCGGGGCTCGTGGGGCCGCTGCTGGTGGGGCTGAGCTACGCCAAGGCGCTGGCCTGGGGGCTCGGCCTGCCCTTCGTGGGGGTGCACCACCTCGAGGGGCACATCCACGGCGCCCTCGCCGCCGCCGAGGGCTGGGCGCCGCCCTTCCTGGTGCTCATCGCCTCCGGCGGTCACACCCACCTCTACGACGTGCCCGCCTGGGGGGAATACCGCCTGCTCGGAGCCACCCGCGACGACGCTGCGGGCGAGGCCTTCGACAAGGTGGCGCGCACGCTCGGCCTGGGTTACCCCGGCGGGCCTGAGATCGAGCGGCTGGCGCGAGAGGGCGACCCGCAGGCGGTGCCCTTCAGCGTGCCCATGCGCGGCCGGGCGGGTTACGACTTCAGCTTTTCGGGGCTCAAGACCGCGGCGGTGCGCTTCGTGCAAGAGGGTTACGCCCCCACCGACATCGCCGCGGGTTTCCAGCGGGTGGTGGTGGCCTCGCTGGTCGGGACGCTCGAGCGCGCAGCTCGCGCCACCGGACGTCGGCGGGTGGTGGTGGCCGGCGGGGTGGCTGCGAACCGCGCTTTGCGCGGGGCGCTGGCCGCGAGCGGGCTCGAGGTGGTCCTGCCGTCCCCGGGGCTCACCTCCGACAACGGCGCGATGATCGCCCTGGCCGCCGAAAGCCGCTGGCGCCGCGTGCCCGAGCCCGACCCCTTCGACGTGACCGCCGAGCCCTACTGGCCGCTGGGCGAGGCGGGCTAGCTGGCCGTTCTCATCTTGGCCGCTTAGAATGCGATAAGTTATGCTGGGTCTTCTCAAAAAACTCTTTGACAACAACGACCGCGAAGTGCAGCGCTACTTCCGCCAGGTCGTCGAGCCCACCAATGCCTTCGAGCCGGAGGTCCAGAAGATCGACGATCTGGCCACCGCCTACGCCGAGGCCCGCCAGCAGCACGAAAACGGCAAGCCCCTCGACGAGCTGCTGCCCTGGGTCTTCGCGCTGGCGCGCGAGTCGGCCCGGCGCTACCTGGGCCTTCGCCCCTACGACGTGCAGCTCGTGGGCGGGGCGGTGCTGCACGACGGCCGTATCGCCGAGATGAAGACGGGCGAGGGGAAGACCCTGGTGGCCACCCTGCCTATCGCCCTCAACGCGCTCACCGGCAAGGGGGTGCACCTGGTCACGGTCAACGACTACCTGGCCCGCCGCGATGCTGAGTGGATGCGGCCCGTCTACCACGGGCTGGGGCTCGAAGTAGGCGTGATCCAGCACGACACCCCGCCGCCCGAGAGGCGCAAGGCCTACCTGGCCGACATCACCTACGTCACCAACTCCGAGCTCGGCTTCGACTACCTGCGCGACAACATGTCGCTCAGCCCCGACCAGCTGGTGTTGCGCCACGACCACCCGCTCCACTACGCGATCGTGGACGAGGTGGACTCGATCCTCATCGACGAGGCGCGCACGCCGCTGATCATCTCGGGCCCGGCCGAGAAGGCCACCGACCTCTACTACAAGATGGCCGAGGTGGCCCTCAAGCTCGAGCGCGGCGAGAAGCCCGAGCCCGGCGAGAAGGACAAGGAGCCCACGGGCGACTACACCATCGAGGAAAAGCAACGCCACGTCCAACTCACCGAGCGCGGCATCCAGCGCGCCGAGAAGCTCCTCGGTATCCCCGGCCTCTTCAGCCCGGAGAACATGGAGAAGGCCCACATGCTCATCCAGGCCATCCGGGCCAAGGAGCTCTACCACCGCGACCAGGACTACATCGTCCAGGACGGCCAGGTCATCATCGTGGACGAGTTCACCGGCCGCCTCATGCCCGGTCGTCGCTTCGGCGAGGGGTTGCACCAGGCCATTGAGGCCAAGGAAGGGGTTAAGATCGAGCGCGAGAACCAGACGCTCGCTACCATCACCTACCAAAACTTCTTCCGCCAGTACGATAAGACCGCGGGCATGACCGGCACGGCCAAGACCGAGGAGAAGGAGTTCCAGGAGATCTACGGCATGGACGTCATCGTCGTGCCGACCAACCGCCCGGTCATCCGCCAGGATCACCCCGACGTGGTCTACCGCACTGAGCAGGGCAAGTTCATGTCGGTGGTCGAGGAGATCGCAGAGCGCTACGAAAAAGGCCAGCCGGTGCTGGTGGGCACGATCAACATCGACAAGTCCGAGCGCCTCTCGGCGATGCTCCGTGAGCCGCGCTACTACTTGCCGCGCGTCGAGATGCGGGCGAACCTGCTGCTCAAGGCGGCGCAGAAGAAGTCGGGTCCGGAGTGGGAGAAGCTCAAGAAGGCCCTGGCGCGGCCCGCCAACCTGCGCGAGAAGACGCTCGAGGAGTTCGCCCCGCTCTTCCAGGATGCGGGCGGAAACCTCGCCGACGCCTGGCAGCAGCTGAAGGCCTCGGTCCACACCCTCGAGATCATCCGCAAAGGCATCCCCCACCAGGTGCTCAACGCCAAGTACCACGAAAAAGAGGCCGAGATCGTGGCCCAGGCGGGCCGCTCGGGTACGATCACCATCGCCACCAACATGGCCGGCCGCGGGACCGACATCAAGCTGGGCGGCAACCCCGAGGAGATCGCTAAGAACATCCTTGAAAAGCAGGGCCTCGACCGCTACGAGTGGAAGGTCGAACTCTTCGTCAAGAAACTGATCCAGGGCGAGGAGGACGAGGCCCGGAAGCTCGCGGCCGAGCTCGAAGTGCCCGAAGAGACGATCGAGGAGATCAAGAAGATCCGCGATGAGGCCAAGATCGACGAGGAGCGGGTGAAAAAGCTGGGCGGCCTCGCCATCATCGGCACCGAGCGCCACGAGTCGCGCCGCATCGACAACCAGCTGCGTGGGCGCAGCGGCCGCCAGGGCGACCCGGGCGAGAGCCGCTTCTACGTCTCCTTCGACGACGAGCTGATGCGCCTCTTCGCCTCGGAGCGGGTCGTGGCCATGCTCGACCGCATGGGCTTCGACGACTCCGAGCCGATCGAGCACAAGATGGTCACGGGTGCCATCGAACGCGCCCAGAAGCGGGTAGAGGACCGCAACTTCGGCATCCGCAAGCAGCTCCTGCAGTTCGACGACGTGATGGCCCGCCAGCGCGAGGTCATCTACGAGCAGCGCCGCATGGTGCTCCTGGGCAAGGACGAGGAGGTCAAGGAGGCGGCGCTGGCGATGGTGGAGGACACCGTGGCCGCCATCGCCGAGAACTACCTCAACCCCGAGATCCACAAGGACGACTGGGACCTCGACGGCCTCAAGCTAGCGCTCACCGACGTGGTGCCGGCTTTCGAGAACTTCGACTTTGATTCGCTGCGCGAGCTTGACGCCGGCGCGGCGGTGGAAAAGGTGGTCGAGGCCGGCCTCGACTACTACGAAGCGCGCGAGACGGAGCTGACCCCGCCGGTCATGCGGGCGGTGGAGCGCTTCGTGATCCTCTCGATCGTAGACTCCGCCTGGAAGGAGCACCTCCACAACCTAGACGTGCTGCGTCAGGGCATCGGTCTGCGCTCGTATGCCCAGAAGGACCCCTTCCAGGAGTACAAGTTCGAGGCGACGCGCCTCTTCAACGAGATGATCGCCCACATTAAGAGCGAGTCGGCCAAGTTCTTCTTCCGCCTCAAGGTGGAGGCCGAGCCGCCCAAGCCCCAGGTCTACGTTCCCGTGCCCGAGAAGAAGCCCCAGGTGGCCGCGGCCGAGCCCGGCAAGCCGGCGGCCAAGGCCAAGGGCAAGCGCCAGGAGCCCAAGAAGAAGATCGGGCGCAACGACCCCTGCTGGTGCGGGAGCGGCAAGAAGTACAAACACTGTCACGGCAAGAACGCCTAGCGGCGCGTGCCACACGAGGAAGCCGCGGCCTTCGGGCCGCGGCTTCCTCTGAGCAAAGGAGGTGTACCCACCGGGTCGTTAGCGGTGGCCGGCCATCGCGCCGCCGTCACCGCCACCGCAGCCCTGGCCCGGGGTGTGGGGCCCGGGTTCGGGCGCTTCCTGGGCGTTGCCGGCCGCGTCGTGGCGCTCGGTCACCTGCTCGCGGTTCTGGTTCTGCTCGCAGTTCTGCTGGCCATCCTGCGACCCCATGCCGGCCATGGCGTCGGGGTTGGGGGCGGGGCGGAGCTCGAGCGCCCACTTGACGAACTTGCCGATCCCGAAGGCACCGTCCTCGGTTTCGACGAGCGGCTGGCCGTTGGGCCCGAGCACCACGTCGTACTCCGCGATCAGGTTGCCATCGGCGTCGTAGACGGCGATGGCCGCAGCGGCTTCGAGGACGGTGGGATCGAGGGCCACGTCGCCGTCGCTCTCCCAGATCACCGCGCCTTCGGCGTCCAGGATGGCGACGACCGCGCCCTGATCGAGGACCGCCTGGATCTCATCGGGCAGGCTGGGCATGGTGCCCGCCTGTGCCAGCGCCGCGCCGGCGAACGAGAGACCTGCGACCACTGCCAGGATGAGGGTGAACTTCTTGCTCTTCATCATCTTCGGCCTCCTTTCTAGCCACCTTCATCCTGGGCGGACGAGATAAATAAAAGATAAACAAACCAGAAAAGATTAAGGAACGTTAAAGTAGTACAGTAATCCTAAGAAAAATACGCAGCCGCCCCCACTAGATCGGAGGCGGTTGCGTATTTGGCGCAGTTCAGCCGAGCTGCGGGCCGTCGTCGCCGTAGCGAATGAAGGCGGGAATCTCTAGGTCGTTGGGGTCGAAGCCGCCGCCCACACTCTCGCCGCTGGCGGGCACGACCGTGGCGTCGCTGAAACCCGAGGCGATGAGCACGATGCGCATCTCGTCGGCGGCGCGGTCGTCGTAGGTGATGCCATAAAGCACGTCCACGTCCTCGACGCCGGTGGCCTCGCGCACGAGCTCGGCCACCTCGATGGCCTCGGCCAGGGTGAGGTCTTCCGAGCCCACCACGTTGAGCAGGACGTTTTTCGCGCCCTCGATGGTGCGGTCGAGCAGGGGAGAGTTGATGGCGGACTGGGCCGCCTCCTGCACGCGGCTCTCGCCCCGGCCCGCGCCGATGCCCATGAGCACCTGACCGGCGCCGCTCAGCATGTTGCGCAGGTCGGCGAAGTCGACGTTGATCTCGCCGGGAGCGTTAATGACGTCGGAGATGCCCTTGACGCCGTGGTAGAGAACGCGGTCGGCCATCAGAAAGGCCTCGCGCAGCGCGATCTTCTTGCTGTCGGCCGCGGCCAGGAGGCGGTCGTTGTTGACCACGACCATGGCGTCGACGCGTTCGCGCAGCCGCTTGATGCCTTCCTCGGCGACGCGGCGGCGCTTAGGCCCTTCGAATTGGAAAGGGCGGGTGACCACGCCCAGGGTGAGCGCGCCCAGCTCGCGGGCAATTTCGGCGACCACCGGCGCGCTGCCGGTGCCGGTGCCGCCGCCCATGCCGGCGGTGATGAAGACGAGGTCGGCTCCGTCGAGCTGTTCGGCGATGAGGTCGCGCGTTTCCAGCGCGGCCTTCTCGCCGATCTCGGGGTTGGCCCCGGCCCCGAGCCCGCGCGTGAGCTTCTCGCCCATCTGAATGCGAATGTCGGCGAGCGAGCGGGCCAGCACCTGGGCGTCGGTGTTGGCGGCGATGAACTCCACCCCGTGGAGCCCCGACTCGATCATGCGGTTGACGGCGTTGTTGCCCGCCCCGCCCAGTCCGATAACTTTGATCGTTGCACCCTGCATTACCGCCTCCTAGAAGAAGTTCTCGAAGATTCCCTTGATCTTGTCCCAGATGCCGGCTTCCTTCTCGCTGGGGCGCGCGCTTTCTCGGCGCACCCGCCGGCTTGGGGTGGGCGCCTCGCTGCGGCTGCCGTAGTGGACCAGGCCCACGGCGGTGGCGTGCGCCGGCGAGGCGACCACGTCGGTGAGCCCGGATAGGCCTTCGGGCCGGCCGAGGCGAACGGGCAGGTTGAACTCTTGATACGCCAGCTCCTCGACGCCGCGCAGCAGGGCCGAGCCTCCGGTGAGGACCACGCGCTGCGCGGTGAGCTCGAGCGGCCCCAGGTGTTCGTCCACCGAGCGGCGGGCGAGCAGCAGGATCTCGCGCACGCGGGGCCGGATGTAATGGGCCAGCTCGGGCGCGGGCACGTCGCGCACGTGGTTGCCGTCCTGGTTGATCTCGAGCATCAGGTCGGGATCGGCCATCTCGACGAGGGCGGCGCCGTATTTCTTCTTGATACGTTCGGCCTCTTCCAGCGGGATCTTGAGCAGCTGGGCGATGTCACCGGTCACGTGCTCCCCGCCCAGGGGGATGACTGAGGAGTGGGCGAGCTGGCCGTTCTGGAAGACGGCCACGTCGGTGGTGCTGCCCCCGATGTCCACGAGCATCACGGTAGACTCGTGGTCCTCGGGGGTGAGCACGGCCAGCCCCGAGGCGTAGGACTGGAGTACCAGCCCCTCGACCTCGAGCCCGGCGGCGTTGACCGCCCGCCGCAGGTTGGTGAGCGGCCCGGCCGCGGCCGCCACCAGGTGCACGTCCACCTCGAGCCGCACGCCCGCCATGCCCAGCGGGTCCTTGATGCCTTCCTGACCGTCTACGCGATACTCGAGCGGGAGGGCGTGGATGAGCTCGTAGTCGCCGTCGAAGGGGTAGGCCTTGGCCTGCTCGATGGCCCGCTCCACGTCGGCGGGGGCGATGCTGTGGCCCCGCCGGATGGCCGCGAGGCCGTGGCTGGTCACGCTCTTGATGTGCGGTCCGGCCACCCCTACGAAGACCCGCTCGACCGGTACGCCGGCCACCCGCTCGGCCAGCTTGACGCTGGCCCGGATGGCCTCGGTCGTCTTCTCCAGGTTGACCACCGCGCCGCGCTTCATGCCTTGAGAGGGCACCGTCCCCTCGCCGATGACGTCGAGGATGCCGTCTTCACTGAGTTCTCCAATAACGGTGCAGACCTTGGTAGTGCCTACATCGAGTCCTACGATAATGCGATCGCTCATCGGCGGATGCTCACCCCCCAGGTGTAAACGGCCACGTCGTTACCCCGTAGCATCTTCACACGCGGCAACCAGACCCGCAAGTTTTCCAGGTTGCGGATCCACAGATGCCTTCCTTCCCAGTCTACGGTAAAACCGGCGGGGTTGTAGGTGATGCGCTTGGCCTCGGGCAGCAGGGCGGCAATCTGCAGGGCCTCGAGCGTGCGGTCGGCGCCAAAGCCTTCAATGCGCGGCCCCGTGGGCTCGGCGCCGGGTAGTCGGGTGCCGTCGGCGGCGAGGCCGACCACCCCCTCCGGCGTTACCAGCGTGGCCACCGGCTTGCGCTCGACCACGCGCACCCGCACGATGCCGGGTCGCGGACGTTCGAGCCGGGCCTCGCGCACCCAGGGGTCTTCCAGGAGCGGGCGCAGGCGGCCTGCGCCGGCCCAGAGCCAGGGGTCGCCGGGGTAGAGGTCGAGCCGCGCCTGCACCTGCGCGCGGTCCAGGTGCTCGAGCCCCTGGATTTCCACGCGCTCGATGGGCCAGACGACCAGGCTGGCCACGTAGAGCGTGGCCAGCAGCAGGCCCAACAGGACCGCCCGGCTCACGGCAGCTCCCCCCATACCTCCCACTCTAACTCGAGTGGAAGCTCTTCCTGGACGCGTTTGACCAGGCGCCATACCTCCTCGGCGCGGGCGCCGCCGGTGTTCACGATGAAGTTGCCGTGCTCCAGGCTGATCATCGCCGAGCCCTCGCGCAGCCCCTTAAGCCCCGCCACGTCGATGAGCCGGCCCGCGGAGTCGCCCGGCGGATTCTTGAAGGCGCAGCCCGCGCTCTTGCGTTTGGGCTGGCCCTTGCGGGCCGCGTCCACCTCGGCCATGCGCGCCTCAATGGTCTCGGCAGGGGCGGGGGTGAGCCGGAAGCGCACCCGGGTTACGATCGCGCCCGGCGGCAGGCGGCTGCTGCGGTAGTCGAGCTCGAGTTCGGCCGGATCGAGTGCCCGGAACGCCCCCTCGTGGAAGAGTTCCACCGCCTCAAGCACGTCGCCGATCTCGCCAAAGCGCGTGCCCGCGTTCATGCGCACGGCGCCGCCGACGCTCGCGGGGATGCCCAGAAGGGGCTCAAGCCCCGAGAGCCCCAGACGCGCGGCCTCCTGCAGCAGCGCCGGTAGCAGGGCGCCCGCCCCGATCCAGGGAGTGAGGTGCACCCGCTCGCCCCGCCGCGGCTTGCCTAGCCGGGCCTGCAGGAAGACGCCGCCCAGACGAATCACCCTTTCCGGTACGCCCCGGTCGGAGACGAGCAGGTTGGAGCCGTTGCCTAGTACGCGGTAGGGGGCACGGGTGGCCTCGAGGAGGTCGGCCGGCGTCTCCACCGTCCAGATCTTCGCGGGCCCGCCCACCCCCAGGGTGGTCAGCTCGGCCAGCCGTCGGCGCTCAACCTTCACGCTCGTCCTCCACCAGTTCGCGCCCGAGTCGCCAGACATTGCCGGCGCCCATCGTGAGGATCAGGTCGCCTTCGCCGGCGCTCGCCCGCAGCTCGCGCAGCACCTCGCCCCAGGCCGCGTAGCGCGCGCGGGGGTGGCCTAGCTCGCGCAGCCGCTCGGCGATCAGACCCCCGTGCACGCCGGGGATGGGCGGCTCGCTGGCGGAGAAGACGTCGAGCACCCAGACCTGGTCGGCCTCCATCAGCGCTTCGGCGAAGCGGGGCCACATCTGCTGCGTGCGCAGGTAGCGGTGCGGCTGGAAGACCACGCGCACCCGCCGCCCCGTGGCGCGGGCCGCCTTCAGGGTCGCGGCCACCTCGGTGGGGTGGTGGGCGTAGTCGTCCACCACCCAGGCGCCGCGGTAGTGCCCGGTGGTCTGGAAGCGGCGGGCCGCACCCTCGAAGCTGGCGAGCGCCGCCGCCGCAGCCTCAGGGTCGAGCCCTTCCAGGTAAGCGGCGGCCAGGGCCGCGAGCGCGTTTTCCACGTTGTGGCGGCCGGGAACGGCCAGACGAACCTTGGCCATCGCGCGGCCGTCCACCCGAAAGATGAAGCGGCTGGAGGTGCCGTCGAGCTCGACGGCCTCGGCCCGGAAACGGCCGCGGTTGAACCCGTAACCCTCGCGCGCGAGCCCCCGGGTGAGCGCTTCCAGCTCGTCCCAGTCGGCGTTGTAGAGCACCCGGCCGGCGCGTTCGACGTAGCGGCGTGTGGCCTCGCGCAGGCTGGCGTAGTCGGCGTGGTAAGTCTGCCGCCGTTCGCCGCCACCGGCCACGTGGTCGTCCTCCAGGTTGGTGAGCACGGCCAGGTCCACGGACACGTCGGCGAAGAGCGGGTCCGACTCGTCCACCTCGGCGATGCGGTGGCGTCCCTCGCCCCAGCGGGCGTTGCCGCCCAGCGTGGGCACGGCGGCGCCCACGAGCACCACCGGGTCCTGCCCCAACTCGATGAAGACGTGGGCGATCAACGAGGTCGTGGTGGTCTTGCCGTGGGTGCCGCTTACGCCGATGGCGCGGCCGCGCCCCAGGATCTCAGCCAGGACCTGCATTCGCGCCCGTTGCGGCACGCCGCGCTCGCGGGCGGCCACAAGTTCGGGGTGGTCGGGTAGCACCGCATTGGAGGCGACGACGAGGTCGGCCGCGTGGACGTGCTCGGGGCTGTGGCCCGCGTGCACTTCGACGCCGAGTTCGGCCAGGCGCTGGGCGAGGGCCGAGGGTTGGACGTCGCAGCCCGAGACCCGCCAGCCTTCGCGGTGGAGGATGTAGGCTAGGGCGCTGATGCCCACGCCGCCGATGCCCATGAAGTGTACGTGTTTCACCTGGCTACCTCCAGCAAGAGCCGCGCGAGGCGCTCGGTCGCGCCCGCGGGCGAGAGTTCGCCGATATGCCGGCTCAGCCTGGCCTGACTGGCCTCGTCGGCCAGCAGCGCCTCGAGCCGGTCGGCCAGCGCCGCCGGATCGTCCTGCGGGGCCACGTAGGCCGCGCGCCGGGCGACGTAGTAGGCGGCGTTGCGCTCCTGCGCGCCCCCGTCCACCGTGGCGGGCAGGGGGACGAGCAGGAGCGGTTTGGCGTGAAAGGCGGCCTCGGCCAGCGTCGTCGCGCCGGCGCGGGTGACGGCCGCGTCGGCGGCCGACCAGGCCTGGGGCGCGTCCACGAAGGCGCGCACGTGGTAGCCGGACCAGCCGCGCGTGCGTTCGCGCATGGCCTCGAAACCCCGTTCGCCGGTCTGGTGGAGCACCTGCCAGCCGCTCAGCCAGGGCCGGAGCAGCTCGGGTAGGGTCTGGTTGAGCGCGAGCGAGCCCTGGCTGCCGCCGAGGACGAGCAAGACCGGAAGGTCGGGGTCCAGGCCCAGAGCGCGGCGGGCTTCGTCGCGCGGCACGCGCACCTCGCGCACCGGCATCCCGGTCACGACAGCCTTGGCGCGCAGGGCGGATGGCAGTTCGGCCTCCATCGCCAGGGACAGACGCGCCGCCCGTGGGGCCAGCCAGCGGTTGGCGAGGCCCAGGGTGGCGTTTTGCTCGAGCACCACAACGGGCACCCCGCGCCGTTCGCCCACGAAGGCGATGGGGAAGCCGGCGAAGCCGCCAGTGGTGAGGATCGCCTGGGGCGCGAGCTCTTTCAGCAACCGCCCGGCGGCCCAGAGCCCCGCGAGCGCCTTGTAGGCCTCGCGCGGCTGTAGGGTGCGGCGGTTGTACTTGCCCGCGGGCAGCGCGTGAAAGGGCACGCCGCTGGGGGGCACGATCCGCGTTTCCATTCCGCCCTCGGCGCCGACGTAGTGCACCTCGTGTCCCTCTTGCTGGAGGTGCAGCGCCACGGCCAGGGCGGGGAAGATGTGTCCGCCGCTGCCGCCGCCGGTGACCGCGATCCTCACGTGGCCACCTCCTCCAGCAGCCCGGCGTGGCGGGCGGTGGCGTGCAGGATGCCGAAGGCCAGGCCCGCGGCCAGGAGCCCGCTGCCCCCGGCGCTGACCATGGGCAGCGAGATGCCGGTAACGGGCACGATGGCCATAGTGACGACGATGTTCATGAGCGCCTGGCCGGTGAGGTAGCCCGTGAGCCCGAGCGCGAGCATGCTCAGCGCGCCGGTGCTGCGGGTGGCGATCTGCAGCCCACGGGCGAAGATCAGGCCGTAGGTGACGAGCAGCATGCCTGCGCCCAGCCAGCCGGTGGTGTAGGTGATGACGGCGAAGATCATGTCGTTGTGGCGCGCGGGCAGCCCGGCCGGCGGGTCGGCGCTGGGGCCGTGCCCCAGCAGGCCGGCGCTGCGCAGGTAGAGCCGGGCGCGCTCGGGCTGGTAGAGGGCGCCCTCCACCTTTTTGGCGTACTCGGGGTCGAAGGTGTGGATGAGGTCGGGGTCGAGGTTGAGCACGCGCCAGGCGTCCACGCGCAGGGTGATGTGCTGAAGCTCGTGGATGATGAGGCCGTGGATGCCGGCCACGAGCAGGGTCACGAGCAGGCTGATGGCGATCAACCGACGGAACGGCACGCCGATCACGATGAGGATGAAGGCCGCCAGGAAGAGGAGGAACAGTGCGGTGCCGATGTCGGTTTCCACGGCCACCAGCCCCGCAGCCAGGCCGATGGCGAAGACGGGGCCGCTGATCGGGTAGTCGGTGCCGCGGCGGCTGAAGAAGGAGGCCAGGTAGGCCACCAGCGCGATCTTCATGAACTCGGAGGGCTGCAGGGTGAAGTCGCCTAGCTGGATCCAGCGGCGCGCCTTCTGCGAGCTTTCCGGCCCCACGCCGATGAAGAGCACGAGGATGAGCGCCGCCAGGCCTACGGCGTAGAGCCAGCGGGCGTTGCGGATCCAGGCGGTGGGCGGGATGAGGGCGGCCGCCAGCGTGCCCGCGAAGGCCACGGCCAGGGTGGCGAGGTGGCGCTCGAGCAGGTCAGGACGCCCCGCCACGATGCCGAGGATCGAGAACCCGGCCAGGAGGAGCTGGGCGAGGATCAGGATGCGGTCCACGCGGCACCTCCCACCCTGCGCGCCGCGTCGCGGAAGGCGCGGCTGCGCTCCTTGTAGTTGGCGAACTGGTCGAAGGAGGCGGCCAGCGGGGCGAGCAGAACGCTACCCACGTCCTCCGCGAGGGCGCGCGCGAGCGCCTGCTCGAGCGCCTGGCCGCCTTCGGGTTCGTCGATGATTACGGTGCGGGTGTGGTGTGCGAAGGCGCGGGCGAAGCGCGGTCCGTCGCGCCCGATGGCGAGCAGGAGTGCCACCCGTTCGCGCACCAGTGGGACGAGGGGCTCGAGCTCGGCCCCCTTGTCCACCCCCCCGGCGATCCAGGCCACCGGCGCGGGCGCGGCCGCCAGCGCGGCAGCCACCGCCTCGGTGCGGGTGGCAATCGAGTCGTCGATGAGGGGAATTCCGCGGACGCGCCCCACGGTCTCGAAACGGCCGGGAACCGCGGGCAGCGAGCGCGCCCGGGCCTCGAGGTCGTCCGGTACGGGTCGGTCGAGCAGCCTCAACGCCGCTTCGGCGGCTCGCGCGGCGGCACGGGCGTTGGTGGCGTGCGGGTCGGGCCCCGGCTCGAAGGGCACCCGCCGCGCCCGCGTTGCCGTGGCGGCGCGCGCCACGCGGCGGTCGGCGGCGTTGTAGATGAGTACGTCTTCTTCGGTCAGGTTCTCGAGTAGGCGCAG
Source organism: Thermaceae bacterium (assembly GCA_026985615.1). Classification (GTDB taxonomy): domain Bacteria; phylum Deinococcota; class Deinococci; order Deinococcales; family Marinithermaceae; genus Oceanithermus. Next base: position 41,253 of record JALSQD010000017.1, on the reverse strand, counting down.
CTTGGCGGCGTGGTAGCGCTCGAGGCTGCCGTGGCGGTCGAGGTGGTCGGTGCCCAGGTTGAGCAGCACCGCCACGCGCGACCGGAAGGCGCGCACGCGCTCGAGCTGGAAGCTGGAAAGCTCCACCACCGCCAGCTCCACACCCGGCCGGTCCACCACCTCGACCAGCGGCGGGTCGATGTTGCCCGCGGCTTCGGCGGCCACCCCGGCCTGCCGCAGCAGCTCGGCGGTGAAGACCGTGGTCGTCGTCTTGCCGGCGGTTCCCGTCACGCCCACGAGCGGCAGCGCGGTGTGGCGCCAGGCCAGTTCCACCTCGCCGATGATCTCGGCCCCGCCGCGCTCGAGCACGACCAGTGCAGGGTGGTCGATCGGCACGCCCGGCGCGGCCACCACGGTGGCGAAGTCGCCGGGCTCGGGCGCGCAGGGCTCGAACCCCAGCGCCCGCGCGTCCGCGAGGTCCTCGGCCTTCGTCCGGTCGTCGTGGAAGCAGGCCGCGAGGTCGCGCCGCGCCAAGAAGCGCAGCACCCCGAGACCGCTCCGCCCCAGGCCGTAGACGAGGATCAAGCGCCACCTCCCCACAGCTGCACCGCCAGCGCGGTGGCCACCGCGGTGATCGCGACGAAACGGAAGACCACCTTGGCTTCGGGCCAGCCGATGAGCTCGAAGTGGTGGTGGATGGGGGTCATGCGGAAGACGCGCCGGCCGGTGCGGCGAAAGACCGCCACCTGGACGATGACCGAAAGCACCTCGACCGCGGGCACGATGGCCACCAGCGGCAGGTACCAGGCCTTGCCGGTGAGGACGAAGGTGCCGGCCACCAGCGCACCCAGGAGCTGACTGCCTGTGTCGCCCATGAAGATGCGCGCCTTGGGCGCGTTGTGCCACAGGAAGCCGAGCAGCGCGCCCAAAAACACCTGCGCGAGCGTCCAGCCGTAGAAGGGCAGCAGGATGATAGCGGTCACGCTGGCGGCCAGCCCGTCGAGCCCGTCGGTAAAGTTGAAGGCGTTGGCCGCGCCGACCACCACCAGGGTGATCAGCGCGAAGTCGAGCGCCGCCCAGGGGGTGTACTGGACCTGGCGGACTGCGAAGGCGGCGAAGACCAGGGCCATGAGGAACTGGACCGCGAGCTTCTCGCGCGCGCGCAGTGGTCGGCCAAAGATGCCGCCCAGATCGTCGGCTAGCCCCAGCAGCCCGAACCCCAGGGCCAGCAGGAATACCGGGGCGAGCGCGTCGCGGCCGGCGAGCAGGTAAAGCAGCCCTGCGGCCAGCGTGAAGGCGACCCCGCCCATGCTGGGGGTTCCCCGCTTGGCCAGGTGGGTGGCGGGGCCGTCGCTGCGCACCTCCTTGCCCCAGCCCAGCGTGCGCATCAGGGCCACCTGCAGGCCCACCAAAAACCAGCTGAGCACGGCGGCTGCGGCTACCATGTTTCCTCCAGTTCCAGCGTCAAATGGCGAACGTTGCCGGCGTCGTCGAGCAGCCAGATGCCGCTGGCCGTGTCCACCGCGAGCTGTTCGAAGCCACCGGGATAGGTGCCCAGCTCGTAGCCATCGGCGTCGAGCCAGACCACGCCGGCAGAGGTGAGCAGGTAGAGGTCGGTCGCGGCGTCAGCGGCGAACCAGTCGGGCGGCAGCTCGATCTCCCGCTCGCCCGGCCAGTAGACCCCACGGTCGCGCTCGAGCGCGAGAACCCGGTCGGCAACGACCAGCACGCGCTCGAAAGCGCCGTCCAGCAGGCGCTCGCGCTCGCGCCACAGCGCCTCGCCGTCGGTCCAGTAGAGGCCGTCCTCGGTGAGCGCCGCATCCACCGCAGGATAGCCGCGCAGGCCGACGGCCTCGGTGTATAGGCCGCCCTCGACCCCCACCACCGGCAGCGGGCGGGCGTGGATCCAGCGCGCCCGCGCGGGAAGCTCCACGCGCAGCAGTGGCTCACCACCGCCGCCGTAGCGCTGCCATACGTAGGGGTAGACCACGTCGAGCCCGCTCGCGGAGGCGTCGGCGTCGAGCGGCGGTGCGGGCAGTGCGAAGACGTCCTTGCCCAGGTGGACCCAGCGGCCCTCGATCCAGCCGCCGGGAACGACGCGCACGGTAGCCGCTGCTTCTTCCACCGTGGCGGGCGCGCAAGCGCCCAGTGCGGCCAGCAGTACGATCAGGGCCAGGCGAACGCTAACGCGCACCGGCCACCTCCTCCAGCAGGCGCTCGAGCCCGAGCGCCCGCGAGCCCTTCACCACCACCACGTCCAGCGGCCTGGCCCAGTCGTCGAGTATGCGCGCGGCTTCTTCCACGCTCGCCACGGCGGTGGCTCCGGGCCAGCCATCGGCCATCGCCTCAGCGAACTCGCCCACGAAGAGGGCGCGATCCGCCACCTCGCGCACCTTGCGCGCCGCCCAGCGGTGCCAGCGCTCGGCCTCCTCGCCGAGCTCCAGCATCGTTCCCAGCACCACGCCCTTGCGGCCGGGGCAGCGCGAGAGCATCTCGAGCGCCGCCTCCAGGGCCTTGGGGCTGGCGTTGTAGCTGTCGTTGAGCCAGAGCTTGCCGCCCCGGCGCAGGGGCTCGAGGCGACCGGGCGTGGGGTGCTGGGCCGCCAGTCGCTCGATCGCCTCGCCCGGGTCGCGCCCCAGCAGCTCGGTCACTGCGAGCGCGGCCAGTGCAGCGAGTGCTGCGCCGCGTCCGGGCAGGTGCAGCGCGAGCTCGCGTCCGCCGAAGCGCAGCCGGCTGCCCTCGCAGTCCATCTCCACCAGCTCGCCACGAAAGTCCGCCCCGTTTCCTAAGCCGTAGGTCAGCGTTCCTCGGGGCAGGGGCCAGCCTGTCAGTTCCTCGTGCGCGAGCCTGAGCTCGCTGGCCTCGAGTAGGCGCAGTTTCTCCCTGGCCACGCCCTCGAGCGAGCCCAGGGCTTCCACGTGCACCGGCGCAATGGCGGTGAGCACGCCCAGGTCAGGTCGACTGAGGGTCACTAGGTCCTCCATCTCGCCCGGACGGTCCACCCCGAGCTCCACCACCGCCCCCTCGGCGTCGGGATCCAGGTGCCAGAAGAAACGGGTCAGCGCCGGTGGAGTGTTGAGGTTTCCCTCTGTGTGTGGCCAGTCCAGGGCTCGGGCCAGCGCTTCTTTGGTGGATGTCTTACCCACCGAACCGCTCACGGCCACCACCGGGCCTGCAAAGGAGGTGCGCAGCCAGCGGCCCAGCGCGATCAAGGCGTCGTAGGGGTCGTCCACCTGGATTCCCCGCGCGCGCTCTACCGGCCCCAGCACAAAAGCGGCGCCGCGCCTGAGCGCCTCTTCGGCGTAGGCCTCACCGTGGCTGCGGCTGCCCGGCAGGGCCACGAAGGCCGCGCCCGGTTCGACCGCGCGCGAGTCCCAGACGAGGTCGCGGGCGGGCCGGGCCTCGTTTCCGAGGCGCCCCCCGACGACGCGAGCGATCAGCCGGGGGGAGAGGGTTCGGGTGTGCGTCACTTGCACATCATACACAACTTACTCACCACTATTCAGTCTAACCGAATCCGGGGGAAGGCCCCAATACGCGAGGGTGCGGCGGGCGATCTCGCGAAAGATCGGCGCCGCGACCTTCGAGCCGTAAATCGAAGCTTGGGGGTCGTAGAGCACGACCACCACGGTGGCGCGGGGGTGGTCTCCGGGCAGAAATCCTGCGTAGAGGGCGGCGTAGGTCTCCGAATCCTGGTAACCGCTGCTGCCGGCGATCTGGGCGGTGCCCGTCTTGCCGCCCAGGCGGTAGCCCGATAGCCGCGCTCGGGGGGCGTTGTGCTCGGTGAGAACACGCCGCATCGCCGTCGCCACCTCGCTGCGAAAAACGCGTTCCTTGCGGGGTGGGCTGGCGTCCTGCACGAGCGTCGGGGCCACGTAGACGCCGTCGTTGGCTAGGGTGTTGAACGCGGCCGTCAAGTGGAGCGGCGTCACCGAGATGCCCTGGCCGAAGGAGAGGTTGGCGAGTTCCACCTCGCCCACCTCGTCCGCGTCACGGTAAAGCGGACGCCAGACCGAGAATCCCGGCATCAGGTTGGGGTCATAGAGGTGCAACCGCTCGTGGTAGCGGGTGAGCGTGCGGGCGTCGATGCGCTCCACGAAAGTGCTCATCCCCACGTTCGAGGAGTAGGCGATCACCCCTTCGAGGCTGAGCGTGTCGGGGTGGCGCACCGCGTCGCGGATCGTGCGGTCGGCCACGCGCCGTTTCATCGGGGCTTCCACGCGGTCTTCGAGCGTGGCCGCCCGCTCCTCCAGCAGCACCGCAGCGGTCAGCGCCTTGAGGGTGGAGCCGGGTTCGATCAGCCGTTCGAAGGCGTTGTTGATCAGCCGGGGATCCTCGCTCGGGGCTCCACGGGGTGCGCCCGGGTCGAAGGCGGGGGCGTTGGCCACCGCCAGCAGGCGCCCGGTGGCGCTCTCCATGACGATCGCGGTTCCCCAGGCGGCCCCGCTGGCCTCCACGCCCTTCCATAGTGCGTCCTCGGCGATCGTTTGTACCGTGGGGTCGAGCGTCAGGTAGACGTCCTCGGCGTCGGCGAGGGCCCGCTCGCGGGCGCGCTCGACGCCGGCCTGACCCGCCTCGCGCTCGCCCAGGGTGTTGATCAGGCCGCTGTCGGGATCGCGCTTGCCCTTGACGTAGCCGATCACCTGCCCGGCAAGCGTGCCCATGGGGTAGACGCGCTCGCCGCTTTGGAGGCTCAGGGCCAGCGGGGTGCCGTCGCTGGCGTAGATCGTCCCCCGCGGCGGCACGATGGGGGAGGGGCGTTCGGGTTCCGGCCAGGCCGGGGCGGGCAGTGGCCTCGTGCGCATGAGGATGCTGGCAAGGCCAAGAGAAAGCAACAGCACCCAGCCGAGCAGCAAGAGGCTTAGGGCCCAGACGCGCTGCACGCTGGCGGTGTTCACTCGGCCCACCTCCCTTCGCTCATGGGGATCATGCCATGCGACTCCGCCCAAAGCGCCACCGCGCGGTTGGAGAGCCGGGCCTCGTATTCGCGCAGGAGCGCGGCCCGTTCCTGTTCGAGCTGTACGTAGCGCTCATGATAGGCGCGCACCTGGGCCCGTTCGCGCTGCGCCGTCCAGCCCAGACCGGCCACGACCAATAGCATGAGCAGGTAAAGGTATCCCCAGCGGAGCGCTACCCGGTTCACAGCCGCTCACCTGCCCTTAACTTCGCACTGCGGGCGCGGGGGTTCGTGCGCTGCTCCTCTTCGGAGGGCACGATGGGCTTCTTGGTCAGGACGCGAAAGCGCGGGTCTTCCTTGAGGAAGTGCTTTACGTGCCGGTCTTCCATCGAATGGAAGCTGATTACCACGAGTCGCCCGCCTGGCGCGAGCACCCGTCCGGCGGCCTCGAGCAAATCCTCGAGCGCGCCCAGCTCGTCGTTGACGTACATGCGCAACGCCTGAAAGGTCTTACGGGCCGGATGGCCGGCCTTGCGAAAACCTACGGCGGCGCGCACGATCTCGGCGAGCTGGGTGGTGGTGGTGATCGGCCGCTGCCGCCGCGCCTCGACGATGGCCCGGGCGATGCGCCGGCTCTGGCGCTCCTCGCCGTAGCGCCAGATGAGGTCAGCCAGCTCCTCCTCGCTCAGGGTGTTGACCACGTCGGCAGCGCTCGGGCCTTCGCCGGCCATGCGCATGTCGAGCGGCCCCTCGCGTTGGTAGCTGAAACCGCGCTTTGGATCTTCCAGATGAAAGCTGGACACCCCCAGGTCAGCGAGGATGCCCTGGACGGGCGGCAGCCCCTGGGAAGCGAGCACGGTTTCCAGGTTCCGGAAGTTCGACCGTACGAACCGGATGGCAACTCCCCCGAGCCGTTCCGCGCGCTTGTGGGCATCCGGATCCTGGTCGATCGCCAGCACCTGGCCACCGCGCTCGACGATCCCCCGGGTATGGCCGCCCCCACCGAAGGTGGCGTCTACGTACACCCCTCCGGGTTGGACGTTCAGGAGGTCGAGCGCTTCGTTGAGCAGTACCGGTTCGTGCGTCGTCATCAAGGCAGAGCTCCGTCAAATCACGATGTCCCTCAGGGATTCGGGGACGAATGGGGTTTCCCGGGTCTTTTCGAGGTGCTCGAAGAAGCGAGCCTCGTCCCAGATCTCAATGCGGTCCATGACGCCCGTGACCACCGCGCGGTCCGTGAGGCCGGCGAAGCGGCGCAGCGTCGGGGGAATGAGAACCCGCCCCTGACCGTCGAGCTTGGTCTTGTGGGCGGGCGCGTAATAGAAGCGTACGAAGTTGCGAACTCCGGGGTCGGTGAGGGGCAGCCCCTCGAGCCGCTCCTCGAGCTTCTCCCAGTCGGCGCGCGTGAGCACGTCGAGCCCCCCCTCGAAGCCGCGGGTAAGCACCAGGCCGTCCTTCAGGTACTCGCGAAAGGGAACGGGAATCACCAGGCGCCCCTTGCCGTCGAGGCTGACCGGGTGTTCTCCGCTTGGAATTCGCTTCGGCATCCCGACCCCTTCGCTGCCCACGGGTGGGTTTCGTGAGCCGTCCGCATGGACGTGGAGCTCACCGCTGGGCTACTGGGCCCTAGTTTACCACGAATCATCCCTGAAATGCCACAAATAACCACCATTTACCACTAGTTACCACTTATACACAGCAAGGGTCGTGGAAAACGCGATGAGGAAGGCAAATTTTCAGGATCTTATGGTTTGTCCACAGGCTTGTCCACAGCCCGTCCACAACTTCCACAGCAAAAAAACCGCCCCCGGCGTGCAGCCGGGGGCGGGGGAAGGGATGTAAGCCGGGTTCTGTCGTGCACGGTCATCTATCTGGGACCGACGTCGCCGCCGGCCTCGAGCGGCCAACCCGCAGGTGCGATCGGGCCGGGCTAGCCCTACCTGCCTAACTGGCCTTGCACCGGGTGGGGTTTACCGAGCCGCCCCGGTTTCCCGGAGCGCTGGTGGGCTCTTACCCCACCGTTTCACCCTTGCCTCCATGACCTCCCCGAGGGGAGCGGATCGGCGGTCTGTTTTCTGTGGCACTTTCCGTCGCCTTGCGGCGCCCAGGCGTTACCTGGCACCCTGCCCTCTGGTGCCCGGACTTTCCTCACCCCAAATGGGGCGCGACCGTGCTCCCTTCCCGCACCTTATTCTAGCGTTTTTTTCCGATTTCGTCACGCCCCGCGGGCGTAGGCTGAATTCATGAACGGAACCTTGATGGCTGCGATGTGGGGCGCCCTGGGTGGCTGGCTGGCGTGGAAGGCGCGCATACCCGGCGGCGCGGTGGTGGGGGCCATGCTGGCGACGGCCCTGTTTGCCTTTACCCGCTCCGAGCGCATGGCGCTTCCGGGGTGGCTCGAGGTGGTCTTGCAGATCGGCGTGGGCATTATGATTGGCTTATCGGCCGACCGCAGCATGTTGCCGCTGCTCAAGACGGTCCTGCCGCTCGCGCTGCTCGGGGCGCTGGGGTTCTTGCTCTTTGGCTTGACGCTCGCCGCGATCAGCGTTCACTTTGGCTGGTTGGACGCGGCCACGGCGATGTTCGGCTTCACCCCCGGCGGCATCAGCGTGATGAGCGTGGTGGCGGCCGAGGAGGGTGGACGCCCTGCGGTGGTGGCGACGATGCACTTCGTGCGGGTGGTGACGCTGTTGCTTGGCGCGCCGTTGGTGGTGCGCTGGTGGTTAGGATTGCGGGGCGGCGGCTAGAGTAACCCTTGGCGCTCGAGCCACGGCCGTGCGTAGAAGAGCGTTAGCGCGGTGGAGGCGTCTTCGATGCCGCCGGACTCGAGCAGGCCGTAGACCTCGGCCAGGGGCAGTTCCACGGCCTCGATCATCTCGCCGCTTTCCAGCTGAGGCTCTTGGGTACGCCGCGCGCCTAAGGCGGCGAAGGGGTGGAAGACCGCGGCGTTGAACGAGGGCTGGGGGTAGAAGGCGGGAAAACGCACGAGCTCACCCACTTCTGCTCCAATCTCTTCGAGCAGCTCGCGCCGGACCGCTTCTTCGAGCGCTTCGCCAGTGTCCACCTTGCCGGCCGGAACCTCGAGCAGGAAGCGGCGGGTGGGGTGGCGGTACTGGCGAATCATCAGGGCGGTGCCCTCTGCGGTGATGGGGAGGACGAAGATGACCTGGATGGGACGGGGCTGGTAGTAGTAGTCGAGCACGGCGCCGGTGTGCGTGCGCAGGCGTTCGTGCACGATCTTCACCGGGTGTTCGGCCAGCGCCTCGCTCTCCAGGATCTCCCAGGGCAACTCGTCCATGCCGTGCTCCACTACCAGTCTAAGCGAAAAGGCGGCGGCCGTAGGCCGCCGCCGCGTGAGGCCCGCAGCTTTAGCGGCTCTTGAGCAGGTCGCGAATCTCTTCCAGCAGCTTGACGTCGGCAGGGGGTTCGGGTGGGGGTGCGGGGGCTTCCTCTTCCTTCTTCTTGAGGCTGTTGATTCCTTTGATCACCATGAAAATGGCAAAAGCAATGATCAAGAAGGTAACCACCTCGTTAATGAAAACGCCCCAGGGCCATACGACCGCGCCCGCCTGCTTGGCGGCCTCGAGCGTGGGGTAAGGGCCGGGCTGGGTCCCCTGTTTGAGGACGACGAAGAAATTCGAAAAGTCCTTTCCACCCAGCAGCAGCCCGATGGGCGGCATCAGTACGTTGGCGACAAACGACTTGACCACCGCGCCGAAGGCGGCGCCGATGACGATGCCGATCGCCATGTCGAGCACATTGCCGCGCATGATAAATTCTTTGAACTCTTTGATCATGATTCCACCTCCAACCCACGCCGCATACGTTTTATTTTTGCGAAAAAGAGGTCACAAGAGGCTGCAACGCGGGCTTTTTTAGAATAACCGATGCGCGTAAAAACGAAGTAAAGCTCCCGCGCTGCGGGAGCTTTACCGGTTTCGAAATCGGGCGCAGAGCGTTTTACATGTGCTCGATCAGCGCCTGGCCGAACTCGCTGCACTTGAGCAGCTTGGCCTCGCGGCCTTCGGCTACCATCAGGCGGTGGAAGTCGTAGGTGACCAGGCCTTCCTTGATGGTCTCGGACATGGCCTTGATGATCAGGTCGGCCGCCTCATCCCAGCCCATGTAGCGCAGCATCATTTCGCCCGAGAGTATGACCGAGCTGGGGTTGACCTTGTCCTGACCGGCGTACTTGGGCGCGGTGCCGTGGGTGGCCTCGAAGATGGCCTTGCCCGTCTGGTAGTTGATGTTGGCGCCCGGGGCGATGCCGATACCGCCCACCTCGGCCGCGAGGGCGTCGGAGAGGTAGTCACCGTTGAGGTTGAGGGTGGCGATCACCGAGTACTCGGCAGGGCGGGTGAGGATTTGCTGCAGCATGGCGTCGGCGATCACGTCCTTGATGATGATCTCCTTGCCGGTGCGCGGGTTCTTCATGACGTGCCAGGGGCCGCCGTCGAGGGGTTCGGCGCCGAACTTCTCGCGCGCGACTTCGTAGCCCCAGTCGCGGAAGGCGCCTTCGGTGAACTTCATGATGTTGCCCTTGTGCACCAGGGTGACGCTGGGCAGGTCCTGCTCGATGGCGTAGTTGATGGCGGCTTCGACCAGGCGCTTGGTGCCCTCGGCGCTCACCGGCTTGAGGCCGATGCCCGCGGTGTCGGGGAAGCGGATCTTGGCGTAGGCGTCGGGGAACTCGCTCTTGAGCCACTCGAGGATCTTCTTCACGTCCTCGGAGCCCGCGGGCCACTCGATGCCGGCATAGATGTCCTCGGTGTTCTCGCGGAAGATGATCATATTGACCAGCTCAGGGTGCTTGACCGGGCTGGGCACGCCTTCGAAGTAGCGCACTGGGCGCACGCAGGCGTAGAGGTCGAGCTTCTGCCGCAGCGCGACGTTGATCGAGCGGATGCCGCCGCCCACGGGGGTGGTGAGGGGACCCTTGATGGCGATCAGGTATTCGTTGATGGCGTCGAGGGTTTCCTGGGGGAGCCAGATGGGCTCGCCGTAGACCTCGTTGGCCTTTTCGCCGGCGTAGACCTCCATCCAGGCGATTTTTCGTTTGCCGCCGTAGGCCTTTTCCACTGCGGCGTCGAGCACGGGTTGAGAGGCGTTCCAGATGTCGGGGCCGGTACCATCGCCCTCGATGAACGCGATGATGGGATGGTCGGGCACGATCAGCTTACCGTTCTTGATCGTGATCTTCTCGCCCTCTTCGGGGACTTTGATATGTTTGTACGCCATGACAACAACCTCCGCCTACCAGGATAACAAGCGTCACCGGGACGCAGGGCCCGGCGAGCCAAAGGCCTCTTCGAGCCCCTTGGCGTTGTAAAGGAAATGGGCCAGGATTCCCGGTACGAGGCTGCCGCTCGCCAGGTAGAGCCCGCCGAAGATCAGGCCGGCGGCGAAGGCCCAGGCCATGTAGAGCCGGCCGGCGCGGCCGGGCGCGGGGTGGCCGGCGGCGAAGAGGGCGGCCTGGAGCACCAGCCCCGCGCCGGGCCCCAGCCAGCCCACGAAGGCGTTGAGCAGCGCGCCGCGAAACCACAGCTCCTCGCCCAGCGCGCTCGTCAGCGCGAGCGCCAGCGCTACGTTGGGGCCGATCCCGGCCTGGCGCAGGGCGCGGCCCAGGCGGCGCATGAGGGTGTCGAGCTCGCGGTAGGCCTCGGGTACGAGGCGCTCGGTCAGGCGCTCGAGCCCCAACAGGGCCAGATAGCCGGCGAGGAAGTAGAGGGTGTCCCGCCAGGGATCGGGGCGGACGACCGCGGGGTAGCCCGCCAGGTACATCCAGACCGCCCCCGCGAGCGCGAGGGTGAGCTCGAGAGCGAAGAGGAAGGCGAGGGGAGAGGCGGACACCGAGCCGTATTCTACGGCCCCTTGGAAGGGGAGGCAGGAGCGGGGACCGCGCGCGGGCCCGGTTTTGATGCCGCTATGTTCCTTTGACCGGAAATGCGAACTTTTTCTTTCCATAATCAAGGCGCATTCCCGGACGAGGCGGCATTTTGCCGCCGAGACCCGGGGGCCAGCCCCAAACTTGATTTAGGATCCGCGCCGTGCCGCACTCCAAGATCCGGTTGCCGCTGACCGACCCACCCGAGCTACAGGTCACTCGCTTCCAGCCACCTTTGCCCGTATCCCCGGACGAGGCGGCGTATCGCCGCCGAGATCCAGGGTCCATGCTGGACGAGAAGCCGTGGTTCGGCTGCCGCTGACGGACCCACCACAGGCTACGAGCCACAGAGCACAAGCGTGTTTTATTACACGTACTGCGCACTACAAACTACGTACTACGTACCGACTATTGGGCCATGCCAGGCGCAAAGTCGAGATCGAGTTGCCTTTAACGAGCTCACCACAGGCCACAAACTACAGGTCACCGGCCGCAGCCCCGCTACCATGTACCACAACTACGTACTGGTCAGCGTCACCAGCCCCACCGCACCCCACAAACGCCGATGGCGAGCGGTTGACGCCTTTCTCGATAACCTCTAGAATGACGTTTGCTGAGCGTGGTGAGCGTAGCTCAGCTGGTTAGAGCACCGGTCTGTGGAACCGGGGGTCGTGGGTTCAAGTCCCATCGCTCACCCCATAACGAATGCCACCCCGGATGGGGTGGTATTCTCTAGGCGGGCGGCCCACCCGCCTGCGCGAGGATGGCGGAACTGGTAGACGCGCCAGACTTAGGATCTGGTGGCTTCGGCCGTGGGGGTTCAAGTCCCCCTCCTCGCACCAAAGGGTTGGGCCGCCGCAGCCTTGAACGAAGGAGCTTATATGGCCGAAATACTAGAACAAACGGGTCCCCAGGCCAAAGTGCGCGTGGAGGTGCCCGCCGAACGCGTCGAGCAGATTCGGCGCGAGCTGCTGGACGCATACCGCCGCCGCCTCAAGGTCCCGGGCTTTCGGCCCGGAAAGGCGCCCGACAAGGTCATCCTCGCGCGCGTGGGCGAGCGGCCCTTCTGGGACGAGGTGCGTGAGCGCCTGATCGAGGAGAGCTACCCCGAGGCGGTGCGCGAACTGGGCCTGGCGGCGATCGCCGCCCGCCTGGTCGAGGGCAGGGAGGCGCCGCTCGCCGGGGCGCCCTACGCCTACACCGTGGAGGTGGAGCTTTATCCCGAGGTCGAGCTGCCCGACTGGAAAGGCTTCGAGCTCGAGGTTGAAAAGCCCGAGGTCACCGACGAAACGGTGGGTGCAGCGCTCGAAGACCTGCGCCGCCGTTACGCCGAGATCGAGACGGTGGACCGCGAGGTTCAGCAGGGCGACCATGTGCTGGTGGAAGTGGACGACGGTTCCCGCTTCCCCATCGAGCTCGAGCGCGCCGAGCCGCATGTGCGCGAGGCGCTCTTGGGCAAGAAGGCCGGTGACGAGCTCGAGATCCCGGTAATGAGCGAGGAGGGCGAGGTCGTCCGCCAGGTGCCCACCAAGGTGCTCGAGGTCAAGGGGGTGCGCCTGCCCGAGCTCGACGACGAGTTTGCCAAGACGCTCGAGGCCGAGAACCTGGAGGAGCTGCGCCAGAAGGTGCGCCAGAGTCTGGAGGCCACGGCCGAGCGCGACTACCTCGAGGCCCGCAAGCAGGCGCTATTGAACAAGCTTGCCGAGGCGCTGGAAGTGGAGATTCCGCCCTCGATGATCCAGGACGAGGAGCGGGCGCTGCTGCGGGACATCGAAGAAGACCTGACCCGTCAGGGCGGCACGCTGGGCGACTACCTGCGCGGTCTCGAGCGCGAGGGCAAGCTCGAAGAGTTCCAGGCCGATCTGCGCAAGCGGGCCGAGCTGCGCATCCGCCGAGGGCTCGCGCTCGAAAAGCTGGCCGAGGACCTGGGCACCCAGGTGAGCGACGAGGAGTGGGACGCCTACCTCAAGGCCTACGCCGAGCGCTACGGCCTCAAGGTGCCCGAGTTCAAACAAGCCGTGGGCGAAGAGGGGCTGGAGAACCTCAAGCTGCGGCTCGTGCGCGACAAGGCGCTGGCCGAGGCGGCGGCCCAGCTGGGCTGAGCTTACAGGCTCGGAGGCGGGCCTGCGGGCCCGCTTTTCTCACGAATACGGGTAGAATGGAGGCGGTCATGATCGTACCGTACGTCATCGAACAAACCGCGCGGGGCGAGCGCGTGTACGACATCTACTCGCGGCTCCTCAAGGACCGCATCATCTTCCTGGGCACGCCAATCGACAGCCAGGTGGCCAACACCATCGTGGCGCAGATGCTCTTCCTCGAAGCTCAGAACCCCAACCAGGAGATCAAGCTTTACATCAACTCGCCCGGCGGCGACGTCTACGCCGGTCTGGCGATCTACGACACCATGCAGTACGTCAAGAGCCCGGTGGCCACGATCGTGGTCGGCATGGCCGCCAGTATGGGGGCCTTCCTGCTCGCCGCGGGCGAGCCGGGGCAGCGCTACGCCCTGCCGCACGCCCGGGTGATGATCCACCAGCCCTGGGGTGGCGCGCAGGGGCAGGCCACCGACATCGCCATCCAGGCCGAACAAATCCTCAAGTCGAAGAAGCTTCTCAACGAGTTGCTGGCGCGTCACACCGGGCAGCCGGTGGAAAAGGTGGAGGCCGACAGCGACCGCGACTTCTGGATGACCGCGGACGAGGCCAGGGACTACGGTCTGGTGGACCGGGTGATTACGCGTGAAGACGCCTGAACCCGCTTGCTCCTTCTGCGGCAAGCTAGCCCGCGAGGGCGCCCGCTTGTTCGAGGCGCCCATGGGCGAGGTCTACATCTGCAGCGACTGCATCGAGCTGGCCCACGGCATGCTGGCCTCGGAGCGACCGGCGGCCGCGCCGGGGCTCGAAGAGCTGCCCACACCCGCCGAGATCAAGGCCTACCTCGACGACTACGTGATCGGCCAGGAGGAGGCCAAGAAGGTGCTGGCGGTGGCCGTTTACAACCACTACAAGCGGCTGCAGCACCCCGAGGCTGAGCTGGGTAAGTCGAACGTGCTCCTCATCGGCCCCACGGGCACGGGCAAGACGCTTCTGGCCGAGACGCTGGCCAGGCAGCTCAAGGTGCCCTTCGCCATCGCCGACGCGACCACGCTCACCGAGGCGGGGTACGTGGGCGACGATGTGGAGAACGTGCTTGTGCGCCTTTTGCAGGCGGCCGACTTCGACGTGGAGGCGGCCGAGCGCGGCATCATCTACATCGACGAGATCGACAAGATCGCCCGCAAGTCCGAGGGGCCCTCGATCACCCGTGACGTCTCGGGTGAGGGCGTGCAGCAGGCGCTGCTCAAGATCATCGAGGGCACCGTGGCCAACGTGCCGCCCCAGGGCGGGCGCAAGCACCCGCACCAGGAGACGATTCCGGTGAACACCCGCAACATCCTCTTCATCCTGGGCGGGGCCTTCGACGGGCTCGAGGCCATCGTCAAGGCGCGCACCGACCAGACCCCGATCGGCTTCCGCGCGGAGCATGAGGGGGAAGGGCGCCCGGAGGTCATTCCCGAAGACCTGGTCAAGTACGGCCTCATCCCCGAGTTCGTGGGGCGCGTGCCGGTGATCGTGGAATTGTACGAGCTTTCCGAAGACGACCTGGTGCGCATTTTGACCGAGCCCAAGAACGCGCTGGTAAAGCAGTACCGCACCCTCTTCGAGCTGGAGGGGGTGGAGCTCGAGATCACCGAGGTGGCGCTGCGCGAGGTGGCGCGGCGGGCGCTCGAGCGTGGTACCGGGGCGCGCGGCCTGCGCTCGGTGATCGAGCGCGCCATGGTGGACCTGATGTACGAGGTGCCGGGTAGCGGCGTGCGCGAACTGCGCTTCGACGCCCGGCACTTGGATGACCCTCTGGAGGCCTTGCAGGAGGCGCGGATGCGCCAGGCGAGCTGACCATGATGAACCCGACGACGCTGGAACTTCCCGTTATCCCCCTGCGGAACACCGTGATCCTGCCCCACGCCACCTCCCCGGTGGACGTGGGCCGCCCCCGCTCTAAGGCTGCGGTCGAGCGCGCGGCCGAGAGCGACCGGCACGTCTTCCTGGTAACCCAGAAGGCCCCCGAGGTGGACGAGCCCACCCCCGAAGACCTCTACGACACCGGCGTGCTCGCCGCGGTGAAACAGGTCATGCGCCTGCCCGATGGCACCTTGCAGGTGGTCGTCGAGACCAAGGCGCGGGTGCGCCTGCTCGCCTACCGCGAGGAGGGCGACCACGTGGCCGCCGCCGGCGAGGTGCTGGAGGACCCGGCCCACTACGACGAGGCGATGGTGCGGGTCCTGATGCGTGAGCTCAAGGAGGCCTTCGAACGCTACGTCGAGGCCCACAAGGGGCTTCGGCTGGACCGTTACAAGGTCGAGGCGGTGCTGGGCATGGTGGACCCGGTGCGCCTGCCCGACGTGGTGGCGGGCTACGCCACCTGGAACGTCGAGGACAAGATGGCAGTGCTCGAGACCGTGGGGGTGGAGGACCGCCTCAAGAAGGTGCTCGAGCTCCTCTTGCGCGACCTCGAGCGCTTCGCCCTCGACTCCAAGATCGCCGCGCGCGTCAAGGAGCAGATGGACGTCAACCAGCGCGAGTACTACCTGCGCGAGCAGATGAAGGCGATCCAGAAGGAGCTCGGCGGCGAGGACGCCGCGGGCGAGATCGAAGAACTGCGCGAGCGCATCGAGGCGCGCGGCATGCCCGAGCCCGTCAAGGAAAAGGCGCTCAAGGAGCTGGCGCGGCTCGAGCGCATGCAGCCCGGCAGCCCCGAGGCTACGGTGGCCCGCACTTACCTCGACTGGCTTTTGGACGTGCCCTGGACCGAGGCAAGCGAAGACACCATTGACATCCAGCGCACCCGCACCATCCTCGACGAGGACCACTACGGCCTCGAAGAGGTCAAAGAACGCATCCTCGAGTTCCTGGCTGTGCGCCAGCTTGCGGAGGGCGACGAGGGCTACAAGGGCCCGATTCTATGCCTGGTCGGTCCTCCCGGCGTGGGAAAAACTTCACTAGGCCGCTCCGTGGCACGGAGCATGAACCGCGAGTTCGTGCGCATCAGCCTGGGTGGGGTGCGTGACGAGGCCGAGATTCGCGGCCACCGCCGCACCTACATCGGCGCCCTGCCGGGCAAGATCATCCAGGCGATGAAGACCGCCGGGGTGGTCAACCCCGTCTTCTTGCTCGACGAGATCGACAAGATGGCCTCTGACTGGCGGGGCGACCCGGCGAGCGCGATGCTCGAGGTGCTCGACCCGGAGCAGAACAAGACCTTTACCGACCACTACCTCGACGTGCCCTACGACCTCAGCCGAGTCTTCTTCATCACCACCGCCAACAGCCTTTCCACCATTCCCGGACCGCTGCGCGACCGCATGGAGATCATCGAGATCCCGGGTTACACCGCGCTCGAAAAGGAGCAGATCGCCAAGGGCTTCCTCTGGCCGCGGCAGCTTGAGGCGGGGCAGATGAAGGGCCGCCTGGCCATCGAGGACGCCGCCATTCGCCGCATCATCCACGAGTACACTCGCGAGGCGGGCGTGCGCGAGCTCGAGCGCCAGCTGGCCAAGCTGGTGCGCCGCGCCGCCAAGCGCTATATCGAAAGCCCTTGGGAGGGCGAACGCACGATTACCGAGGCCGACCTGCCCGACTACCTGGGCGTGCCCAAATACCGTCCCGACAAGCGCGAGGACGCGCCCCAGGTGGGGGCGGCCCAGGGCCTGGCCTGGACGCCCGTGGGCGGTGCGCTGCTCACCGTCGAGGCCCTGGCCGTGCCCGGAAAGGGCAACCTCAAGCTCACCGGCAACCTGGGCGATGTGATGAAGGAGTCGGCCCAGGCGGCGCTCAGCTACCTGCGCGCCACCGCTTCACGCTGGGGCCTGCCCGAAGGCTTTCACACCCAGTGGGACCTGCACGTTCACGTGCCCGAAGGCGCCACGCCCAAGGACGGCCCCTCGGCGGGGATCACCATCGCCGTCGCCATCGCCTCGGCCCTGACCGGACGCCCCGCGCGCATGGACTGGGCCATGACCGGCGAGGTCACCCTGCGCGGCAAGGTGCTGGCCATCGGCGGCCTCAAGGAAAAGCTGCTGGCGGCCCACCAGTCGGGCATCCGCCAGGTGATCCTGCCGGCCGAGAACGAGCCCCAGCTGGCCGAGGTGCCCGAAGAGGTGCTGCGCGATTTGGAGGTCAAGCTGGTCGAACAGGTGGACGAGGTGCTCGAGACCGTGCTGCTCCCGGCCCCCGAGCCCGCCCCGCCGACCGACAAGCCTTCTTTGCGGCCGGAGGCTTAGGCGCGAGAAAAACCGACCGGCCGCCTGATCAGGCGGCCGGTCCTTCGTACAGGGCGGCCCGGAACTCACCGGGCCAGTCCCTGCGCAGCCGTTGAAGGACGGCGCAACCGTGGTGAACGTGGCGCGGTTGCAGCACCAGCAGGAAGAGTGCGTGGCTCGTCGAGAACGCGAGCGCGCAGGCTTCGGGCGCCGTTCCTCGAGCTCGCCGAGGAGGTGTTGGGTGAACGCGTGGCGGTTCTTCCGGGGGAAATGCTGGTACAGCAGAAGCGAGTTTTTTTGGTCCCAGAGCCGCCTGAGCTCGAGCCAGAAAACATACTTCTCGGAGCCGTGGTTGCCGAAGGACGCCGACTTCGATTCGACGCCGACGTCGGGATCAAGGAAGACGAGATCGGCACCGCTCGCCCGATCCATGAGCCGAGCAAGCCAGCGCTCACGTTCGTCGGCCCGCCGGGGCACCGGTTCGCGAAAATAGTACGCGGGCGAAAGAAGCCCGCTTTGTTCCAGCACCTCGACGTCGCGCCGCCCTTCTCGGGTGACCGCTTTGCGCAGGGTTTCAAATAGCTCGGGGTCGAAGCGCGACCAGCGCTCGGGTTCTTGCAGATAAGTCGATGCGTCCGCCGTCGGAGCTTCCGTCGTCTTCGGTCAGCATCCAGGCGACGAACAAACTCATCCTGCTGGCGGCAAGCACGCTCCTCAGCAATCCGTACTTGCGGTAGTCGTTGATGTCCCCGAAGTACTGGTTCTTCATGTAACCAGCCTAGCAAACTTGCTCGCCGTCGTCGCCGAATCCGAACGGTCGCAGCCGGACGGCTACCTTGACAGGGGGTTTTCGGCCCCGTAGACTGAATTTTGCGCGTCGGGGAGTAGCGCAGTCCGGCAGCGCACCTCGTTCGGGACGAGGGGGTCGGAGGTTCAAATCCTCTCTCCCCGACCAAGCGAAGGAGGGGGCTCTTCGGAGCCCCCAAACCTTTGGAGTAGGCTGAGGTACGTGATGCTCACCCTCCTGGGCGGTCTCGCTCTCTTCCTCATCGGACTCAACCAGGCCAGCCGGGCGCTGGAGGCGCTGGGCGGCGGGGCGCTGCGCGCGTGGCTCAGCCGCGCCACGCGCGGCGTGGTGCGGGCCTTTTTCGCGGGCACGCTGGTGACCGCGGTTTTGCAAAGCGGCACCGCGCTGGCCGTGACCGTGATCAGCCTGGTCGAGGCGGGCGTGCTCGCCGCGGCCGAAGGGCTGGCCATGAGCATGGGGGCGATCGCCGGGGGCACGGTGGCGCTCCAGCTCGCGGCCTTCCGGGTCTACGACTACGCCCTGCCCATCATCGCGGTGGGCTACTTTGCCTCGTTGTGGAAGCCTCTGCGCCACGCCGGGCGGGCGGTGGCGGGGATTGGGCTCTTCTTTCTGGGGCTTGACTTCATGATCAAGTCGTTGGCGCCCGAGACCCAGGGGCCGCTGATGCAGCTGGCCATGCAGGCAGTCACCGAGCAGCCTCTGTGGATGGCGCTTTTGGCGCTCGTCTTTACCACGCTGGTGCACTCTTCGAACGCGGCGGTGGCGATGGCCATGGCCTTCTACGTGGCCGGGCAGCTGCCGCTGGAGGGGGCGCTGGCGGCGGTGGTGGGCGCGGGCGTGGGTACGACCTTCACCCCGCTTCTGGCGGCGTTGGGCGCGGGCACGGAGGCGCGGCGGGTAGCCGTGGGGCATCTGCTGTGGAAGGCGGGCTTCGGGCTCGTGGTGCTGCTGTTGCTCGTGCCCGCGACCCAGGCGGTGGCAGCGCTGGGCGGCGGCCCGGCGCGGCAGGTGGCCAACGCCCACACCCTCTTCAACCTCACCGCCGGATTGCTGGCGCTGCCCTTCATTCCCGCGCTCGCGCGTTTCTTGGAGCGGGTGCTGCCCGAGCGCGGCCAGGTGATCGCGCCCAAGTACCTTTCCGACGAAGCGCTCGCCACGCCCGAGCTGGCGGTCAGCCTGGCGCTGCGCGAGGTGGTGCGCATATCGGACCACGTGTTGGGGATGATGGCCACAGCGGTGCGCGCCATCACCCAGGGCGAGGGCGACCTCGAGATCGTGCAGGAGCGCGAGGAGAAGGTGGACCGCCTGACCCAGGCGGTGGTGATGTACCTGGCGCGGCTGCGCAGCCAGGGGGGTGGGGAGGCGGTGGAGAAGCTGCTTCTGCTGGCGGGCGAGCTCGAGCACCTGGCCGACCAGATCCGCCGCTTGCTCAAGCAGCAGCACAAGCTGCGCATGCAGGGGCTCGAGTTCAGCCCCGAGGGCCGGGCCGAGCTTTCGGAGGCGGCGAGTCGCGTCTACGGTAGGATGCAGCGCGCCTTCACCGCTCTGGCCACCGGCAACCACGCGCTCGCGCGCGAGGTGGTGGCCGAGCGCGCCGAGACCGAGGCCTACCTGCAGAAGCTGCGCCAGGCCCACCTGAGCCGCCTCGAGGCGGGCCGGCCGGAGAGCCGGGCCACGAGCGCGGCCCACCTTGACATGCTGATGACCCTCGACGTGATCGACGCCGAGGTGAGCCGGGTGGCGGAATTGGTGGACGCGGTATACGGTGAGGTGGATGGCTAACCTGCGGATTCTTGGCGGCAAGGCGCGCGGGCGCACCCTGGCTGTGCCCGACTCGGCGCGGCCGAGCCCGGTGCGGCTGCGTAAGGCGCTCTTTGACTACCTGCGCGGCCGCTACCCGGCGCGGGGGCGCTTCCTCGACCTCTACGCCGGCAGCGGCGCCGTTGGGCTCGAGGCGGCGAGTGAGGGCTTCGACGCCACGCTGGTCGAGAGCGACCGCCACGCCGTCGAGGTGCTGCGTGCCAACGTGCGCAAGCTCGACCTGCCCGTGCGGGTCGTGCCGCAGACCGCCGAGCGCTTTCTGGAGCGCGCCGCACGCGCGGGAGAGCGCTACGACGTGGTCTTTCTCGACCCGCCCTACGAAGACGACCTAGCCGGGGCGCTCGCCCGGGTGCTTGAGGCCGGGCTGGTGCCCGCTGGCGGGCACGTGATCTTGCAACACCCCAGCGGGCTGCATCTGCCGCTGGGCGAGCGCCGGGTCTACGGCTCGAGCGTCCTGACGATCGTGGAGGTTGATGCCTGATGCACGTGGTCTATCCTGGTAGCTTCGACCCCTTCACCAACGGCCACCTCGACGTGGTCCGCCGTGCCAGCCGGCTCTTCGACAAGGTGACCGTCGCGGTTTTGCACAACCCCAACAAGAAGGGCAGCTTCATGTTCTCGGTGGGGGAGCGGATCCAGATCATCCGCGACGCCGTGGCCGACATGTCCAACGTCGAGGTGGACGCCTTCGACGGCCTGCTGGCCGAGTACATGCGCCAGAAGGGCGCGCGCATCATCGTCAAGGGGCTCAGAGCCGTTTCCGACTACGAGTACGAGCTGCAGATGGCCCACCTCAACCGCCAGCTCAACCCCGAGGTCGAGACGCTCTTCATCCTGGCGGCGACGCGCTGGTCGTTCATCTCCAGCTCGATGATCAAGGAAATCGCCCGCCACGGCGGCGACGTGAGCCGTTTCGTACCCGAGTCCACCCTCAAGGCCCTCAACGCCCACTTCGGCCGTCACGAGGAGGGCTAGATGGGCCGGTTGGTGCGCGGGCTGGCCGCGGACGGTCGGCTGCGGGTAATCGCCGCCGACACCACCGACGTGGTGGAGGAGGCCCGCCGCCGCCACGGCACCTCGCCCACCGCTACCGCGGCGCTCGGGCGGGCGCTCACCGGCGCGGCGCTGCTGGCCTTTTTGCTGAGCAAGAGCCCGCGCGAGCGGGTGACCCTGATCTTGGACGGCGACGGCCCCCTGGGCGGCGTCGTGGCCGAGGCGGGGGTGGACGGAGCGGTGCGCGGCTACGTCAAGAACCCCGAGGCCGAGGTGCCGCTGCGCGAAGACGGCAAGCTCAACGTGGGCGCGCTGGTGGGCGCGGGCGAGCTGCGGGTGGTGCGCACGCTGGCGAGTGGCGAGCAGTTCGACTCGTCGGTGCCGCTGGTCTCGGGCGAGATCGCCGAGGACCTGGCGCACTACCTGTGGCAGAGCGAGCAGATTCCCTCGGCGGTGCTGCTGGGGGTGCGCGTCGCGCCCGACGGCCACGTCGAGGCTGCCGGCGGGCTCGTGATCCAGGTGCTGCCCGACGCCGACGAGGAGGCTATTGCCCGGCTCGAGCAGAACCTCGCTGGGATTCGCGGCTTCACCGATCTGCTGGTGGAGCACGGGCTCGAGGGTGCGGTGGAACGGGTGCTCGAGGGGTTGGGGCTCGAGTGGACCGACCTCAAGGCGCTTGGATTTGCCGAGGGTTCGGTGCCGCTCGCGTTCCGCTGCCGCTGCAGCCGCGACAAGGCGCTCGACACCCTGGCCTTCTTCGGCCCCGAGGAGCGTGAGGCGATGATCCGCGACGACGGTGGGGCCGAGGTGGTCTGCCACTGGTGCGGCGAGGTCTACCGCTTTACACCCGAGGAGCTGCGTGCCCTGAACGCCGAAGAGGTGCGCTGCCCCGACTGCGGGCGGCTTTGGTACCGCAAGCGGGCCGACGGCGTGGAGATGGTTTGGCCCGCGCCGGTGTGCAGCTGCGGGCGTAAGGTGGAGCTGCCGGGCGAGGCCGAGCCGCCTAGCGCGTGAGCACGTCGAGCAAGGTAAAGAGGAACATGCTCAGCGAGATCACCACGTTGGCCTCGAAGAAGGCCTGATTGACCCGGCTGAGGTCGTCGGGGCGCACCAGGCGGTGTTCGTAGACCAGCACCAGCCCCACGAGCAGCACGCCCAGGTAGTACCAGGGACCGGCTCCGGCGAGGCGGCCGGTGACGATGAAGAGCAGCCAGGTAAGCACGTGGAGCGTGCGCGCGACCTGCAACGCCGTGCGCACACCAAAGCGCGCTGGCAGGGCGTGGACGCCGTGCACGCGGTCGAACTCGACGTCCTGGGTGGCGTAGAGGATGTCGAAGCCGGCGATCCACAGCGCCACCGCCGCCCACAGGGCGTAGGTGGCGGGCTCAAAAGCGCCCGTCTGGGCGATCCAGCCGCCGGCCGCGGCCGCGCCGATGGTGAGGCCGAGCCAGAAGTGGCAGGTCCAGGTGAAGCGCTTGGTGTAGGAGTAGCCGGTCAGGAAGATCACCGCCACCGGCAGGAGCCGGGCTGTGAGTGGGTTGAGGTTGTAGGCCGACCAGGCCAGGAGGGCGAAGCCGGCCAGCGCCAGCGCCAGGGTCTCGCCCGGTTTGACCAATCCGCGGGGGAGGTGGCGGCCGGCGGTGCGGGGGTTGGCGGCGTCGATGCGCCAGTCGATCAGGCGGTTGAGCGCCATCGCCGCTGTGCGCGCGCCCACCATGGCCACGGTAACCCAGAGCCAGACCGCGCCGTCGAAGCGCCCGCGCGAGGCCATCATGACGCCCACGTAGGCGAAGGGCAGCGCGAAGAGGGTGTGCTCGAAACGGACGAGCTCGAGGTAGAGGCGCAGGCGCGTGCCCACCACGGCCTACCCCTTGCGCACCTCGCGGATGCGGTTCTTCTCGTCCACGAGCACCACGGTGGGGTGGAAGTCGGCCAGTTCCTCCTCTTCGAACTCGCCGTAGGCGATCACGATGACGAGGTCGCCGGGGTGGATCAGATGCGCGGCGGCGCCGTTCATCTTGATCTCGCCCGAGCCGCGCTCGCCCGGGAGGGTATAGGTGGTCAGGCGGTTGCCGTTGGTGATGTCGAGCACGTCCACCTGCTCGTACACCTTGATGCCCGCGGCGTCGAGCAGGTCGAGGTCGATGGTGATCGAGCCTTCGTAGTCGAGGTCGGCTTCGGTGACCGTGGCCCGATGGATCTTGGCGTGGAACATCGTCCGTCTCACGTCTTACCAGTCTACTGCTGGAAAGTGAGAGGGCCAAGCGTTCAAGCGTCCTCGGGAGGCTCGGCGTTCACGAAGAGCGTCTTGGCCTGGGTGTAGAGCACTTCGCCGGGAGCGGCGCCCTTGGGGCGCCAGACGTGCTTTTTTAGGGTGTAGTCCACGGGCACGTTCTTCTCGCCGCGGGCTTTGGAGTGGTAGGCGGCCAGCCGGGCGGCGTAGAGCAGCGCCTCGAGCGGCGGGGACTTGCCGCCGGTGCGCAGGATCACGTGCGAGCCCGGAACGCCCTGGGCGTGGAGCCAGACGTCGTCCGAGCGGGCGGAGCGGGTGAGCCAGTCGTTTTCCTTGCGGTTGCGCCCGACGCGCACCTCGAAGCTGCCCGGCGCGCTGCGGCGCAGGCCTACGGGCGCGTCGACCTCGCGCCGGGCCTCGCGGTGCAGCCGCTGCAGCTCGGCCAGGGGCAGCGACTGCACCCGCTCGATCTCTCGCTCCAGCTCGGCGAGCTCGCTCCGCACCGCCGCTTCCTCGCGATCGGCCCGCTCGGCGCGGGCGCGGGCCCGCCGGGCGCGGCGGTAGTAGCGCTGGGCGTTGGCGCGGGGGGAGAGGGCGGGGTCGAGGGCGATCTCGACGAGCTTGCCGCTTTCCCAGTCTTCCAGCACGGCGCGCTCTGCGTGCTCGGGAAGCTGGTGGGCGTAGGCGAGGAGCAGGTCGCCGAAGCGCTGCCAGCGCTCGGCCTTGCCCGCGTCGGCGCGGGCGCGCTCGAAGTCGTCCAGCCGGCGCAGGAGGGTGGTGCGGCGGCGCTCGAGTGCTGCCAGCAGCGGCTTGCGCAGTGCCGCCGCCGTCTCTTCGCGCCAGCTGGGGGCGGGCGCGTTCTCGCTCGGCGCCGGATCGGCCACCACCTCCGCCAGCGCGCGGGCCAGGGGCTCGAGGTCGGTCTCGCCGACCTCACGTTCGGGCTCGAGCCCCGCCCGTCGCGCGACCTCGCGCGCCAGCCGCGGACCCAGGCCGTCGACGTACCGCACCAGCGCCCGCACGAGCGGCTGGCCCACCAGCAGGCGCAGCGCTTCGGGGCCCGCGAGCGTGCGCGGGTCGAGCTTTTCGTAGGGGGGCGGGGGCGTCCAGGTCAGACCCACGCGCACCTGGCGATAGCGGTTCTGCTTGGGGCCGACCGGGCGGTCCACCCCCAGGATGCGCCCTTCCAGGTCGGTGAGGATCAGGTTGGCGTTGCGGCCGGTGAGTTCGAAGATGAGCCGTACCGGCGGGGTCTCCACGAAGCCGTCCTCGCCACCGAACTCGAAGACGACCACCCGGTCGAGTTTGAGCTGTTCAGCGCGCAGCAGCGGCCCGCGGGCGCGCGCGGCGAGCTGTTTCTGGAAGGGGGTGCGGGGCCCACCACCGCCGGTCCGCCGGGCGAGCGCCAGCTCGGGGCTCGGTGGTCGGTAGCGCAGCACCAGCTCCGGCCCGCCGGCGAGCGCCAGCACCGCGGTGTCTTCGGCGGGGAAGCGCCAGCCCAGCGTCGCCCGCGGCAGCTCGGGGAGCTCGCGCAGCACGGCGGCGATCTGCAGGCCCTCCACGGCCCTCACTGTACACAACCCCCGCCCGTGGGTACGATGGAGCCCGTGAACCGCACGGTGACGCGCGCCTTTGCCGGGGGCATCCTCCACGGCGTCATGTTGCAGGCGGCGACCGCGCTCACCAGCCCGAGTACGGTTCTTCCCGCCTTCATCGCCCACCTCACAGGCTCGAGCGTCGCCGTCGGCGGCGTCTTGAGCGCGCTCGCGCTCGGCGCCGCGCTCGCCGGGCTACCAGCCTCGAGCTGGGTGGAGGCGGCCCGGCGCAAGAAGGTCTTCCTCTACCTCGCCATCTGGACGCGCGCCGGCGCCTTCGCCGTGCTCGCCTACCTGACCGCGCGCTACGCCGAGAGCGACCCGGGCCGCGTCTACACCGCGCTCGTCGTCTTTCTGGGCCTCTTTGCGCTCGCGGGCGGCCTCGGCGGCGTGGCCTACCTGCCCGTAATCGGCAAGGCCATCCCCCCAGGCTTGCGCGGGCGCTTCTTCGGCTGGCGCAGCCTCCTGGGCGCGGTTTTCGCCGCGGTGGTGGGGCTCTTGAGCCGGCCATTGTGGACCCGTTTCCCCGACGGCTACGTGCTCGCCTTCATCCTCGCCGTGGTCGCGCTCGTCATCGGTTTCGTGGGGTTCTGGATGATTCCCGAGCGCCCCGACCCGCAGCGGCCGCGTACCCCCATGGCGGCGCACCTGAGAGGCGCGCTGGCGCTCGTGCGTGCCCCGCAGATGCGGGGCTTCCTGCTCGCCTACCTGCTCACCGGGCTCTACTACCTGGCGCTGCCCTTTTACGTGGTGGCTGCGCGCGAAAACGGCCTTCCCGACAGTTACATCGGTCTGCTGGTGGCGGCGCAAGCGCTGGCCGAAGGGCTCAACCTCTGGATCGGCCGGCGCATGGACGAGCGCGGCAGCCACGTGGGCCTCGTCTACGTGGGCTGGTTAGCGCTGGCCGTGCCACTGTCGGCGCTGCTGGGCGCGGGGATCGTGGGCGCGGTGCTCACATTCGTGCTCGTGGGCGTGACCCTCAACGGCATCGAGAACGTCTACGGCGCCTACCTGCTTTCCTTCACCCGCCCCGAGCAGGCGGCCACCAGCACCGCCCTCATGGCCATCACCGGCGCACCGCGGGCGCTGTGGCCACTGCTGGGCGGCTGGCTCGCTTCTCGTTTCGGCTACGAGCTAATCTTCGTCCTCACCGCCCTTGGGCTCGCCGCGGCGCTCCCCGTCGCCCGCAGTCTCCCGCCCGAGCGGCGCGAGCTTGGTGAACTGCACTAGGAAGGCGGTGTGCCCCACCTGCCGGAAGTGGGGGTGGGCCACCGGCGGGCGCACGTCCCACTCGCGGTGGCCCACCTCGACGATGCGGCGCAGCTCGAGCGGCAGCTTCCTGGCGCGCGCCTCCTCGACCGCTTGGACTACCTGGGTGATGTTGGGCAAGTAGAGCACCAGGCGGCGGCCGGTTTTGAGGCCCTCGGTGGCGCGGTCCATGATCGTCCAGGGCTCCATCACGTCGAGGGCCACGCCGTCGAAGCTCTCGGGCTCGAGCTCCGCCTCCGCCAGGTCGCCGAGGCGGAAGTCCACGTTGGTCGTGCCCCAGGCCTCGACGTTGGCGCGGGCGCGGGCGTGAAAGTCGGCCCGGCGTTCGTAGCTGACCACGCGCCCCTCGGGCCCCACCGCTCGGGCCAGGAAGAGGGCCAGCCCCCCGGAGCCGCTGCCGGCTTCGAGTACCCGCTCGCCAGGGGCGAGGTCGAGCCAGGTCACGATCACCGCCGCGTCCTTGGGGTAGGTTACCGTGGCCCCGCGCTTCATCAGCAGGACGTAGTCCTCGAGCGCGGGGCGCAATACCAGCATCTCGGCGTCCTTGGTGGTCCGCACCCGGCCCCCGTAGCCAGCAGCCATGATCTGCTCGTGGGTGAGGCCGCCCACGTGGTGGCCGAAGCGGCCGCCCTCGCTCAGGCGCACGAGGTAGCGCCGCCCCTTGGGGTCGAGCAGGAGGACCCAGTCGCCGGGATGCAGCTCGGCCATCAGCGGTTCTGCAGGGCCTCGGCCATGGCCAGGTAGCGGTCGTAAGCGTTCAGGTCGAAGGGGTTGGGCAGTAGGAAGGGCCCCACGAAGACGCTGGGCGTGCCGTTCAGGCCCAGGTCGATGGCCTCCTGGCGTCCGGCGAGCGCGCGCTGGCGGGCTTCGTCGCTGGCGATGCAGGCGTTGAACCGCGGCAGGTCCAGCTTGAGGTCGCGCGCCTTTTGCTCGTAGTCCCCCGCGCCCTTCTGGAAGACTTCGTCGTGGTAGGCCCAGAACGCGCCCTGGTCGGCCGCGCACTCGCTGGCGATGGCGGCGTTGAGGGCCTCCTGGTGGATCTCGGTGAGCGGAAAGTGGTTGAACTCGAAGCGAGCCCTGCCCGTCGCGATGTAGCGCTTTTCGAGCTTGGGCAGCACCTCCTGCTGGAACTTCTTGCAGTAGGGGCATTCGAAGTCGGAGTACTCGCGGATGACGACCCCGCCCTTACCCATCACGTGCCCTTCCTCGCCGAAGGCCTTGGGGTCCACCTCGTAGGGGATCACGCGGAAGACCAGCCCCTCACCGTCTTCGAAGATCAAGAAATAGCTGCCGGCCACCCCCACGGTAATGGGCTTGGGGGTGGCGTCGATCTTGGCCTGGTTCTGCTTCATCCAGTCGATGAAGGGCTGCTTGATGCCGTCGCTGCCGATGGCGGCGGCGAGGACGTCGGCGGCGGTAGCATAGTCGCTCGCCGGCCCCTGGTAGTAGACCTTGTAAAGATAGCCCCCGAGCTCCTCGAGGCTCACCTTGGCTCCCTTGTAATCGAAGCTCGTGGCGTCTGCCGGGGCTCCCAGCGCTTCGAGGAAGGAGGCCTTGGGGTAACTGATCTGGGCCAGGCTAAAGGCGGACAGCAAGGCCAGCAATAGAACGAACGGTCGTTTTTTCATGGGTTCTCCTAGAGTTTGAGAAACTCGGCGACGTCCAAGACGAAGACGACCGCGCCGCCCACCTGGACCTCAACGGGCTGGCTCACCATGGCGTCGGGTGTCTCGGCGATGGGCATGCCCGGGGTGATCAGGCGCGTGCGCGTGCGGCAGGTATCGCGGATGATCTGCTTAACTTCCTCGAGCCGCCCCTCCTCCACGCCGATGAGCAAGGTTGTGTTGCCCTCCCGCAGAAATCCGCCGGTGGAGGCTAGTTTCGTGGAGGTCAGCCCCGCTTCGCCCAGGGCACGGGTGAGCGCGGGTGCGTCGGCGTCTTGAACAACGGCGATTACGAGTTTCATCGCTTTTAGTTTACCGGTTTCGACTTCGCCTAGGGTGAATCGAGGAAGCCCAGGCGCCGGGCCTGCTCGAGAGCCTCAATCCGGTTGGCGGCGTCGAGCTTGCCGTAGAGGCGCTTGAGGTAGTCGCGAACGGTATCGGCCTTGAGCCCGAGGATGTCGCCCATCTCGCGCGCGGTCAGGCCTTTGGAGAGCAGATCGAGGACCTCGCGCTCGCGCGGCGTCAGGCTCGGTACCGGTGGCGGGGTGAAGGAGGTGTCCTCGGGGTTCTGGGTGAGGCGCAGAATCCGCCGCGCCAGCTCGGCGGGGCTCACCTCCTTGGAGAAGTAGGCGTTGGCGCCGGCCGAAGCGGCCTTGTTCTGGATGGCGGCCTCGGTGAAGGTGGTAAGCATAACCACCAGGCCGTTGTAGCCCTTTCGGCGGAGCTGCATACAGGCCTCGATACCGTCCATACGCGGCATGCGGATGTCGAGGATCACGATGTCGGGCTGGTGGGTCTCGACCAGGCGTACCGCCTCGTCGCCGTCGCTGGCCTCCGCGACGATGTTGAAGCCTTCTTTTTCGAGGGCGGCCCGCAGGCCGATGCGGAAGAGTGGGTGATCGTCAGCAATGAGCAGCCGCATTGCTTCCATCATAACAAGGTATAGGTGGAGAGGCGTTGGTCGTTGGCCTCGAGGTGGATGCAGGCGCCGCCCAGGCTGCCCTTACAGGAGCGGAAGACGCCGCGGTGCAGCTCGGCCACCTGCCGGGCGATGTAAAGCCCCAGCCCCGAGCTGCCCGAGCGCACCCCGCGCAACTTTTGGCTGTGAAAGGGCTGCGAGAGCGCTTCCAGCGGGGCGGGAAGGCCGGGGCCGTCGTCCTCGACCTCGAAGAAACCCGGGCCGGCGCGGAGGATGATTTTGCTGCGGGCGTGCCGGAGCGCGTTCTCAATGAGGTTGGCCGCGGCGCGCTCGAGCATCATGCGGTCGGCACGGGTCTCGCCGGAGCCGGTAACCTCGATCTGGATCCCGTTTTTGCTGGCGTCTTTAAGGTAGCGCAGCCGCAGGTCCTCGAGCATGGCCTTGAGGTTCACCAGCTCAAGCTGCGGCCTTGTCGCCTCCAGCTTGCTGGCGGTGAGCAGGTTTTCGATCAGTCGGTAGATGCGCTCGAACTCCTGCTGGACCTGTTGCAGCACCTCTATTCGCTGTTCGCGCCCGAGATCGTCGGCCTCGATCAGGTAGGAGGTGGCCCGCACCGTGGCGATGATCGGCGTCTTGAGGTCGTGCGCCAGGGTGGCGAAGACGGCTTCGCGGCTTTCTGAGAGGTTGCGCAGGTGGTTGATGAGCAGCTCGAACTGCTCGCGCAACACCGCGACCTCCTGCGGCGGCGCGGTCTTGGCCGGAGGCAGGCTTAGATCGGCCAGGGTGCGCGAGCTTACCTTGAGATAGCGCAGCGAGCGGGTGAGCTCGTCCAAGGGCGCGAGCAGGCGGCTCGCCAGCAGGTAACCAATCGCGGTAGCAAAAATGCCCACCACAAGGAGCCATACGGCAATTCGCACGCTCGAGTGGATGAAAACCTCTGGCGCGAGGCGCGAGAGCATGAAGATAACGACCAGGTTGGGCAGAAAGGCCAGGGTCCCGATCGTCAGCGCAAGCCAGAACTTCAGACTCGGCGCGGATCGCCGCATCGCGTCATTCCACGAAGGCGAGGGCGTGGGCGATGGCCTTCTCGGTCTCCACGTCGAAGGCGTGCAGGCGGCCAGTGGCCACCTCGAGCTCGACCGGGTCCTCGGGCTTGAGCGGGGCGTAGCCCTCGATGCGGGCGGTGATCTTGACGTCGTCGAGGCGTACGTGGATCTCGGTCTCTGCGCCCAGCGGCTCCACCACGTCCACGATGCCGCGGATCACGGTGTGTTCGCCCGGGGTGTCCTCGGTGCGCAGCTTGATGTCCTCGGGGCGGATGCCCAGCCAGACCTCCTTGCCGGTGTAGGGCTCGAGCTCCTTGGCGAAGGGCCCTTCGACCACCAGGCGGAAGTTCTTGTGCACCAGCGCGATCTTCCCGTCCTCGCGCTCGACGCCGGTGCGGATGAAGTTCATCGCTGGGCTGCCGATGAAGCCGGCCACGAACTTGTTGGCGGGCATGTTGTAGAGGTTGAGGGGACTGTCCACCTGCTGGATCTCTCCGTCCTTCATCACCACGATGCGGTGACCCAGCGTCATGGCCTCGATCTGGTCGTGGGTCACGTAGATGGTGGTCACGCCCAGACGCTGCTGCAGTTTGCTGATTTCGGCGCGCATCTCCACGCGCAGCTTGGCGTCGAGGTTGGAAAGCGGCTCGTCCATCAGGAAGACCTTAGGCTCGCGCACGATGGCGCGCCCCATGGCCACGCGCTGGCGCTGGCCGCCGGAGAGCTCGCGCGGCTTGCGCCTAAGCAGGTGTTCGATCTTGAGGATCTTGGCCGCTTCGTGGACGCGACGGTCGATCTCGTCGCGCGGCACCTTGCGCAACCGCAGCCCGAAGGCCATGTTGTCGTAGACGTTCATATGGGGGTAGAGGGCGTAGTTCTGGAAGACCATGGCGATGTCGCGGTCCTTGGGGGGCACGTCGTTGACGAGCTTGTCGCCAATGTAGATCTCGCCCTCGCTCACCTCTTCGAGGCCTGCGATCATGCGTAGCGTGGTCGTCTTGCCGCAACCCGAGGGGCCCACGAAGACCACGAACTCGCCGTCCTCGGTTTCCAGGTTGAACTCCTTGACCGCCACGACCTTACCAAAACGTTTCCAAACGTTGTCGAGCTTGACTTTGGCCATAACGCAACCTCCGCTCCCGCGCTGTGCGCTCTGGGCGCATCGGGGAGATATGGAACGTTAGTAGTTTAACACGTCTTTTTTCCGCTTTGCCCCGCGGGTGGGCTATGATGCCGGCGTGGACGATCGCGTCGTGGTCATCGGTGGAGGGCTCGCGGGTTCCGAGGCGGCCTACACCCTCGCGGAGCGAGGCGTGCGGGTCATGCTCTACGAGATGCGGCCGCGCCGCATGACCCCGGCCCACGCCACCGACCGGCTGGCCGAGCTGGTCTGCTCGAACTCGCTCGGGGGCGAGGCCGAGACCAATGCCAAAGGTCTGTTACAGGCCGAACTGCGCGCGGGCGGCTCGCTGGTCATGGCCGCGGCCGACGCCGCCAGGTTGCCCGCCGGGGGTGCGCTGGCGGTGGACCGCGAGATCTTCAGCGGCTTCATCACCGAGCGCATCGAGGCCCACCCGCGCATCGAGGTGGTACGCGAGGAGGTGGCCGAGATCCCGCCCGACCGCCCGTTGCTGCTGGCCACCGGGCCGCTCACCTCGGACCCCCTGGCTGGAGATCTGCGGGCGCGACTGGGCGAGCCTTTCCTCAGCTTCTACGACGCCGCCGCGCCGGTGGTGCTGGGCGAGAGCATCAATATGGACGTCTGCTACCGCGCGGGCCGGTACGGTCAGGACGCCGACTACATCAACTGCCCGATGACCGAAGAGGAGTACCGCCGTTTCCACCAGGCCATCGCCGAGGCGCGCCGCCACACCCCGCACGACTGGGAGAAGCTTGAGTTCTTCGAGGGCTGCATGCCCATCGAGGAGCTGGCGCGCCGGGGCTACCAGACGCCGCTCTTCGGACCGCTGAAGCCGGTGGGGTTGCTCGACCCGCGCACCGGCGGGCAGCCCTTCGCGGTGGTGCAGCTGCGGCAGGAGGACCGCGAGGGGCGGATGTGGAGCCTCGTGGGGTTCCAGACCGGCCTCAAGTGGGGCGACCAGAAGGAGATCGTGCGCATGATCCCGGGGCTCGAGCAGGCCGAGATCGTGCGCTACGGGGTGATGCACCGTAACACCTACCTCAACGCTCCCCGTGTTCTGAACGAGCGGCTCGAGCTGAAGAAACTCCCGGCCATCTTCGTCGCGGGCGTGCTTGCGGGGGTGGAGGGTTACCTGGAGTCGGCGGCCACCGGCTGGCTCGCGGCGGTGCAGATGGCCGCGCTGGCGCGGGGCGAGGCCCCGCCCGGGCCGCCGCCGCCCGAGAGCATGCTGGGCGGTCTGGTGCGGTTCCTGGCCACGGCCAACCCTAACGACTTCCAGCCGATGAACGCCAACTGGGGGCTGGTTCCGCCGGTGCGGGCGCGGGGGCCCAAGCGGGAGCGCCGCCGCAAGATGTACGAGCGCGGGCTCGCGGCCTTCGGGGACTGGCTCGAGCGCCTGCGGGGTTAGCCACACACCGCCGCGTTCCAGACGGCCCCTCTCACACCGGCTTAAGCATGCGGGGGTACGGTTTACTCGATGGAACCCATACACGGCACCACGATTCTGGCCGTTCACAAGGACGGCGAGACCGCCATCGCCGGCGACGGCCAGGTGACCTTTGGCGACACCGTCATGAAGCACGGGGCCGTGAAGGTGCGCAAGCTCGAGGGCGAGGTGCTGGTGGGGTTTGCCGGCGCCGTCGCCGACGCGCTTACGCTGCTCGAGAAGTTCGAGGAGCAGCTCGAGATCGCCAAGGGCTCGCTCAAGCGGGCTGCGGTGGAAACGGTCAAGCTCTGGCGCACCGACCGCATTCTCAGGCAGCTCGAGGCGATGCTCATCGTGGCCGACGCCCAGGAAATCCTTTTGCTTTCGGGCACGGGCGAGGTCATCGCCCCCGACGAGCCGCTGGTGGCCGTGGGCTCGGGCGCGCCCTACGCGCTGGCGGCGGCCAAGGCGCTCTTACGCGAGACCGCGCTGGGCGCGGCCGAGATTGCCGAAAAGGCGCTGAAGATTGCGGCCGAGATCGACCTCTACACCAACGGCCAGGCCACGGTACTGCGCGTGGGGGGTGGGGCATGACCAACCTGACCCCGCGCGAGATCGTGGCCGAGCTTGACAAGTATGTCATCGGCCAGCAGGACGCCAAGAAGGCGGTGGCCATCGCCCTGCGCAACCGCTACCGGCGCCAGCAGCTTCCCCCGGAGCTGCGGCGCGAGGTAAGCCCCAAGAACATCCTTATGATCGGGCCCACGGGCGTGGGCAAGACCGAGATCGCCCGCCGGCTGGCCCGGCTCTCGGGCGCACCCTTCCTCAAGGTCGAGGCCACCAAGTTCACCGAGGTGGGCTACGTTGGCCGCGACGTGGACTCGATCGTGCGCGACCTCGCGGAGGTGGCCTACCAGCTGGTCATGCGCGAGAAGACCGAGAAGGTGGCCGAGACGGCGGCCCGCCTCGCGGGCTCGCAGATCGCGCAGATGCTGAACGTGCCCCGCGAGGATGTGCTGGCCGGTATGTACGACCACGAGTACGTCGAGATCGACGTGCCCGAGGAGCCCAACATGCCTTTCATGGGCATGTTCGGCGGCATGGGCGACCAGATGCAAGGCCTACAGGACATGCTCTCGGGCCTCTTGCCCAAGCGCACCGTGCGGCGGCGCATGCGCGTGGTCGAGGCGCGCGAGGTGCTCAAGAACCAGGAGGCCGAGCGCATGGTGGACAAGGAAGAGGTCACCCAGGAAGCCGTGCGCCGCGCCCAGGAAGATGGCATCGTCTTCCTCGACGAGATTGACAAAATTGCTGGCGAGGGTAGCGTTCAGGGGCCCGACGTCTCCGGAGAGGGGGTCCAGCGCGACCTGCTGCCCATCGTGGAGGGGACAGTGGTGAACACCCGCCTGGGTCCGATCTCAACCGAGCACGTGCTCTTCATCGGGGCGGGAGCGTTCAACGTAGCCAAGCCTAGCGACCTCATCCCCGAGCTGCAGGGGCGCTTCCCGATCCGGGTGGAGCTCTCTGAGCTCTCCGCCGACGACTTTGAGCGCATTCTGCGCCATACCGAGAACTCGCTCATCAAGCAGTACACCGAGTTGCTGGCCACCGATGGCACCGAGCTGGTCTTCGCTGACGAGGCCGTCCGGGCCGTGGCCGACTTCGCCTACCAGGCGAACCGCGAGCTCGAGGACATCGGCGCGCGCCGGCTGGCGACCGTGCTCGAGTACCTGCTCGAGGAGGTCAGCTTCCAGGTGGAGCTGGGGCGGGTGGAGATCACCAAAGAATACGTGGAAAAGCGCCTGGCAACGGTTTTGGAATCGGAAGACCTGTCGCGCTACATCTTATAGGAGGCATTGCGATGCGAAAACGGTCCTGGACTTGGTTGTTTCTAGCGATGGTGGCCCTTTTGGGCGCGGCGTTCGCCCAGCAGGAGCAGGAGGCGAAGCCCGAGCAGAAGGAGCCCAGTGTCAAAGCGTACCTGCTCGTCGGCGACGTCTACTACTCTTCGGGCGAGTACGACGCGGCGCTGATCGCATTTCGGCGTGCGCTCGAGAAGGAGCCCAACAACGTCTATGCGCTCTACGGTCTCGGCCGCACCCAGCTCAAGCTACACCAGTTCACCGCCGCTATCGAGAACCTGAAGCGCGCCATCGCCATCGACGGCAGCTACGCCCCGCTCTACGTTGCGCTGGCGCAGGCTTACACCGACCGTTTCCTCTACGCCGACGACAAGGAGACGGCCGCGGTCTATCTCGACCAGGCGCTGCTCATCCTGGACGACGCCAAGCGGGTGGACCCGAACTACTATCCCATCTACAACCAGCGTGGCCTGATCTACCAGTACAAGGGCGACCTGGACCGCGCCGCCGAGGCCTTCCAGGAGGCGCTGAAGCTGGGGCCCAACGACCCCACCGTGCGTTACAACCTGGCGCAGGTCTACCTCTCGCAGGGCAAGCTCGATGAGGCCCTCGACATGCTGCGCCAGGGCGTGGACCTCGACCCCGGATCTGCGCCGCTGCAGTTCCTCTATGGCAAGGTGCTGGCCGTCAAGGGCCAGCTGGCCGAGGCGGAGGCCGCGCTCAAGAAGGCGACCGAGATCGAGCCCCTGAACGCCAGCGGCTGGCTCAGCCTGGGACAGGTTTACTACCTGGAGAAGAAGTACGACGACGCCATCCGGGCGCTCCAGGTCGCCATCGAGCTTGACCCGCTCAGCTACCCCGAGGTCTACGTCTACCTGGGCCGCACCTACCTGGACACCGACCGCCCGAAGGAGGCCAAGATCAACATGGCCAAGGCGGTCAAGCTCGACCCCAACAACCCCGACTACCACTACTGGCTGGCCGAGAGCCTGATCGCCCTAGGTGAGCGCGACGAGGCGCGGGCGGAGCTCGAGCGCGCCCTGGAGCTTGCGCCGAACCACGAGCTCGCCAAGAAGGCGCTGGCCAAGCTGAAGTAGCCCGAACCAGGACCGTGGGCCCGGGGCGACCCGGGCCTAAGTTTTGCTGGTCAATTCTGTTTGAAACAGAACGCAGGCCGCCGTATGATCGTAGACATGAAACCCCGCCTGCGCCTGGACGTCTGGAGCCCCGACTACGCTGCGCCGGAGCCGCGGCTCGAGCAGCCACTGGCCGACCTGCAGGCGGAGCCGGTGGCCGCCGACGGCGCCTGGGAGCCCAAGCGTGAGGCGGAGGACTGGGTGGGTCCGCTCTTCTTCGTCGACGGCCGCTTCCGTACCGACGCACTGCTCTACCTGGGCGAGACCCCGGGTCTGCTGGTGAGCGTGGCCGTGGGGGCGGTGGGGCTCGAGCCCGGCCGTGCCTACTTTGAAGTCGGCGCCTTCGCGGTGCGGCGCTACCTGGTGGCTCCGCCGGGCGTCTGGCCGGCGGCCAGCCTTGAGGTGGCGCCGGGGCTGGTCTACGACCTCGTCGAGGCTGAGGGCGAGCCTGAGGCGCTGCGGGCGGCGGCGATGCGGCGGCGGGCTTCGCTGGAGATGCAGGCGGGTGACGGGCTGCGCGCCCGCTGGCCCGGGGCGCTGATTTTACACGACGGACCGCTGCACGAGCTGCCGGCGGCCGCGGCGGAGGCGCGGCTGGGCTACGCCAAGACCCACCACCGCGCCTACCTGGGTCCGGAGCTCGCCGGGGTGCTGGAGGCGCTGGCGGCGGGCGAGCGGAGCCCGGTCTTCACCTTCAGCCGCAGCGAGCGCCGCTTCTAC
Source organism: Thermaceae bacterium (assembly GCA_026985615.1). GTDB lineage: Bacteria > Deinococcota > Deinococci > Deinococcales > Marinithermaceae > Oceanithermus. Next base: position 5,559 of record JALSQD010000017.1, on the reverse strand, counting down.
TCGTGGTACCTGCGCCTGCCACTCGAGCCCGACCGGCCCTACGCGCCCGCGGCGGCGCTTTTGCGCGTCGAGACCGCGGCGCCCGAGGCCGAGGCGCTAAGGCTAGCGCGGGTATCGCTGAGTGTCTTTCCGCGCCTGGCGTCGCGGCCATTCCGCGACCCGCGGGCGCCGCAGAACTTGGTGCCGGTGGGGGCGCTCGAGCGCGAGCTGGGGCGCAGGCTGGGCAGTGCCCCGCTCGTCCGCCGGCGCCTGCTCGAATACATCCAACGGGAGGCGGTATGAAGCAAGAAGCGATCGGCGTCGTCCTCGGCAGCCGCGAGGCGAGTCCTCTGGAGTTCTGGATCGGCATTCAAAGCGGCCTGGTGCGCCTCGACGACGTGGTATGGGTCGAGGCCGACCACGACGGGCTAAAGGTCCGCTACTACGGCATGGTCGACCGGGTGCACAAGGTGCTGGAAGGCACCCAGTTCGACTCCGACACCTTTCTGGCCGCGGGCAACCTGATCCCCACCAACACCGCCTACGTGGCCCACGTGACCGTGACCCGGCTCGAGCCCGAGGAGTACCTGCCGCCCGATCCCGGCAGCCCGGTCTACCTGGCGCGGGGTGAGCCCCTGGACGCCGCCCTCTACTACGACCGCATGGACGAGCGGCTGCCGGTGGGCTTCATGAAAAACGGCGAGCCCGCCTACGTCAACCTGGCCTTCCTCGACGGCCGCCAGGGCGGGCACGTCAACATCTCCGGCATCTCGGGCGTGGCCGCCAAGACCAGCTACGCCCTTTTTTTGCTCTACAGCCTCTACAACGCCCGGGTGCTTGAGGGCGCGGCCAGCGCCAAGACGCTCATCTTCAACGTCAAGGGGCAGGACCTCTTCTACCTCGACAAGCCCAACCGCAAGCTGACCGGCGAGGACCGCGACCGTTACCAGCGGCTGGGGCTTGAGCCCGCGCCCTTCGCTAGCGTCGCCTTCTTCGCCCCGCCACGCCTGGCCCAGGGGCAGGGCCACATTACTGCTGCCAGCAGCCGCGGCGAGGGCGTGCGGGCCTATCACTGGTCGGTGGCCGACTTTGCCCGCGAGGGGCTGCTACCTTTTCTTTTCGCTGACCGCGGTGCGATGAGCAACCTCGGCTTTTTGATCGACCACGTGACCGCAAAACTGCAGGCCTTGGCCCGTGGCCAGCAGGGACCCGCGCTCTACGTCGACGACTGGCCTCAGGGACCCAGCGGGGGCGAGGCCTTTGATGCCCTTGGCAGGGCCAGGATCGACAGTTTCGCCCGGTTGGTGGACTACATCGAGGCCAAGCTGCTGGGCGACGAATCCGAAGGTGAAGAGGCCAAGGGCGACCCGCTCTGGATCGCCCGCCAGCACACCGGCACCCTGCAGGCATTCATTCGCCGCCTGCGTGCCGCCGGCCGCAACGTGGGCCACCTCATTCGCGGTGATGCACCTAGCAACGCTCCGGACGTCTTGGGAAGCGATGCACAAATAAACGTCGTGGACATCCACGGCTTGAGCGCCCGGGGGCAGATGTTCGTGGTGGGGGCGCTCTTGCGCCACGTCTTCGAGGCTAAGGAGTCGGGGCGGCACCGGGGGCGGGTCTTCGTCGTGCTCGACGAGCTCAACAAGTACGCTCCGCGCGAAGGGGAGAGCCCCATCAAGGACATCCTGCTGGACATCGCCGAGCGCGGCCGCTCGCTGGGGGTCATCCTCATCGGCGCCCAGCAGACGGCCAGCGAGGTGGAGCGGCGGGTGGTGGGCAACGCCGCCATCCGGGTGGTGGGTCGGCTCGACGCCGCCGAGGCCGAGCGGCCCGAGTACCGCTACCTGCCGGGGGCCTTTCGCGAGCGGGCGCTGATCCTGCCCCAGGGCACGATGATCCTGCACCAGCCCGAGATACCCGTGCCCATCGCCGTCCAGTTTCCTTATCCCGCCTGGGCGACAAAGCGTGAAGAGGTGGCCGAGGACGTCTCCGACGAGGCGCTTAAAGACGAACTGGGTATCTGATGTATGGTGCCATATATGGTAAGCTAAGCCCATGAAGAAGACGACCGTTTACATCCCCGAAGAGCTCGACCTTTTGCTGGAACAGGCTGCGCAGAGGGAGGGCGCGAGCAAAGCGGAGCTGATCCGTCTCTCGGTGAGTCACTATCTCGAGCAGACGGGAGCGGGCCGGGTGCTGCCGCGCAGCCTGGGTGCGATCGACGAAGACCTCGGCGTGACCTCCAGCGACGCCAAGCAGTGGTTGCGCGAGCACCTGCCGGAGGCCCTGGAGAAGTAGACGGTGGTTACGCTGGATACCTCGGCCCTGGTAGCGCTACTAGCCAAGCGCGACGCTCACCACGAGCGTATGCGCGCATTACTGCTGGCCGAGAAGCCGCCCTACCTGGTACCCGAGCCGGTGCTGGCTGAGCTGGCCTATTTGGTGGAGACCCGCGTCGGGCCGCACGTGATGGCGCTATTCCTGGCCGACGTCGAGGCGGGGGCCTGGAAGCTAGCTTCGGTATCGCCTTATGCCGGCCGCATACGGCAGATGATTCTTCGCTACGCCGACCTGCCCCTGGGCACCGTCGACGCGGCGGTGGTGGCGATAGCCGAGGCTAATGGCGGCCGACTTTTGAGCCTCGACGACCACTTTAGGGTGCTAGCCGGTGAAGGAAAAATCGAGGTGGTTGGGTGAGAATCCTCCACACCGCCGACTGGCACTTGGGCAAGATGCTCAAGGGGGTTGACCGCACCCCGGAGATCGCCAGCGCGCTAGAGGATCACCTGCGCATCGTGCGCGAAGAGAAGATCGACCTGGTGGTTGTCGCCGGCGACCTCTTCGACCGTCCGCGGGTGGGCGCGGAAGCCGAGGGGGCGGCCTTCGAGTTCTTCCTGGGCCTGCGCGAGCTGGGCGTTCCGGCGCTGGTGATCAGCGGCAACCACGACTCGCGGGCCCGTCTGGAGGCGCTAGCGCCGCTGCTCGAGCTCGCCGGGGCGCACGTTCGCGGCGAGGTCCGGGTGCGCGGCGAGGGCGGCGCGGTGCGGCGCGACTGGGGCGAGGCGGCGCTCTTGCCCTTTCTCTCTGAGCGGCGCGCGATCAAGGCGGCACAGCTCCTACAGGACGACGAGGGGCAGTGGCAGTCGGGCTACTCGGAAACGGTGGGCCGGCTGATCGCTAACCTGACCGCCGGCTTCGAGCCCGGACAGGTCAACCTGCTCGCCGCCCACCTGACGATCGAGGGGGCCAACCTGCGCCTGGGTGGGGGCGAGTTCACCTTTTACGTGGGCAACAGCTACGCCGTGGCGGTAGAAAGGCTGCCCCCCAGCGCCACCTATGTGGCGCTGGGGCACATCCACCGCCAGCAGCAGGTCTCCGACGCGCCGGTGGCCTGGTACTCGGGCTCGCTGATCCAGCTCGACTTCGGCGAGGGGGAGGACGTCGAGCGGGGGGTGCTGGTGGTGGAGCTCGAGCCCGACAGGCCACCCGTCGTTCACCCCGTCAACCCCGACTGGGGCAAACCGCTGCGCACCTTCCGCCTGGACCCTGACCAGCTCGACCGCCGCCTGGCCGAGGTGGAAAACTGGCCCGGCTACGCCAAGCTGATCATCTCCGGGCCGGCCAACAGTTCCCTGCGCGAGCAGCTCTACCAGGACAACCCGCACCTGCTCGAGGTGCGCTTCGAGTCCGAGCCCCCCGACCCGCTGGCCGAGGCGGCGGCAAGGGTCGAGACTTTGAGTTGGCCCGAGGCCTACGAGCGCTACCTGCGCGAGGAGCGCGGCCTGGAAGAGGTGAAGGAGCTGCTGGCCGCCTTCCGCGAGCTCTACGAGGAGGCCCATGCGTCCGCTTAGGCTTGACCTAGAGGGCTTCGGTTCGTTCGCCCGCCACGCGTCGGTCGATTTTTCCGACGTCGAACTCTTCGCCATTACCGGCCCCACCGGCTCGGGCAAGACGACCCTCCTCGACGCCATCACCTTCGCCCTTTATGGCGAGACCCCGCGCATGGGGAAGAGGGGGCTCAAAGCGCTCCTCAACCCCGGCGTCAAGAAGGCCTGGGTCCAGCTTACCTTCCGGCTGGGCGACGAGGTCTGGCGGGTGACGCGGGTGATCGCCAGCAAGAACGAGGCGCGGCTGGAAAAACAAGTGGGGGCCGAGTGGCAGCTTTCCACGGCCTCCGAAAAGATCGCCACACTCAACCAGGCAATCGAGCGCCTGCTCGGCCTCGACTACGACGCCTTTACCCGTGCCATCCTATTGCCGCAGGGTCGCTTCGACGCCTTCTTGAAAGGCGACAGCCGCGAGCGGCGCGAGCTGCTCTTCTCGCTCTACGGCCTTGGCGGGCTGGTGGATTTGCGCGAGCGGGCGGTGGAGCGCCTGAGCGAGCTGCGCGAGAAGCTGGTGCAGGCGAAAACGCAGGCGGAACAGTACGCCGGGGTGGACGAGGCGGCCATCGAGTCGGCTCGCGACGAGCTGCAAGCGCTGGCGAAGGAGCGCGAACGGCTGGCCGGCGAGATCCAAAGTCTGGAGAAAGAACTCAAGCATCTGGCCGAAACGGCCGAGCTCTGGCAGGAGCGGCGCAGCCTGGAAAACCGGCGGCGGGCAATCGAGGCCGACGCCGGGCGGACGGTTGAGGTCGAAGGCTGGATAGAACGCGCCCGCGCGGCCGAGCGGGCCCTGCCGGAGGTGCGGCGTCTGCAACAGGCGCGCGAGAACCTGGCGCGGCAGACCCGCGAGCTGGAAAAACTGAAAACTGCCTACGAGAAGGAAAAAGAAGAATGGGAAAAACAGAACGAAACCTTTAACCCTGACGAGCTGGAGGCGGTGCGCGGTCGGGTGGCCACCCTGCCACTGCTCGAGGCCAAGGCGCGAACGCTCGCGGCGCTGGGCGGGGCGGACGGCGACGGCGAGGCCACGCCCTACGACGAGACCGCCTACCGCGAGATCGAGGCCCGGTTGCAGGAGCTGCGCGAACGGCAGAAGGCGGCCGCCGAGGCCGAGCGGCTACGAAAGCGCCATGGCGAGCTGCTAAAACGGCGCGAAGCGTTGTTGCGCGAGCGTGAGAAGAAACAGCAGGAGCTCGACCGCCTGACCGCGGCGGGCAAGCAGGTGGCGGCTGAGCTGGAAGAGTTCAAGAAACGCCACGCGGAGGAGCAAAAACGCGCATCGCTGGCCGCATACCGTCACCTGCTCAAGCCCGGCGAGCCCTGCCCGCTCTGCCTGCAACCGGTAACCGCGCCGCCGCCGCCGCCGATAGAGGAGAGTGCGCTGGCGGAGCTCGAAGAAGCCGTGCGCAAAAAAGATGCCGAGGTGCAGCAGCTGCGCGAGGCCTGGTCCGAGGCCAGCGGCTTTATCAAGGGCCTCCAGCGGCAGCTGGGCGAGCTGGAGGGGCAGTTGGTGCTGCTGGAAAAGGACCTGCAGCGTTTGGGGGCCGGCGAGCCGGTGGACGCCGCGCGGATAGCGGAGCTGGAGGGTCGGCTGGCGGCCATGCGCCGGGGCCTGGCGGCGGAGATAGCCGCCCAGATTGGCGGGCTCGAGCCGGCCGCCTACGCCCGCGAGCTGCGCAAGCGTCTGGCGGAC
>JALSQD010000016.1 GCA_026985615.1 Thermaceae bacterium | reverse complement strand
ACCCACCCGCATCGAGCAGCACCTCAAGGATTTCCACCGCCCCAGGGTTAGGATTGATCGCGGCCGAAAAGACTGGAGTCCAGCCTTCTGCACTGAGCTCCGAAGGCGAGAGGCCCGCCTTCAGCAGCACCCGCACCGGCTCGGGCCCGGAGGCGTTGGCGGCGGCCAGGTGCAGTGCGGTCACCCCCCCTTTGCGCGCGCGGTGATCGAGGTGGGCTCCGGCGGCGAGTAGCAGAGCGATCTTCTGAGCTGAACCGGAATAGGCTGCGGTCAGCAGCGGGGTCCAGCCGTCCACGTCCTCTGCCTCCAGCGGTCCACCCAGGTCGATGAGCGTGGCCAATATATCGGTTTTAGGGTTGCCCCGCGCCGCGAAGTGCAACGCGGTTTCTCCATCGGGACCCGCGAGGTCGAGGTCGGCTCCGGCCGATACGAGCTGGCGAAGGATTTCGGGGTAGGGGGTTGCATAGGCCGCCACCATCAGCGGCGTGAACCCCTCCCGATCCCGTGGATCCAGCGGTAGACCCTCGGCCCGCCAACGGTCAAGCAGCACCGCGAAGGTCTCAGGGGTGGCCGCCTGCGCCGCCGCGTGCAGCGGCGTCTCCCCCTCGCCGTCGCTGAAATCGAGGGTCTCGACCTTGTCCAGCAGAACCGTGAGCCGCTGGGGGTCGAGGGTGAGCCAGTACTCGGTGTCGAGCAAAGCCTTGGCGGTACCCCCCATAGCAGAAGGATACATTACGAAGAAGATTGCTGCTACTGTGTATACAAACGTCTTCACAAACCGCTTCATGTGTTTACTCTAGCATGAGCGGAAAGAAGAATCGGGCCATCTCCCACCCCTGCTGCAGTCTTCCAACTCTACGCCCCATTACGAGCAAAGCGCCCGTGCAGTAGGGGCGTGAACCCCTACTGCCCGCGCCTGGGGGCCGCACGAGCCCCTCAGCCTATCGACGTTCCGGGTGCAGGCCGATGGGGTAGAACGCCAGGCCCAGGTCGGTATCGGCGAGGTCGGGGTTCTTCATGAGCAGGTTCCATGGGTAGGCGCCCGCGGCGTCGGGCACGGCCGCGTCCACGCCCAGGTCCACGAGAAGGAGCAGGGGCTCCTCGTCGTAGGAAAACTGCGCGGCGATGTGCAGCGCGTTGCGCTCGAGCTTGCTACGGGCGTTCACGTCGGCGCCCAGCTCCGCGAGCGTTCTCAGGGCGCCCCCGCTCCCGGCCCGGGCCGCGGAGAGGAAGGGGGTCCAGCCGTCGCCGTCGCGGGCCTCCAGGTCGGCCCCCAGCTTCACCAGGGCGCGCAGGGCGTCCGGGTCGTCCGCAAGGCGGGCGGCCACGTGCAACGGCGTTTCCCCCAGCCCGTTCCGGGCGTTGACGTCCGCCCCCAGCCGCGCCCAGACCTCGTACCCCCCGTTTCCCTGGGCGGCCGCGTGGTGCAGCGCGGTCCAGCCCCAACGGTCGGCGGCCTGCGGGTCGGCGCCCAGACCGACCAGCGTACGCGCCACCTCCATGGAGCCGCCCGACTCGGCCAGCAACACCAGCGGCGTCTTGCCCGTGCGGTCGCGGGCTTCCAGATCGGCCCCGGCCTGCACGAGCAGGCGCACGATCTCCGGGGACGCCCCCGTGGCCGCGCCGTGCAGGGGCGTCCAGCCGTCCTCGTCGCGGGCCTGCGGGTCGGCGCCGCGATCCAGTAGCAGCGCCACGGTGGCGGGCCGCCCGCCCGCCCGCGCCGCGACGTGCAGCGGCGTTTCGCCGATCCCGCTCGCCGCCGCGACCGAAGCGCCCGCGTCCAGCAGCGCCGCGGCCACGGTTTCCGCCCCCTCGTTCTCGTTGGACGCGGCGGCGAACAACGGCGTCCAGCCCTCCGCATCGGGCTCCGAAGGCGAGAGGCCCGCCTCCAGCAGCACCCGCACCGGCTCGGGCCCGGAGGCGTTGGCGGCGGCCAGGTGCAGAGGGCCCACGCCCTCCTCCGTGCGCGCTCCGGGGTCGGCACCGGCCTCGAGCAGCAAGGCGATCTTAGCCGCGGATCCCGAGGCGGCCGCGCTGAGCAGCGGCGTCCAACCGTCCTCGTCCTGCGCCTCCAGTTCGGCTCCCAGCCGCAGGAGCTCGGCGAGCACCGCGGGCTCCGGGTTGAGGCGCGCCGCCACGTGCAGCGGACGCTCGCCGTATTCGCCGGCCCGCTCCAAGTCGGCCCCCGCCTCCACGAGCAAGCGGACCGCTTCGGGGTTGGGGTTGTACCGGGCGGCAAGGTGCAGGGGGGTCGCCCCCTCCGCGTCGGCGACGTCGACCGGCAACCCCTGCTCCCGCCAGCGCTCGAGCAGGAGCGCGAGCGCCTCGGGGGAGGCCGCCTGCGCCGCCGCGTGCAGCGGCGTCCAGCCCCCCTCGTCGCCGAAATCGAGGCTCTCGACCTCACCCAGTTGCACGGAAAGCTGCTGGGAACTGAGCGCACTCCAGTACTCGGGGTCGAGGAAACGCTCGTTGGTAGTGGCCGTGACTATCGAAAATGCTGCGAACAGAAAGATAGCTGCATGTACGAAGAATCGTTTCACTACTGTACGTTAGCATGAGCCGGGAAGCGCTGCTACCCTGTCGCCGCCCGGAGCTTCGCACCTGCGCCGTACGGCCCTCTCTGCGGGTCAAGCCAACGGACTTTTCATCACCGGCTTCCGTAGACTGAGGCGTGCGCTTCCTCCTTCTCGCCGTCCTGCTGAGCGCCTGCGCCCTCCAGCCGAGCGCTGGGGCAGGTGGCTCCGGCCGGGCTCCTGCCGATCCCAGGCCGCTGCGCCCCTTTCCCCAGCACGTCGCCTACCCCGGGCAACGGCTGCGGCCCGGCGGGTACACCCAGGGCGAGCTCGACCGGCACGTTCTCCGCTTTTACGAACGCTGGAAGAGCAACTACCTGAAATCCGCAGGGCACGACGCCGCCGGCCGGCCGCTCTTCTACGTCGCCCACGCCAAGGACCGGCCCCACGAAACCGTAAGCGAGGGCATGGGCTACGGCTTGATGATCGCCGCCTACATGGCCGGCGCCGATCTGGAAGCACGCGCGGTCTTCGACGGCCTGTTCCGTTTCGTACGGGCCCACCCCTCCGACCGCGACCCCCGGCTCATGGGTTGGATCCAGCCGCCCGACGGCAGCGGCAACGACTCGGCCTTCGACGGCGACGCCGACATCGCCTTCGCCCTGCTGCTCGCCGACGCCCAGTGGGGCTCGAGCGGGGCGATCGACTACGCCTCCGCCGCCCGGGAACGCCTGACCGCAATCGCCGAAAGCACGATCGGGCCGGCTTCGAAGCTGCCTCTGCTGGGGGATTGGGTCGCCCCCGGGGGCCGGCTGGGCGAGCCCTACAGCGAGTTCACGCCCCGGACCAGCGACTTCATGCCGGCCCACTTCCGCGTCTTCCGGGCCTTCACCGGCGATCCTTTGTGGGACGAGGTCAACCGCGCCGTCGAGCGTGCGGTGACCGGCCTGGAGGAACGCTACAGCCCCCTAACCGGCCTGATGCCCGACTTCGCGCGCCCCGAGCACGACATGGGTTTCCCCCTCAAACCCGCGGGCCCCGACTTCCTGGAGGGCCCCCACGACGGCGACTACGACTACAACGCCGGCCGCTACCCCTGGCGGGCGGGCACGGCAGCCTTGCTGTACGACGACCCCTTCTGGCAGGCGCGCCTGAACCGGCTCAGCCACTGGGCCGAACGGGCTGCCGGCGGCAACCCTGCCCGCCTCAACGCGGGCTACCGCCTCGACGGGACCCCCACCCAGGGGCAGGACTACTTCACCACCTTCTTCGCCGCCCCCCTGGCCACCGCCGCCATGACCCAACCCGACCAGCAGGCCTGGCTGGACGCACTCTACGAAGCCGTGCACGACCGCCACGAAGACTACTACGAGGACACGGTCACGCTGCTCAACCTGCTGCTGTTGAGCAACAACTACTGGAATCCGTAACCCTGCGCCCGGCGGATCCTGCCGGCGGGTTCTTCAGCTAACAGCGCGGATCAGCCGAACGCGCTCACCCGAATCCACGACGTAGTAGGGCACCCAGGCGACGCCGAAGTACTCGAGCGCGATGTCTTTCTTGTAAGGCGTCACCGGGATTTGTTCAACGTCCGCCGCCAGCTCCTCCCAGCGGTCCTCGATCTCGTTTATCTCGCGCTCCAGCTCGTCCAGCAGCGCCTGGATTTCCTTTTCCAACGCGGCGATCTCGGCCTTCGACTCCTCCACGTCTTCCTTGGCCCGGGCGGTCATCCGCCGCTTGGAGAGCGCGCCGGTGAGCGCCCGCTTACGCCCGCCGAAGAGGCCGATCACGGTGTCGAGGTAGCTGCCCATCTCCTCCATCTTGCGCCGGGAGAGCTCGGCCTCGTCTTCGACCAGCTCGCGCTGTTCACGCTCCAACTTTTTCTTGAGGCTGGCAATCTTACGCTCGTACTTCTTGCGCAACTTTTCCGTCTCTTCGCGCGCCTTCCACTCGGCTTCCTTGCGGCAGCGCTCTAAAAACCCCTCGCGACTCAGCTCTGGGCCGCCGTAGAGTTTCAGATGAGGGTTGTGCCAGACTTTGGCCCCGGCCGACTGGTAGACCCAGTCCTTGAAGTCGCGGGCCAGCTTGGCAAGCGCCCGACCGTTGGCCAGCTCGCCCGGCAGCTCCTCCCAGCGAGCACCCGGGGTGGGACGGCTAGAAAGAACGCTCTCATCAAAGGGCTCATGGGCATAGTCTTCCCAGCGCACCAGGCCCGCGAGCTCCTCCGGCAGCACCAGCGCAGCGGTCTTGAGGATGGTGTTTAACTCGTACTTGCGGCGGGCGAAGCGCACCTCAGCCTGAGCCAGCAACTCGGGCCGGTAGAGGATGGCTGCATGCGCCTCTGCCTGCACGCCCGCCTGGCGTGCGGCGTCGGCGAACTCGACGGTGACCGGCAGCACGTATTCTTCCACCCCGGTGGGCACCGCCGGCCGGGTAGCGAAACCGGGCAGCTCTGCCGTCTCCAACCGTTCCACGTCTGCCGGAGCCTCTTTTTCTTGCGGTTCCGCAGGAGGCTCGGCCCCAGCCCCCACCAGCCGGTTGAGCTCCGGGATCTGTTCACGGGTCAGCGGGCCGGCCAGGTAGTTCATCACCCAGCGGGTGCCGAAGAGGGCCGGTGTCTTTTCGTGGACGTTCTTGGCCAGGAAGACGCGCTTTCCCAGGCTGGAGATCAGCCGGTCAAACTCCTCGCGGTCGAAGCCGCCAGCCACGCCCTCGAGCCCGTCTAGCAGGCGCTGCTTGTCGTATTGGGTTTGCAACCGGCCGATGAACCAGGTACCGGCGTTGGTGAGCGCCTTGTAGTCGACATCGACCGGGTTTTGGGTCGCCAGCAGCAGGCCCACCCCGAAGGCGCGGGCCTGCTTGAGCAGCCGCAGCATCGGTCCCTTGCTGGGCGGGTTCGCCCCTGGCGGCAGGTAGCCGAAGATCTCGTCGAAGTAGAGGAGCGCCCGCAGTGCGGTGGTGCCCGACTGCTTGCGGGTCCAGCTCTCCAGCGCGGTAAGCAACAGGGTGACGAAGAACATCCGCTCCTCGTCAGAAAGGTGGGCGATGTAGAAGACGCTGTGGCGCGGCGTGCCATCGGGGGTGTAGAGCAGTGCCCCGACGTCGAGCGGTTGCCCCTCGGTCCAGACCTGGAAGGCGGGGGCAGCCAGGATATTGTTGAGCCGCATGGCCAGCTCGAAGCGCTCGCGCGGCGGGAAGAAGGTGTTGGTGTCGAAGACGCCCAGCTTCTCGAAGGGCGGGTTCTGGACCTGCATGATCAGCTCGCCCAGATCCAGGTCGCGGCCGGCGCGCCAGGCTTCTTCCAGGATGCGCGAGATGAGGATGTGCTCGCGGCTGGTGACCGGGTCTAGGCCGGTATAGCCCACCAGACCCAGCAGGGCGGTGGCGGTGCTGGTTACCTGCTCGCGCAGCTCCTCGGCCTGGGTCTGCCAGTCGCCAGCCGGTGCTTTGAGCGAAGCCAAGATGGAAACCGGAATCCCGGCCGTGGAGCCGGGGGTGTAGATGGCGTAGCGGACGCGACCCAGTTCGCGGATCTGTTCCGGGCCCAGCCCCCAGCCGGACAGACCCTTGCGCCACAGCGCCGCCTTTTCGGTAGCCAGCTCGGCCGTCGTCTTGCCGGCGCGGCGGGCCTCGTCAGGGTTGACCCAGGGCTCGAAATCCTCTGGCGCCAGGCGGGGGAAGTGCAGAAGCTCGTTGGTCAGGTCGCCCTTGGGGTCAATGATCAGCGCCGGGATACGCTTACGCGCCGCTTCTTCCAGCAGGCCGATGCCCAGGCCGGTCTTGCCCGAGCCGGTCATGCCCAGGATGACGCCGTGGGTGGTCAGGTCGTCGGGGTCGTATTCGAAGACAGTTTCGGTCAGGTCGCCGGCGCTGGCGTCGTAGATCCGGCCCAGAAAGAATTTCTTGCTCATTTCAGCGCCAATTCTACCAGCTGCGAAAGCAGCTCCGGGTACGTGCGCCCCGAAGCCTGCCAGAGCTTGGGGTACATCGAGAAGGGGGTGAAGCCGGGAATGGTGTTGAGTTCGTTGACATAGAGCTCGCGCTCGGGGGTGAGGAAGAAGTCGGCCCGGGCCATGCCGCGCACGCCCAGCACCCGGTAGGCCTTGACCGCCATCTCCCGCACCGTCTCCTGGGTGCCAGGGTCGAGAGAAGCGGGGATGTCGAGCTGGGCGGCGCCGGCGGTGTACTTGGTGGCGTAGTCGTAGAACTCGGCTTCATAGCGAACCTCACCCACCACGCTGGCCTCGGCGTGCACGTTGCCCAGCAAGGCGACCTCGAGCTCGCGCACGCCCTCGAGCGCCTGCTCGACGATCGCCTTGTCGTCGTAGCGGAAGGCCTGGTCGAGCGCGGCCTGCAGGTCGGCGTAGCGATGCACCTTGACGATGCCCACGCTGGAACCGGCGTTGGCCGGCTTGACGAAGAAGGGGGGCTCGAGCCCCACAAAAACCGGCTCACCTTTCCAGACCACCTCCCAGGGCACCACCTTGAGTCCCGCCTGCTGTAGGACGCGCTTGGAGAGATCCTTGTCCATGCAAAGCGCGCTCGCCGCCACGCCCGCGCCCACATAGGGCAGCCCCAGCATCTCGAAGAAACCCTGAATGGTGCCGTCCTCGCCCCAGCGACCGTGTAGCAGCGGGAAGGCGACGTCGTAGTCGTACCAGGCCACCGGGGGCGGAAAGGGGTACTCGCCGTGCTCGGCCACACCGGCGTCGATCGCGCCTAAGGCCTCGCGACCCAGCAGCCAGCGTCCGTCCTTGGCGATTACCGCGGGGTCGGTGTCGTAGGGCATGGCCTCGAGCACCCCCTGGGCCGATTTGAGCGAGACCTCGTGTTCGCCGGAGCGCCCCCCGGCGATGAGCAGGATTCGTTTCGTTTTCATCACCGTCAGGATACTTCGGCTAGAAGGTACGGGAGGAGGGGCTGGCCGCGAATCCGCCCGGCCCGGACATTACCTAAACCCCCCTCCCCAAGGAGAAGGTGGCATTTTCTTACGCGCATACCCAAGCCCCGGTTGCTGCCAAAAGTTTCGATGATATCCACGAGCTATGTTTAAGACCTTCCAATTACCACGCACTACGTACCACATACCGCCTTTCCTCCCCCTCGGGGGAGGTGGCCGCGAAGCGGCCGGAGGGGGGTTGTTTGCTGGGATGTGGGGAGTAGGAGGTGAGGGGGGTGAGGTGTAGGAAGTGAGATGTTGAACGGTAAAGGGCGGGATGTAGGTTGATCGTGCACAAGTAACCGGCTTTTCGGCTGCTGTTTCGCTCACAACCCCCTCCCCGACCCTCCCCAAGGGGAGGGAGAAAACTACCCCGCAGCCATAGGTCGCACGACTACGATACTAGACAGGTAGTTTTCCTTTGGCGCGATTAAACCTAGGGTTTTAGCTGTAGCAAAAAAGAAAAACAGCGGGCGACGAGCTACGGACTAAAAGACACGGGCCTTATCAATTACCAGATAACACGCTTAGACACTGCCTTCCCTCAAATCCAGCCCATTGAACCGCTGCTGCGCGGCCTCCAGCCCCTCAGCCTCCCACACCCGCACGGCCTCGGCAGCCGCCTCGGCGGCCCGTTGCGCCAGCGGGCGCTCCTCGGGCGCGAACTTCGAGAGCACCCAGCTCGCCGCGTCCCACCCCTCGGGAGGGCGGCCGACGCCAATGCGCAGGCGGTCGAAGCTGTTGGTACCCAGCTGCTCAATGATTGAGCGCACACCCTTCTGCCCTCCGGCGCTGCCGCCGCGGCGCAACCGTAACCGCCCCAGGGGCAGGTCAATGTCGTCATGCACCACCAGAAGCCGCTCGGGAGCGATCTGGTAGTAGCGCACAAAAGGCGCCACCGACTCGCCCGAGGCGTTCATAAAGGTCGTGGGCTTCATCAACCAGCCGCGCCGCCAACGGGCGGTGAAGGCGCGCCCCTGTTGCCTCCAGGCAAGCCCCTCCTCCCGGGCGATGCGGTCCACCACCCAAAACCCCAGGTTGTGCCGGGTCTCGGCATAGCGCGGCCCGGGGTTGCCCAGCCCCGCCACCAAAAATCGCGCGCTCACGTCCGGGTCGCCTTCATCGATCTCCACATCGGGCCGCATGACGAACCCCGCCAGCCAGCGGCGGAACCTTGCCCAGTCCACCACCCCAGTCTACGAAAACGGGGAGGCCGCGGCCTCCCCGGGGTTGGAGGAGCATGCGTCAGGCTTCTTCTTCCTCTTCGGCCTTGCCCTTCTTGATGACCTCGGGCTCCACCTCGAAGTCCTCGCCCTCCTCGGCGGCAGCCTCGAGCTTGTCCACATCCTCGGGCGGCACCACAGCCACAACCACAGCCTCAGGATCGGTTAGGAGCTCCACGCCTTCGGGCAGCTTCAGGTCGGAGGCGTGCAGCGAGTCGCCGATCTCCAGGTCGGAGACGTCCACCTCGATGTGGTCGGGGATGTTGCGCGGCAATACGCGCACTTCCAGGTCGGTCATCTCGGTCGAGAGCACGCCGCCCAGCTTGACACCCTTGGCCTCGCCCACGAATTTGAGGGTCACGTACATGTCCAGGGTCTGGCCCTTAGTGAGCACGAAGAAGTCCACGTGCTCGGGGCGGCGGCGGCGCTTGTCGAGCTGCACCTGGCGGACCACGGTGTCCACGGTCTCGCCGTCGGGGAGCTCGAGCGTGATCACGTGATGCACACCGGCGTTGCGAAAGACCTTGTCGAACTCGCCCATGTGGACGTAGAGCTTTTTGTTAACGTTCTTGTTGTACATGATGCCGGGCAGCTTGCCTTCACGCCGCAGCACCTTGGGTTTTTCCGACTCGCGGTAGTAGGCTTTGAGCTTGTACTCCATGCTTCCTCCTCGGCCGCATGCGTAGCGGGGGCACGCGGTGCCGGCACTCCGGCACGCAAACCCGATTGTACGCGGACGGTGGGCCCGGGGTCAAGCAAACCAGCCCATGACCCGCGGCCTGCTCCGGCGAGAGGCCACAAGCCGCCGACCGCGAGCCACAGGCTAAATTAACGCAGACACCGACTGGTGCGTGTGCACCGCGCGGATCGCCTGGGCCAGAAGCGGCGCGGTCGAGAGAATCTCGAAGCCCTCGCCCGCGTCCAGCGCGATCGTGTCGGTGAACACCACCCGCTCGATGCCGATGTGCGAGAGGTTGCTGCGGGCCGGCCCCACGAGCACCGCGTGGGTGGCCATCACTACCGCCTCGGGCTTCGCCCCCGCGGCCACCAGCGCGTCCACACCCCGGCGGATGGTGCCGCCGGTCGAGACGATGTCGTCGATCACGATTGGGCGCTTGCCCTCCACGTCGCCAATCACGTAAGTAACCTCGGTCTCGGTGGGTCCGGTGCGGCGCTTGGCCAGCATGGCCATGGGCAGGCCCAGCAGGTTGGAAAGCCGCCGCGCCTCCTCGGCGCGGCCGGCGTCGGGGCTCACCACCACCGCATCGTCCAGAAGCCCCTCGCGCTCGATGTACTCGGCGAAGAGGCGCACCGAACGCAGGTGGTCTACCGGGATGTTGAAAAAGCCCTGGATCTGGGGGGCGTGCAGATCGATGGCGATCACCCGGTGGTAACCCGCGCGCTCGATCAGGTCGGCTACCAGCTTGGCGCTGATGGGCTCGCGGCCCACACTCTGCTTGTCCTGGCGGGCGTAGCCAAAGTAGGGCACCACGGCGTTGATGCGGCCGGCGCTCGAGCGCCGCAGCGCGTCGGCGTAGAGCAGCAGCTCCATCAGGTTGTCGTTCACCGGCGGCGCGGTGGGCTGGATCACGTAAACGTCGTTTCCGCGCACGCTCTCGCCCAGTTGCAACCTCACCTCGCCGTCGGGAAAGCGCTGCACCAACGACTCTCCTAGCGGCAGGCCCAAATACCCGGCAATCTTCTCAGCCAGCGGCCGGTTGGCGTTACCCGAGAAAAGCTTCATAAGGCCACCCCTTTTGCTCCAATCTTAACCGCCGAGGTGGACCAGAGCGTCTTCAACCAAGCGCGCCAGTTTTTGGGAAACCTCCACCAAGAACGCCTCGAACGCCCCGGGCGCGGCGGTGTCGGCGGCGTCGGTAACCGCCCGCACCAGCGCCATCGGCACCCCCAGCCTGCGCGCCGCCCACAGCGCCGCCGCCCCCTCCATCTCCACCGCGTCGGCGCCAAAGGTGTCCCGGATCCAGCGGGCCTTCTCGGGATCGGCCACGAAGGTGTCCCCGCTCGCCACCCGGCCGCGCACGTGGCGGTGTCCGAGCCGCTGGGCGCTTTTGTGCAACGCGCCCGCGAGCACGGGGTCGGCGGGGATGAAGCGCTCGCCGCTGTCGAGCTCGCCCGGTTCGCGGCCCAGCGGGGTCAGGTCCATGTCCCACTGCACGGCGTCGTCGGCGATGAGCACGTCGCCGGTGGAAAGCGCGGGGTTCAGCGAGCCCGCCACCCCCAGCCAGACCGCCCGCGACGGCGCATAGCGCGCCACCGCCCAGCCCACCACCGCGCCGGCCGCCGCCTTGCCGATTCCGCTTTCCAAGAGCCGTACCTCGCGTGCGCCCAGCTCGCCGGCGAACGCCGGCCAGGGGGCCTCGAGCTTTCTTGCGCGCGCCATACGCGCAAGCACCGCCTCGGCCTCTTCGCCCTCGGCGGCCAGGAGCAAAATCGGCCCCTCCACGCTAGCGCCCCTCGATCAGAATCGTTTCCTGAACGTGCAGCCCCTTTTCCAGTACGTGGCGCGACCAGAACTTGGCCTCGGCCAGGTCGTGGTCGCGGTAGTTGCCGCACTCGAGCGGGTTGGCCGCCGGCACCGGGCCCTCGTGGGCGACGATGCCGGCCAGCGCCTTGCCGAACGCGTCCATCACCGCCTCGGGCGCAGGCTGGCCGATGATCACCGCGTAGAACCCGGTGCGGCAACCCATCGGGCTCACGTCCACGATCCCCTCCAGGTGGTCGCGCATCTTCATGGCGAGCAGGTGCTCGAAGGTGTGCATCGCACCGGTACCGATGACCTCGCGGTTGGGCTGGCCCACCCGCAGGTCCCACTTGCTGATCACCTCCCCGCCGGGGGTGTACTTCAGGTCGGCCAGGCGCACGTACGGCGCCCGAACTTTGGTGTGGTCCAAATCGAACGAGGCAACCTTGGCCATGGGTCCATTGTAGGACGAACAACGCGGGCCTTTCGCTGGGCATATGAACCTTTCTCGGAAATGACCCGCAGTACGATAGCAGCAAATGAACCGCAACCGAGAAGAGCCGCTGGCCCATACTGCGGGCGCAGCGGGAAAACCCCAACCCCTCTCGGAGCACCTTTTGGCCGTCGCGAGGCTGGCCGCCGAACTCGCCAGGCCCCAGGGCGAGGCCGCTGCGGCGCTCGCCTACTGGCTGGGCATCTTTCACGACCTTGGCAAAGCCACCACGGCGTTTCAGCGCTATCTAAAAGAGGCTTCGGAGGGTAAGCCCGCCAGGAGCGTGCCGCACTCCATCTGGGGTGCGTTGTTGCTGGCACTCCCCTTCTTGAGCGAAAAAAGACCCCCCCTGCTCTCACTTCCGGTTCTGGGGCATCACAGCCAGCTCAAGGAACCTGGCCTAGCCACACAAGATTTAATAGAGGCCAAAGAAAAATCGCCGGAGCTACTTGAGGAAACGGAAGAATACCTTCGCGCGCAGCCCTTTGAGCTTCCTCGAGCTGAGGGACTCGTAGCTGAGACGAAAACTCGCACCGAAATGGCCCTGCGCTTTCTCTTCTCCACCCTCATCGACGCCGACCGGCTCGACACCGAGGCCCACTTCGACCCCGCCACGGCCGCACAGCGCAAAGGCTACCCGAGCCTGGCCGATATGTGGCAGCTTCTCCGCGAGGACCAAGAGGTGCTCATTGCAAGCGCCCCGCCAACAAAGGTCAACCGCGTTCGCCGCGAGGTTTACGAGGCCTGCCTGAGCGCTGCCGAGCAGGAGCCTGGTTTCTTCCGCCTGACCGTGCCCACCGGTGGGGGCAAAACCCGCAGTGGCCTGGCCTTTGCGCTCAAGCACGCACTGCACCATGGCCTGCGCCGTGTCGTCGTGGCCATTCCCTACACCTCCATCATCGATCAAACGGCCGACGTCTACCGCCAGATCTTCTCGTCGCTGGGTGGCGAGGCCGTGCTGGAGCACCATTCCGCCCTCGAACCACCCGAGGGCGAGACCTTGGACAGCCAGCACATCCGCCAGCGCTTGGCCACCGAGAACTGGGACCACCCCCTCATCGTCACCACCACGGTGCAGCTCTTCGAGAGCCTGTTCGCCAACCGCCCCTCGAAGGTGCGCAAGCTCCACAACCTGGCCCGTTCGGTCATCCTGATCGACGAGGTGCAGACCCTGCCCCCCGAGCTTCTGCGCCCCACGCTCGACGCCTTGCGCCACCTCGTGGACCATTACGGAACCGCCGTCGTTTTTTCCACCGCCACCCAGCCCGCCTTTGAGCTTTCGGAGCGCGTTCCCGAATTTAAGGGCGCAAAGGTCAAGGAGATTGTTACGAACTTCGAGCAGCATTTCGCCGCACTGCAGCGGGTGCACTACCAATACGAAAATGAACGCTTCACCTGGCCTCAGGTTGCCGCCGCCATCAGGCGTAAACCCCAGGTGCTGGTCGTGCTCAACACCCGCAAAGACGCCCTGGCGCTCCTTGACGAGCTAAAAGAGGAGCCCGACGTGTTCCACCTCTCCACGCTGCTGTGCGGTGCGCACCGGCGAGAGGTCCTGGCGGAGGTGCGGCGCCGCCTCGCCAGCGGCGAACCCGTGCGGCTCATTAGCACCCAGGTCGTCGAGGCCGGGGTGGACCTCGACTTCCCCGAGGTGTGGAGGGCCGTCGGACCGCTCGATCGCATTGTTCAGGCAGCCGGGCGCTGCAACCGCGAAGGGCGGCGCGAGCGTGGCAAAGTCGTGATCTTCAATCGGGACGAGGGAACCCAGCCTCGCGGCTCCTACCGCGGCGGGATCGGTGAGGCGCAGGCGCTGATCGCACTGCGCGGACCCGAAGCCCTGCATAACCCCGATATTTTTCGCGAGTACTTCATGCGCTTGTTCGAGGTGGTCGATATCGATAAGAAGCGAATTCAGGATCTTAGAAAAGAACTGAACTACCCTGAGGTTGCCGAAAAATACCGCCTCATCGAAAACGACACCGTCCCGGTGGTGGTTCCCTACGGCGACGCTTGGCAAAAGCTACAGGCTTACCTCGACCGGCCCAGCCGTGCAACCTGGCAGCACTTGCAGCCCTATCTGGTCAACGTCTACCGCTACGATGTGACAAAACACCGCGGCTGCCTAGAAGAAGTAGGGCAAAATATACACAAGTGGCTTTGTGAATACGACGTGCTAAGAGGCCTGAGCGAGCGGCTGGCCGACCCGGCCGATCTGGTGGTTTAGGGGGTGAAGTACAGGTGAACGCTACGGCGAAGGTCAGCATGAAACTCTGGGGCGACTACGCCCTCTTCTCCCGACCCGAGTTCAAGGTGGAACGGGTGAGCTATCCGGTCATCACCCCCAGCGCCGCCCGGGGTGCGCTCGAGGCCGTCTTCTGGAAGCCCGAAATCCGCTACCGGATTGCGAAAATCGGCGTGCTGAAGCCAGGAACACAGATGGCCGTTTTGCGCAACGAAATCGGCTCTCGACAAGGCGACCGAAAAAATAAGGAGCCCTACACCGTAGAACACGACCGACAGCAACGCACCAGCTTGGTTCTCAAAGACGTCGCCTACCTGATCGAAGCCGAAATCCACCTGCGCCCCCACGCCACCGACCCGGTCTTCAAATACGCCGACCAGTTCCGCCGCCGGGTCGAGCGCGGCCAGTACCACCACACCCCTTACCTGGGCACCCGCGAGTTCGCCGCCTTCTTTGCCCCCGCAAATGGCGAACAGCCCCCGGCTTTCGGTCTGGACATCGGCACCATGCTGTTCGATATCGCGTTCGTAGAAGACAGGAAACGCAAAGAGCTGAGTTTCAAGCGACCGGGCAAAGACCAACCGGTGCACGGCTACGCTCACCCCATTTTCTTCCAAGCACACGTAGAAAAAGGCTGGCTCACCGTACCGGCCGAGCTTTTCCGGGAGCTGCGCAGGCTGGAGGGCGAGGATGTTTAGGGCGCTCGTAGAACTAGGCAGAGAGCTTGAGGCCAAAGGCCAGCTGCCCCCACCGGGGTTTTACCACTACAAAGAGCCCATACGTTGGAAGGTCATTGTTCGAGAAGGCGGATTTCTAATCACCCCTACCAACCGCGAGGCCGCACGCCCCTTTTCGGGAAGGACATCGGGTGTGCAGGCTCATCTCCTAGCCGACGAGGCGGCTTATGCACTAGGCACGAACCAAGACACGAAAGGCAAAGAAGATAAAAGGGCCGTTGAAAAGAACGCAGCCTTTACCAGCTTGCTGCAAGAATTTCTCGGCTCTCCCGAGCTTCAGGACAGCGGCCTTGAGGAAGCGGTAAGCCTCCTGTTGCAAGGGCTAGAATCCGGCTGGCAAAATCGTAGCCCCGGCTTCGAGAAAATCACGGCCAAAGAGTCGGTAGAGTTTGTGCCGGCCGATGGGCCTCTAGCCGGCAAGCCATTGTTTGAACACCCCGAAGCCGTAACATTTTGGGTTTCGTACCTTGAGCGAGCAAGCGCACCCAAAAAAGGAGCCGTTTACGGCGTGTGCGCGGTGTGCGGCAACAAAACCCAACTGATCCGCAAGATTCCCTTGGGGGTAAAGCTGGTGGGCAACTCTCCCCTCCACTCATTTAATCAATCGTCCTTCCCTTCGTTTGTTTCCGGCGCCTCACCCGAAGAATTGGCCCACATAGGTTTGTGTTTCCGTTGTGCTGATACCGCATCAAGAGCATTTAATTACCTCAGCCAGAGCGATCGGCATAGAAAGCGCATTCTTAGCGACAAAAATAAACGCGACGCTCTCACCAACCAGATCGCCCTTTACTGGGTCAAGGCCCCGGCACCACTGGAAGCTGGCGAACAGATCCTGGATGCTTCCAGCCTTTCAAAAATGCTGGCCCAACTCCTCCAAGACGACGCGCCCAAAGACGGAACCGAATCGGCCCCAAGGGCCACGCTCGCGCAAATGGAAGCCCTTTTACAGCTCCCGTGGCGCCCCCGCGAAGCAGCCTTGAACCTGGACGACTACGGTTTTTACCTGGCCGTGCTTTCTCCAAACGTCGGGCGCATAGCCTTAAGAGAGTGGATAGATTCTTCGCTAGAAAACCTCAAATCGTCCATGGCGCGGTTTCTCAAGTCAACACGGATAGTCTCGCCCTGGGACGACGGACCAAGGCCCCACTCCATTGCCGAGCTGCTCAGGGCACTGAATAGCCACAACCCCAACCACCTGCGCGGCCTGCTGCGCAGCGCCTATTTGGGGCATCCGCCCCCGCCTGGATTGAGGCAAGCGGCCATCGCCGCACTTCGCAACGCCCGTGTACTGAGCGAAGCCAAGGAATCCTGGCGCTATCAAGCTTTGGTGGCCCTGATCAAGCTGGTCATGTTTTACGGAAGCGAGGAGGTTGAGAACATGGAAAAGTTAGATCCGCAAAGAAGAAGTCCAGCCTATCTATCGGGCAGGTTGCTGGCCGTTCTGGAAGAAGCGCAAAAACGGGCCCAGGGTTTCAAAATCAACCGTACCCTGGTCGAGAAGTTCTACGGATCGGCCTCAACAGCGCCCGCGGCCACCTTCGGTATGCTCATCCGTACCGCAGCGGTGTCGCACCTGCAGAAAGCCGGTTCGCTCAACCCGCTCGTCGAAGAAATCGTATCGGCGCTCGACGATTCGGGCGGGTTCCCCAAAACCCTGACCCTCGAAGAACAGGCTGAGTTCGCCCTGGGTTTTTACCACCAGCGCGCCGACTTTAGGGCAAAAAACAAGGACGGAAAAGAGGCGGAAGCGGAGGTAGGCCATGAGTGAGATCTATCTGGACCCCGGCAAGAGGCACGAGTTCGTTCTGCTTTTCGACGTAAAGGACGGCAACCCCAACGGCGACCCCGACGCGGGCAACATGCCCCGCGTAGACCCCGAAACCATGCAGGGCTTGGTTACCGACGTGGCGCTCAAGCGCAAGGTGCGCGACTACGTTACCCTCGTCAAACAAAACGCCGAGGGCTATAAGATTTTCATCCAAAGCGAGGCCGCACTCAACGCACTGATCGCCGAGGTGGCGGAAGAGGTTGGGGCCGAGAAAAAAAGCAAGCGAGCCGACAAAAACCTGCAACAGCAGATGCTTAAGCGCTACTACGACATTCGCATGTTTGGCGCCGTAATGTCCACGGGCGACTACAACGCGGGACAGGTACGCGGCCCACTGCAGATGACGTTCGCCCGTTCTATGGACCCGGTTCTGCCGCTGGAGCTAACCATCACCCGCCAGGCCCGGACCACGGAGGAGCGTATGGAAAGCGGCCAGACCGAGATGGGCAAAAAGCCCCTCGTGCCTTACGGCCTCTACCGCGCCCACGGCTTTTTCAACCCTTACCTGGCCGAGCAGACTGGCGTTTCGGCTGGCGACCTGGAGCTGTTTTGGGACGCCTTGATGCGCCTCTTCGACTTCGACCGCTCTGCGGCCCGAGGCGAGATGAACGTGCGCGGTCTCGTCGTCTTTACCCACGAGAATAAAAAGGGAAACGCGCCGGCGCATAGGCTCTTCGAGCTGGTTGAGGTTCGTAAGAACGACGGTGTGGAGAGCCCTCGCAGCTACGGCGATTACGCCATTTCCGTCGGGGCCCCTCCAGAGGGCATCGAGATTAGTCTGCTGGTGAATCCAAGCAGTTCTTAAGCCATGCTCGAGCCGGTGCCCGT
>JALSQD010000015.1 GCA_026985615.1 Thermaceae bacterium | reverse complement strand
GAGCCGGTGGACGCCGCACGGATAGCGGAGCTGGAGGGTCGGCTGGCGGCCATGCGCCGGGGCCTGGCGGCGGAGATAGCCGCCCAGATTGGCGGGCTCGAGCCGGCCGCCTACGCCCGCGAGCTGCGCAAGCGTCTGGCGGACCTGGAAAAGCGGGCCGGGAAGATTGCCGACCTGCAAAAACAGGCCGAAGCGGCCGCCAGCGCTTTGCGCGCCGCCGAGGAACGCCAGGCGGCCCTGGCTGGGGCACTGGAGCCGCTGGAAAAGAGCGTGGACGCCCTTTTGCAGCAGCTCGGTTTCGCCGCTGTCGAGGAGGTCGAGCAGGCGCGGCGGCGGCCGGAGGAGGTGGCGCAGCTGGAAAAACGCCTCGAGGACTGGCGGCGGGAGAAGACCTACGTTGCCGGGCGGCTGCAGGAGATAGACCGGCTTTTGGTTGGCAAGTCGGAGGTCGACCCCGAAGAGCTGTCCGTCAAGAAAAAGCAGTTATTGGAGCTGCAGGAAGAACGTGCCCGCCTGGAGAAGGAGCAGGGCCGGCTCGAGGAGCGGCTGGCGGTGCTCGAGCGCGGTCTGGAGCAAAAGCGCTGGGCCGAAAAGGAGGCCGCCGAGCTGGTGCAGAAGGTGGGCGTCTGGGAGCAGCTGGCCGAGGACCTGAAGGGCCATAAGTTCCCCGACTACCTGCTCGAACGCTTGCAGCTGGACATGCTGGCCCGCGCCTCCGAGCTGCTCTTCACCCTTTCCCAGCACCGCTACCGTTTCCGGCTGGCCGACGGCGTCTACCACGTCGAGGACCTCTGGACCGGTGCGCTGCGCCCGGCCAAGACGCTTTCGGGCGGCGAGACGTTTCTGGCCTCGCTCAGTCTGGCGCTATCGCTTTCGGAGCACCTTTCGCGCGGCCGGCTGGGAGCGCTCTTTCTCGACGAGGGCTTTGGCACCCTCGACGCCGAGGCGCTGGAGCTGGCGGCCGAGGTGCTGGAGGCGCTGCCCACCCAGGGGCGGATGGTGGGGGTGGTGACCCACGTGCCCGAGCTGGCCCAGCGGATGCCGGCGCGACTGGTGGTCGAAAAATTCCCCCAGGGCAGCCGGGTGCGCTGGGAGGAGTGAGTCCTTCGACCCAGCTTGCAACACTGCGCGTCTTAACCGGGCCGATCGCGGTAAATCGCGCGAGGCTGCGGTGCTATACTGAACCCGGTTTGAGTAAGAAGCGCATCTTGCACAACACCCTCATCGTCATGGCGGGCACGCTGGCCAGCCGGGTGCTGGGGGTCGTGCGCCAGGGCGTGCTCAATAACTTCTTCGACAAGGCCATAACCGACGCCTTTCTGGTGGCCTACCGGGTGCCCAACCTCTTCCGCGAGATCCTGGCCGAAGGCGCGGTCACCAACGCCCTCATTCCCGTGCTTGCCGAGGTGCCCGAGGCGGAGCGCGAAAGCTTCAAACGCTGCTTTGCCGCCTTTTTGCTGGGCCTCAACCTGCTGGTGGTCGGCCTCGGCATTCTCTTCGCTCCACAGCTGGCGGCCCTCCTGCTGGCGGCCGACACCCAGCTTGACCCGGCGCTGGTGACCTACCTTATCCGCCTGGTCATGCCTTTCTTGCTGGCCATCAGCATGGCGGCCCTCTTCGGCGCCTTCCTGCAGTCCGAGGAGCGGTTTTGGGGACCCAGCTTCGCCCCGCTCGCCTTCAACGCTGGGGCCATCGCGGTGATGCTGCTATGGCCCGGGAGTGCGACGGCGCTGGCGCTGGCCTATGTTCTGGGCGGATTCCTGCAGGCGGGGGTGCAAGTGCCCGCGCTGCGGGGTTTCGGGCTCGAGTTCGGCTGGCACCCGGCCATCGGCAAGGCGGCGCTCTTGATGACGCCCTTCGTCTTCACCACCTCGACCCGCCAGTTCCTGACCGTTGTCCTCTACGCCCTGCTCACCTCGATGCCGCTGGGCGCGGCCACCGGCTTCAGCAACGCCGACATGACCTACCTGATGGCCCTGGGCCTCTTCTCGGTTTCGCCCGCGCTGGCGCTCTACCCGCGCCTCTCGGCGCACGCGGCGGCGGGGGAGACCGCGGCCTATACCCGTCTGCTCGACGGGGGTCTAGCGCGCGTGGCCGTGCTGCTCGGCTGGGCCTCAGCGCTCATGGTGGGGCTCGCGCCCTGGGTCGTCGCGGTGCTCTTCGCCTGGAAGCGCAGCTTCGACATGCAGGTCTTCGCCTACAGCGCCGAGGCGATGCAGGCCCTGGGATTGGCGCTTTTGCCCTGGGGGCTTTACAACCTTTACGTGCGCGGCCTTTACGCCCGGCAGCAGATCTGGCGCGCGGTGAAGATTAGTGTGGCCCTTTTCTTGCTCAACACCCTTGGCTACTATCTGCTCGTTGGTGGCGGGATGTTCTACCTCAACCTGGCCACCGTCATTGCTGGCGTTTTGGGCCTGGCCTGGATGATCTGGATCTACCAGCGCGACGGGCTGCTCTCCGCGGCGTCTCAGCTCGGACTGTTATTGCGCGTAGCGCTGGCCGCGCTCGCGGCGGGCTACCTGGGTTACCTGGCTGCCGGTCTGGTTGGCCCGGCCCGTGACCTGGCTACCTCGCTCATTCCGCTGCTCGCCGGCTCCCTGGCGGCCAGCGTCGTCTACTTTGGCGCCGCCTGGCTGCTGCGGCTGCCCCTGAAGTTGCGCTAGCGCGAATGAGGCCGCTTTCTGCTGCGGTTGAACCATGAAGCATAGTGCTGCGCTTGGACGTGGGATGTAGGGAGTGGGATGTGGGTTGCCCATGATTCGGATGATGGACGTTTGGCTTTGTTGGCGCCAACAACTCCCACCCCGGCCTTCTCCCAGGGGAGGGAGCGTTATTTGCCGTGACTAAACCGTGGAGTTCGGGCCTAGCATGGTCCCCGGTTCGCGCGGGCTTCGCCCGCTTGGCCGAGGACACAATTTACTTTTCGTTTTCCTAAATAACGACGCATCCCGGGGCGAGTGAGCAATTAGCGAGCGAGGCTCGGGGAGGTCCATGCTTTACAGCACCCCGAGATTTCTTTGTCATTAACTGGCCCACCACGAGCTACAGGCCACTCGCCACGAGCCGCTTTTGTTTGTATCCCCGGACGACCGTGGCTGATAGCCGAGGGAGATCCGGGGTCCATGCCGCGCGCGAAGCCGTGATTTCTTTGCCGCTGACTGGCCCACCACATGCCACGAGCTACATGCCACAAGCCAGCCCCGCTACCGCGTACCACAAACTACGCACTACGCACCATGCACCACCTTTATGGCTCCAGCCGGTGCCGGTCGCGCGGGAAGGCGCGGGCGTAGCGGACGTTGGGCAGGCCGATTAGCTTTTGCGTGAAGCGCTCGGCGCCAATAGCGAAGCCGCCGTGCGGGGGCATGCCGTACTTGAAGACCTCGATGTAGTCGCGGAAGCGCTCCGGGTCCATGCTCTTCTTTTCGAGCTGCTGCACGATTACGTCGGGGTCGTGGATGCGCTGGCCGCCCGAGGTGATCTCCAGCCCCCGGAAGAGCAGGTCGTAGCCGCGGGTGAGGCCGTCGCCGGTTGGGTAGGTGTAGAAGGGCCGTACTAATTCAGGGTACTGGACGATGAAGACGAAGTCGGTGCCGTATTTTTCCGAAAAGTAAGCCCCCAGGGCGCGTTCGGCCTCGTCGTTGAGGTCGGCGCCCATGCCCAATCCCAGCTCTTCCTTGACGATGCGTCTGGCTTCAGCGTAGGGAACGCGTGGGATCTCGCGTGGGAACTTGGGCATCTCCACCTCCAGAAGCTCGAGCTCCGGGCCCACCGTCTGGGCCACTTCTTCCAGCATTGCCCGCACCAGCTCCTCCTCGAGCGCCATTACATCCTCTTCCGACTCGATGAAGCCCATCTCCACGTCGAGGCTCAGGTACTCGTTCAGGTGGCGGCTGGTGGCGTGCTCCTCGGCGCGCCAGACCGGGGCCACTTCATACACACGCTCGTAAACACCTACCATGATCTGCTTGTAGAGCTGCGGGCTCTGGGCCAGGTAGGCGGACTCGCCAAAGTAGTCGACCTCGAAGAGGTTGGCTCCGCCCTCGGCGCCGGCGCGTACCAGCTTGGGCGTGAAGATCTCGGTGAAGTCCTGGGCGTCTAAGTACTTGCGGAAGCCGCGCACCAGGGCCGATTGGATCTTGAGCGGCGCCCGCGCCTTCTCGCCGCGGAGGGTGACGTAGCGGTAGGTGAGCAGCGTCTCGGGGTTGGCGCGCCATTCTTCCTTGGGGATCTCCACCGGCGTGGGCTGCTGCGAGGGTTGCAGCACCTCGAGACCCTCGGCCTGGACCTCGCACCCTCCGGGGGCCTTTTCGTTGGCCACCACGACGCCGCGCACCCGCACGGCCGACTCGGGTAGGGGCAGCTTCAGCCCGCCGGGCAGCACCACCTGGACGATGCCGCTGCGGTCACGTAAAAGAATAAACTGGATGCCCCCCAGGTCGCGCCGCCAGTGCAGCCAGCCCTGAAGCTCGACCTCTTCGCCCACCTTGCCCGGTACTTCGCTCGTCAACGTTCGTTCCATCGTCGTCCTCTTTCACGAAAAAGCCCCCGGTTCAATAGGGAACCGGGGGGAAGGCCACGTTCCCCCGCTAGCGGTCGTTATTTAGCAGCCCGCGCATGCTAATGCAAGTCTAATATCAGATACTTTCGTGGTCAAGCTACTGTAATCGGTCAACACATCTGAGACTCTTTGGGGGACCGACTCCTCTTGCATCATAGCCAGGAACTCCAGGGGCGACAGGCCGTTCAGGGCTCGGTGCGGCCTCCTTCGGTTGTAGTAGTCCAGGT
>JALSQD010000014.1 GCA_026985615.1 Thermaceae bacterium | reverse complement strand
GAAAGGGTCACGCCGCTAGGCACTTCCACCGAGTAGACGGCGGTGCCGCCACCGCTCGGAACGATGGCCAGCCGCTGGCCGTCGTAGTTGAGCTGGTAGGTGCCGGCGCGGCTGGAGGCGGTGGTCGCGCCCCGCCAGAAGATCTGCTCGACGCTCGTCAGGAACGAGCTGCGCTCCTGACGGTCCGCCATGAGGCGGCCGTTGAACATGCCCATCACGGCGACGATCCCAAGGATGCCGATCACGACGAGCAATTCAAGAAGGGTAAAGCCGCGCGAACGGCGGCGGGGCAGCCTATCCACGCCCTTAAACTAGAGCAATCCAGTTGGATATGATACCCCCAAAAGGGGGTGTTGTGAAAATTAGATTGTGGTTAGAATTCCCTCAGCGCTTGTTTAGAATGTGAATGGCCCGACCATGCAGGTTCTCCGCCGCCTCCATGAGGTTCTCGGAGAGTGTGGGGTGAGGGTGAACCGTGAGCGCGAGGTCGGTCGCGGTCGCGGCCATCTCCAGCGCTAGCGCCGCCTCGGCGATGAGGTCGGAGGCACCGGGGCCGAGAATGTGTACGCCCAGCAGCAGGTCGTTTTCGGCGTCGGCGATGACCTTGACCATGCCCTCGGTCTGTTGCAAGGTCATCGCCCGGCCCGAGGCGGAGAGAGGGAAGCGTCCCACCCGCACCTGAATGCCGCGCTCCTTCGCATCGGCTTCGGTCATGCCGACGCCGGCGAACTCGGGCTGGGTGTAAACAACGGCCGGTATCTGCTGGTCGAAGGCCGCGGGCCGGCCCGCGGCGTGCTCGGCGGCTACCAGCCCTTCCTTCATCGCCTTGTGGGCCAAAAGCGGCGGCCGGGTGACGTCGCCGATGGCGTAAACGCCGGGCACGTTCGTTTCCATGCGCTCGTTGGTGGGAACGAAGCCGCGCGCGTCGGTCTTTATGCCCACGGCTTCGAGGTTCAGGGCCTCGGTGACCGGCACCCGGCCGACGGCCAGCAGGATCTTGCTGGCTTCCAGCACTTCCTGCTTGCCGCCGCCGGCCGGCTCGACGGTGACCCGCAGCCCGCCCCCCGCCTCTTCGTAGCCCACGGCCTTGGTGGCCGTCCTGATGGCGATGCCCTGTTTCTTGAGGCTACGCGCCAGCAGCTTGACGAGCTCGGGGTCGCTACCGGGTAGGATCTGCCCTTCGTACTCGACGACGGTCACCTCCGAGCCCAGGCGGGCGTAGATGGAGGCGAACTCGAGCCCGATTACCCCGCCGCCAATGACCAGTAGCTTTTCGGGCACGCCCCGCTCTACCTGCAGCATCTCGGTGGAGGTGAGCACGTGCTCGCCGTCGGGCTCGAAGCCTGGCAGCACCGCCGGCTTGGACCCGGTGGCGATGATAATCTTTCCTGCCTCGAGCTTCTTTCCGTCCACCTCCAGCTCGTGGGGGCCGGTGAAGCGCGCGAACCCCTTGATCAGCTCGACCCCGTTACCTTTCAGCAGGCTGGCCACGCCGCCGGTAAGCTTCTTGACGATCTTGTCGCGCCACCTGCCCATCTTGGTGAGGTCGCGCTCGGGCTCCGCGAAGACCAGGCCGAACTCGGCCGCCTTCTCGGCGTGTTCCAGGGTCTCGGCGGCGTGCAGGAGGGCCTTGGTAGGGATGCAGCCAACGTTGAGGCAGACGCCCCCCACCGCCCCCTCCTCGACGGCGGCCACCTTGAGGCCGAGCTGGGCGGCACGGATGGCGGCGTGGTAACCGCCCGGCCCGGTGCCGATGACGATCAGGTCGTACATGGTTTCTCCTTAGACGGCGTGCAGCATAAGCCAGTAGGGGTCTTCCAGGTGCTCGATGACCACGCGCAGGAAGAGCGTAGCCTCGGCGCCGTCCACCAGGCGGTGGTCGAAGCTGAGCGAGAGGTAGAGCATCTCGCGAGCGACGATCCCGTCGTCTTTGACGACCGGGCGCTTCTGGATGGTGTGCACCCCCAGGATGGCGGCGTCGGGCACGTTGATGATGGGGAAGGAAAAGAGCCCGCCCAGGTTGCCCACGCTCGTCACCGAGAAGCTGGAGCCGCTGACCTCCTCGGGCGTCAGCTTGCCCTCGCGCGCGCGGGTCACCTTGTCGCCGATCTCAGCGGCCAGCTCGAGAATCGTCTTCTGGTCCACGTCGCGGATCACCGGCACCACCAGCCCGGCGTCGGTGGCTACCGAGAGGCCCAGGTTGTAGTACTTCTTGTAGACCACCTCGCCGCGGGCGTCGTCGAGGCTGCTGTTGACCGCGGGGAACTTCTTCAGAGCCTCCACCGCGGCCTTGAAGATGAAGGGAACGTAGCTAAGCTTGACACCCGCCGCCTCGGCCCTGACCTTGAGCCGCTGGCGCAGCGCGACCAGCTCAGTGACGTCCGCCTCGTCCACGATGAGGGTGCGGACGGTGTGCAGGTGGCTGGCCATCATCTGCTGGGCGATGATGCGGCGCATGCCCCTGAGCGGCACGCGCTCCTCGCGGTCCTCATTGCCCGACGGGGTGACGTAGGGCACCGGCGGGGGGAAACCGGCCGCGGCCGCTGGAGCGGCGGGGGCGGCCGCCGGGCCTTGCTTGGCGTAGGCGCGCACGTCTTCCACACGCACGCGGCCGTTCGGACCGGAGCCGGGCACCTGGGCGATGTCGATGCCCAGCTCGCGCGCCAGCTGGCGCGCCGCCGGCACGGCCAGCACCCGGCCGTACTTGTTGACTCCGGCGCGGGGCCGCTCGGCTGCGGCCGTAGCCGCGCGCCGGGGCGAGTCGGAGGTGAAGGGGTTCTTGACCTCGGCCTCGGTCTCGGTCTTGTCGGGCTTGAAGAGCGAGAGCCGCTCGCCGCGGTCTTCTTCCTCGGCGCCCGTCTTCGCCGCCGCGGCTGCGGCTGCCGGAGCGGCCGCGGCGGCTTCGGCGCTTTCCTCGATGAGCGCCACCGGCGTCTCCACCGGTACGACGTCGCCCTCCTTGACGAGCTTCTTCACCAGTACACCCGAGAAGGGGCTGGGCAGTTCGACCGTGACCTTATCGGTCATCACCTCCACCAGCGGCTGGTCCTTGGCGACAACGTCGCCTTCCTCGACCAGCCACTTGAGGATCTCGCCTTCCACCACGGACTCGGCGAGCTCGGGTAAGAGCACTTCCTTGGGCATGGCACCTCCCGGGGCGCTAGTAGTCGAGCACCTTCTTGGTGGCGTTGAGGATCCGCGTGACGGTGGGCATGTAGAGCTTGTCCTGGGCGTAGGGGTAGGGGGTGTCGAAGCCGGTGACGCGCACGGGCGGAGCCTCGAGCTGGTCGAGCACCTCCTCGGCGATCGTCGCCGCCACCTCGCTGGCGAAGCTGGCGTGGCGCGGGGCGTCGGCCACGATCATCACCCGGCCGGTCCGGCTCACGGCCTCGAGCACCGCCTCCTTGTCCCACGGCATCAGGCTGCGCAGGTCGAGCACGTGGGGGCGGATTCCCACCTTCTCGAGCTCGTCGGCCGCCTGCAGCACCTCAGGCGCCACCGTGCCGTAGTAGATGAGGGTGAGGTCGTCGCCCTCGCGGCGCACCGCCGCCTGGCCCAGGGGGATGGTGTAGTCCTCGTCGGGCACCTCTTCCTTGACCGCGCGGTAAAGCCGCTTGGGCTCCATGAAGACCACCGGGTCGTCGTCGCGGATGGCGGTCTTGAGCAATCCCTTGGCGTCGTAGGGGGTGCTGACCACCACCACCTTGAGCCCGGCGGTGTGGACGAAGTGGGCCTCGGGACTCTGGGAGTGGTGGTGCCCGCCCTTGACGCCGCCGCCCGAGGGCATGCGCACCACCATGGGGGCGGTGAACTGCGCGCCCGAACGGTAGCGCAGCTTGGCCGCCTGGCTCACGAGCTGGTCGAAGCCGGGGAAGACGTAGTCGGCGAACTGAATCTCGGCCACTGGCCGCAGGCCGTGGGCGGCCATGCCCACTGCCGCGCCGATGATCGCCGCCTCTGAGAGCGGGGTGTCGATCACCCGGTCGGGGCCGTACTTCTGCTGCAGGCCTTCGGTGGCCAGAAAGACGCCGCCGCGCTTGCCGACGTCCTCGCCCAGCACCACTACCGCGTCGTCGCGGGCCATCTCTTCGTCGAGCGTGCGTGCGATCGCCTGCACGAGGGTCATCGTTGCCATCGTTGCCTCCCGCTTCAGGCGCCCAGCTCTTCTTCGAGGAGCCGGCGCTGTTCGACCTGGGGCCACAGGGGTTCGGCGTAGACGTCGTCGAACATCCAGACCTCGGGCACCGGGCCGGCGGCCTCGGCCTCCTCGAGCGCCCGGGCCAGCTCGGTGCCGATCTCTTCGCGCAGCTCGGCTTCCCAGGCCTCGTCCCACAGGCTGCGCCCGGCCAGGAACTTACGGTAGCGCTCGATGGGATCGCGCTGCTTCCAGTGCTCCACCTCTTCCTTGGGGCGGTAGAGGCGGTCGTCGTCGGCGGAGGAGTGCGGGCCGTAGCGGTAGACCACGGCTTCCACCAGGGCGGGCCCGGCGCCGACGCGGGTGCGCTCGATAACCTCTTGCATTACGTAATAGCTCGCCAGCACGTCCATGCCGTCGAGGTAATAACCGGGCATGCCGTAGGCCTTGGCCTTGACGGCCAGGTTCTCCGAGCCCGTCTGCTTCTGCAGGTCCACGCTGATGGCGTAACGGTTGTTCTCGACCACGAAGACCGCGGGCGCGCCCTGGGCAGCGGCGAAGTTCACGCCGGCGTGCCAGTCGCCCTCGCTGGTGGCGCCGTCACCAAAGGTGGTGACGACCACCTGGCCGGTGTTCTGGATCTTAGCGCTGATGGCTGCCCCAGCGGCGGGGGGGATGTGCGAGGCGATGGGCGAGGCCACGGTGAAGGCGTTGAGCTTCTTCGAGCCGGGGTGGTTGGGCATCTGCCGCCCCTTGGCGGGGTCGGCCTTGGTGGCCAGCGTCTCGGCGAAGATCTCCAGCGCTGGCACGCCTAGCGCCAGCAGCATGCCATGGTCGCGGTAGTAGGGGAAGAGCCAGTCGAAGCCGCGCTTCACCGTGTGGGCGATGGCGATCTGGATCCCCTCGTGGCCCGCAGCCTCCATAGCGAAGCTCGACTTGCCGGAGCGCTGCAGCAGGAGTAGTCGCTCGTCGAGAAGGCGGGCCGCCACCATGTCGCGGTAGAGGGTGCGGAGCTGGTCGTCGTCCAGGTCGAGGTCGAACGACCCGATCCACTCGCCGTGCTCGTTCACCAGCGCGATGGGGTCGCGGGTGAACGGCTTGAACCGTTGGGTGTCCTTGATCATGTGGTCCTCCTTGTCCGGGGCAAGAAAAACCCCCGGCATACGCCGGGGTGGGCCGCCGTAGCGTACCC
The DNA here is from genome assembly GCA_026985615.1 of Thermaceae bacterium. GTDB lineage: Bacteria > Deinococcota > Deinococci > Deinococcales > Marinithermaceae > Oceanithermus. Next base: position 12,884 of record JALSQD010000014.1, on the reverse strand, counting down.
AATAAGAATAAGAACGATCGCGCGTTCGCGGTCTAGCATCTCGGCCCCTTTGGAGTCCATTATAAACTACACGGAAAGGAGCCCCGTTGCGCTGGCGCATCGTTGCCGTGGACAAGCCCAAGCTCAGCTACGCCCGTGGGGGCGTGGCCTTCTACCGCGAGCGGCTCGGCGCGCTGGCCAAGGTTGAGCTGCTCACCGTGCGCTCGGGCCCCCAGGCGGCGCGCCGCCAGCTCGAGCTTTCGGAGGGCTGGTTTCGCGTGGTCCTCGACGAGCGCGGCGAACTGGTGCGCTCGCTCGAGCTCGCCCGGCGGATCGAGCAGTGGGCGGGCCGCGGCGTGGGGCGGGTGGCGCTGCTGGTGGGGGGTGCGGAGGGGCACGCGGACGAGGTGCGGGCGGCCGCCGACTGGCTGTGGAGCCTCTCGCCGCTCACGCTGCAGCATGAACTTGCATTGGTGGTCGCGATGGAACAAATTTATCGCGCTTATATGATTAAGCGTAGATCGCCATATCATCGCGAATAGTAAAAGTTACCACCCTGTATTTATTGGAACCGTACGTGAAGCTGGCACCGTCCCATGTTGCTGTATAATGGAACCGTGAGTATAGACGTGCAAACTATTGAATCTGCATTGGGCTTGCTGGGGCAGCAGGGCAGCTATCGCATCCTCCGCGCTTTGCTAGAGGGTCCGTTGCGCTTTGGCGAACTCCAGGAGCGGACGGGGTTGCTCCCCAGAACCCAGTCGTTGCGTTTGAAAGAGATGATGGCCGCGGGGTGGGTGACGCGGCACCAGTTCGCGGAGGTGCCACCGCGGGTGGAGTACCGCCTGACCGACAAGGCACGGGCGCTCGAGCCCGTTCTCGTCGAGGTGGAACGCTGGGCCGAGCGTTACGCTTGAGCCCGCCCTCGAATCGCCTGGGCCCACGCATCCGGTAGACTGGATGGACATGCGGGCCTTTGGTGAGGAGCAAGCACCTTTCGAGCGGGCGCGGGTGGTGGTCTTGCCCGTGCCCTACGACTTATCCCTGTCCTTTTTGCCGGGCGCGCGGCTGGGCCCGGAGGCCATCCTGAGTGCGAGCCGCGAGCTCGAGCCCTACGACTTCGAGCTCGAACTCGACCCGGCGTGCGCCGGCATCCACGCCGCTGAGGAGGTGCCCATGGTCGCGGGTGACGCCGCGGCCTCACACGCCCTCATCGAGGATCGGGCCCGTGAGTTCTTGGCCGCGGGCAAGTTCGCGGTCGCGCTCGGGGGCGACCACTCGATCACGCTGCCGCTGGTGCGGGCGCACCGCGCGGTCCTGGGCGCGTTCGGTGTGCTGCACATCGACGCCCACGACGACCTCTACGACCGTTGGCAGGGCTCGCCGCTCTCGCACGCCTCGGTGATGCGGCGGGTGCACGAGCTGGGCGTGCCGCTGGTGCAGGTGGGGCAGCGCGCGGTGGCGCGCGACTCACACGCCTACCTGCAAGCCCACGCCATCCCGCAGTTTCCGGCGCGGCGGATCGCGCGCGAGGGGCTGCCGCTGGACGAGATCCTGGAGGTGCTGCCGCCGCGCGTCTACCTGAGCTTCGACTTCGACGCCCTCGACCCCTCCGAGATGCCCGCGGTGGGCACGCCGCTCGCCGGCGGGCTGCGCTTCGGCCAGGCCCTCGACCTGCTGGAGGCGGTCTTCGAGGCCAAGGAGGTCGTGGGTATGGACTTCGTGGAGTTCTCGCCGGTGGACCTCTTCTACCCCGCCATGACCGCTGCCCAGCTCGTCCACCGCGCGCTGGGGCTGAAGGTCCGGGCGGCGGGGTGGTAAACTCGGGGCTCGGCCCTGGGGCCGGGGAGGTGAAGACGAGTTGAGTTGGACCACGCCGACCAAAGCGATTCTCCTGACCGCCACCGCCACGGGGGGCACTCCCCTCAACGCCTTCGACAACGCCCTGCTCGAGATGGGGATCGGCAACGTGAACCTGGTGCGCCTCTCCAGCGTCATCCCCGCCCACGTGGAGTGGCTCGAGCGCCTGCCCGAGGGCATCCCCGTGGGCATGTTGCTGCCGACCGTCTACGCCGAGGCCGGCGCCACCGAGGCGGGCGCGCCGGTGACTGCGGCCCTGGGCGTGGGTCTGCGCCCGGACGGCGCAGGCGGTTTGATCTACGAGTATTCCGGCCCGGTCACGCCCGAGGAGGCCGAGCGCACCGTGCGGGCGATGGTGGAGGAGGGTTTTGCCCGACGCGGCTGGGTGCTCGAGCGCTTCTTCGCCGGCGTCGCGCACGCCCGCGTCGAGGACTGGCCCACCGCGGCCCTGGCCGCGGTGGTGATGTTCCCCTACTAGGAGGCTCCGTGGAGTTCGTCGAGTGGTACCCCCGCGGCTACGGCGTCGGCTTCAAGGTGCGCGAACGCCTCTACTCGGGCAGGAGCGCCTACCAGCAGATCGAGGTCTACCAGACCGAGGGCTTCGGCCGCATGCTCGTTATCGACGGCACCGTCCAGCTTGTCGAGGACGGCGAGCTCAGCTACCACGAGCCGCTGGTGCACCCGCTCTTGCTGGCCCACCCGGCGCCGCGCCGGGCGCTGGTGATCGGCGGCGGCGACGGCGGCACGCTGCGCGAGGTGCTGCGCCACCCCGAGGTCGAGCGGGCGACGATGGTCGAGATCGACCCCGAGGTGCTGCGGGTCTCGGCCGAGTACTTGGACGTGGACCGGGGGCTCCTGGACGAGCTGCTCGCCGACCGCCACGCCCGCGCCGAGCTGGTGGTGGGCAGTGGCTCCGACTACGTGGCGGGAAAGGAGGCTGCCTTCGACGTGATCGCGGCCGACTCCACCGACCCGGTGGGGCCGGCAGCGGTGCTCTTTTCCGAGCCCTTCTACCGGGGCGTCTACCGTGCCCTGCGCCCCGGCGGGGCCTACGTGACCCAGGCGGGCAGCGTCTACCTCTTCACCGGCGAGTTCGCGGACGCCTATCAGAAGATGCGGCGGGTCTTCGACCGCGTCTGGGCCTTTAGCTTCCCGGTTATCGGCTACGCCTCGCCCTGGGCCTTTTTGGTGGGCGGCAAGGGCGACTACAACTTCGAGAGGGTGAGTCTGGAACGGGCCGCGAGGCTCGAGCTCACCTACTACGACCCCGAGCGCCACGCCACCCTCTTCCAGCTCCCCCGCGGCGTGCGCCTCCAGCTTGGCCTCTAACGCGCGTTGGCAAAAGAAAAAACCGGCGGCCAGTGGCCGCCGGTTTTTTGCTCGCTGGGAGCGATTAGAAGTCCATGTCGGGCATGCCGCCGGGGGCCGGAGCCGCTTCCTTCTTCTCGGGCTTCTCGGCCACCACGGCCTCGGTGGTCAGCACCAGCGAGCCGATCGAGGCGGCGTTCTGCAGAGCGCTGCGGGTCACCTTAGCCGGGTCGACGATGCCGAACTCGAGCATGTTGCCGTACTCGCCGGTCTGGGCGTTGAAGCCGTAGTTCGGGTCGTCCTTCTGGAGGATCTCGTTGACGATCACCGAGCCCTCGAAGCCGGCGTTCTCGGCGATCTGGCGGGTGGGCTCTTCGAGGCTGCGGCGGATGATCTTGGCGCCGGTCGCCTCGTCGCCCTCCAGACCCTCGAGCACCTTGTCGACGGCCTTGGTGATGCGCAGCAGGGTCACGCCACCGCCGGGCACGATGCCCTCTTCCACCGCCGCGCGGGTGGCCGAGAGGGCGTCCTCGAAGCGGTGCTTGCGCTCCTTGAGCTCGGTCTCGGTGGCCGCGCCCACGCGGATGACGGCCACGCCGCCGGAGAGCTTGGCCAGGCGCTCCTGCAGCTTCTCGCGGGCGTACTCCGAATCGGTGGTCTCGAGCTCCGCCTTGATCTGGTTGATGCGGGCCTCGATGTCGTCCTTCTTGCCCTTGCCGCCAACGATGGTGGTTTCGTCCTTGGTGATGCGGACGCGCTCGGCCTGACCCAGCATGCTGAGGGTAACGTTCTCGAGCTTCAGGCCCAGCTCCTCGCTGATCACCTGGCCGCCGGTCACCGCGGCGATGTCCTTGAGCATCTCCTTGCGGCGATCACCGAAGCCGGGGGCCTTGACCGCGGCCACGTTGAGGGTGCCGCGCAGCTTGTTGACCACCAGGGTCGCCAGCGCCTCGCCCTCCACGTCTTCTGCGATTACCAGTAGCGGCTTGCCGGTCTGGGCCACCTGCTCGAGGACGGGCAGGAGCTCGCGGATGTTGGAGATCTTCTTCTCGACGATGAGGATGTAGGGATCCTCGAGAGCGACCTCCATCGCCTCGGGGTTGTTGACGAAGTAGGGGCTGAGGTAGCCCTTGTCGAACTGGTAGCCCTCGACGACCTCGAGCTCGGTCTCCAGGCCCTTTGACTCCTCGACGGTGATGATGCCTTCCTTGCCGACCTTGTCCATCGCGTCGGCGATCAGCTTGCCCACCTCGGGGTCGTTGGCCGAGATGGTGGCCACTTCCTCGATGGCCTTGCGGTCCTCGACCGACTGGGCCATCTCGTGGATCTGCTCGACCGCGGCCTCCACAGCCTTATCGATGCCGCGCTTGAGGCTGAGCGGGTTGGCGCCGGCGGCCACGTTCTTAAGGCCTTCGCGCACGATTGCCTGGGCCAGCACGGTGGCGGTGGTGGTACCGTCACCGGCGACGTCGTTGGTCTTGGAGGCGACCTCCTTGAGCAGCTGAGCGCCGATGTTTTCCAGGTGATCTTCGATCTCGATCTCCTTGGCGACGCTCACGCCATCTTTGGTGATGGTCGGCGAGCCGAACTTCTTCTCCAGCACCACGTTGCGGCCCCGGGGGCCAAGGGTCACGCGCACGGCGTTGGCCACCGCGTTCACGCCGCGCTCCAGCGCACGACGGGCTTCTTCGTCAAATACGAGGATCTTTGCCATGGTTTACCTCCCCTTACTTCTCGATGACCGCGAGCAGGTCGCGCTCGGACAGGATGACGTACTCGTTGCCCTCGATCTCGATCTCGGTACCGCCGTACTTGGCGAAGACGACGATGTCGCCTTCCTTCACTTCCAGCGGAACGCGCTCGCCGTTTTCAAGCAGCTTGCCGCTACCCACGGCGATGACCTTGCCCTTCTGGGGCTTTTCCTTGGCGGTGTCGGGCAGAACGATGCCGCCCTTGGTAGTCACTTCTTCTTCGATGGGTTCGACCACGACCCGGTCTGCTAAGGGTTTGATCATGACCTTGACCTCCGTGCTCATGCGATTGCCTCCTTTCCCCTTTGACACTTAGGGGTCTAGAGTGTCAATCCACCGGTTATTATGCGGGGTGAAGCGTGGGCTGTCAAGACCAAACGAACGTCCTTCTATAAGGAAGTTGAGTGAATATTTATCAAACCGAGTGCTGCCGCAGCATCTCGTAGAGCACCAGCGCGGCGCTCACCGAGGCGTTGAGGCTGTCGACGCGCCCCTCCATCGGGATGCGCAGGCGCACGTCCGCGGCCTCGAGCCACCCCGCGGGCAGGCCCCGATCCTCGGCCCCCACCACCAGCGCGGTGGGGCGGGCGAGGTCGGCCTCCCAGTAGACCCGTTCGGCGGCCGGGCTCGTCGCCGCGAGCTGGAGCCCGCGCGCTATTAGCCAGCGGTGGGCCTCCTCGTGCCCCACCACTGCGAGCGGCAGTGCGAAGACCGCGCCGGTGCTGGCGCGGATGACGTTGGGGTTCTCCGGGTCCACCGCGTCGCCCACGATTAGCACCGCGTCGGTGCCGCTGGCGTCGGCGCTGCGCAGCATCGCTCCCAGGTTGCCCGGTTTTTCTATTTCCACGGCCACCAGCACCCGCCGGGGGCGTGCCGGCAGGTCTTCGAGGTGGCGTGCCGGACGTTCGAAGACGCCGATGAGCGCCGGCGGGTTCTCGCGGTAGCTGACCTTGCGCATGGCCGCTTCCGAAAGCTCGTAGACCGGCGCGCCCGCAAGCAGCTCCGCCGCTTCTGAGCCCGCCCGCTCGGGCCAGACCAGCCAGGCGCTGGGAACCACTCCCGCCGCCAGCGCCCGCGCCGCTTCGCGCGCCCCCTCGACCAGGAAGAGCCCCTGCTCACGCCGTCCGCGCCGGGTCTTGAGCTTGGCCCAACCCCTGACCCTTGGGTTACGGGCGCTGGTGATCCGCACGTGCCCATTGTATGCTCCGCTGTGGCCAAAGCCCCGGCAGGGGTTGGGTATGCTGGGATGAAAGACGAGGCAAGGGAGCGCTTATGCCGTCAGGAAAACGACTGCGCGTACTCGGGATGATCCTTGCGGGAGGGCAGGGAAGCCGCCTCTACCCCCTCACCGCCAAGCGGTCCAAGCCGGCGGTTCCCTTCGGGGCCAAGTACCGGATCATCGACTTCGTGCTCAACAACTTCATGAACTCCGGGATCTACTCGGTCTACATCCTCATTCAGTACAAGGCCCAGTCGCTCACCGAGCACGTGCAGCGTTACTGGCGCTTCGGGGCATTTCTGGATGACCACTTCATCATCCTGGTGCCGGCCCAGATGTACCGCTACGAGGAGCTGGGGCCGGTCTGGTACCGCGGCACCGCCGACGCCATCTATCAGAACCTGCACCTGGTCGACAACAACGACCCCGAGGTGGTGGCGGTCTTTGGCGGCGACCACATCTACAAGATGAACGTGCGCCACATGGTGGACTACCACCTGGACACCAGCGCCGACGTGACCATCGCCGCCTACACCGTGCCCATCGAGGAGGCGAGCCGCTTTGGCGTGATCCAGGTGGACGAGCGCTGGCGGATCGTGGACTTCCAGGAGAAGCCCGAGCACCCCAAACCCATCCCGGGGCGGCCGAACAAGGCGCTCGTTTCGATGGGAAACTACCTTTTTAAAAAGGATGTGCTGGTGGACCTGCTCGAGGAGGACGGGCGCAACCCCGACTCCTCGCACGACTTCGGCAAGGACGTGCTCCCGAAGGCGCTGGCTGACGGCTACCACCTGCAGGCCTACGACTTCCAGAACAACCCCGTCCCCGGCGCACACGGGCCCAACACTTACTGGCGCGACGTGGGCACGCTCGACTCCTACTTCGAGGCCAACATGGACCTGGTCTCGGTGGTGCCCCAGTTTGACCTTTTCAACCCCGAGTGGCCGCTGCGCACCGCCAATCTCTTCAGCCCGCCGGCCAAGTTCGTGCACGAGACCGGCGAGCGCATCGGCCAGGCCTTCAACAGCCTCCTCGCCGGCGGGGTGATCGTGAGTGGGGGGACGGTGCGCGAGTCCGTGCTCTTCCGGCGGGTGCGCGTCAACTCGTACAGTCTGGTGGAGAACGCCGTGCTCTTCGACGACGTGGAGGTGGGGCGACACGCCAAGATCAAGAACGCGGTCATCGACAAGAACGTAAGGGTGCCCGAAGGGGTGGAGATCGGGTACGATTTGGAAGCCGACCGCGCCCGAGGCCTTACGGTGACCCCCGGCGGGGTCGTGGTCATTCCCAAGGGGTATCGGTTCGACGTATGAAGAAGAAGGATTTCGGACACGCTTTTCTGGCTTATACCCGCCTCGATCCGGGGTCGCCCCTGCCGACGAACGGGCAACGTCTGCCCACGGCCAAGGTCTACGCCAGCCCGCTCGAGACGGTGGACCTGCCCGAGGCGCGCAAGAGCGGGGGGCCGCAGACCTGGCGTCTGATGGCCCAGCTGGCAGCCCAGGCGCCCGAGCTCGAGCTCACCCTGCAGCTCACCGACCTGGCCCAGATGCTGCTGCCGCTGTCCGACCGTGACGGCCGCCGTGGCTACCTCTCGGCGGCGGGCGCCTACCCGGTGGAGGCCTACCTGCTGGTCCGCCGCGTACAGGACACCTTCGACGGCGTCTACCACTACGCGGTCAAGGCCAATCAGCTGGAGCAGATCGCCCCGAGCCCCGATTGGGCGGCCTGGGAGGAGGCCTTGGGCGGGGCCGAGGGTGCGGACCGGGCGGGGGTCTACCTGGTGCTCACCGCCGTCCCCGCGCGCAGCGTGGCGCGCCTGGGCCCGCGTGGCTACCGCCAGGCGCTGCTGGAAGCGGGTAAGGCGGCCCACGCCGCCTTCACCGCCGCGGTGGCGCTGGGGCTCGCGGCCCGGGAGGCCGAGCTCTTCTACGACGAGCGGGTGGCGCGCATTCTCGGACTCCCTGACGGAGAGTACCCGGTCTCGGTCCTCATCGTCGGTCGCTGATGGAACCACAAGGCGTCTTCGTCTACGGCAGCCTGCTGCCCGGCGAGCGCAACCATGGCGTGGCGCGCGCGGCGGGCTTGCGGCGCCTGCGGCCCGCGAGGCTCGCGGACTTTCGCCTCTTTGCGCTGCCACAGGGCTACCCTGCGGCCGTGGCCGGGCGCGGGGTGGTGGAGGGGGCGTTCTTCGAGTTCTACGACCTGGCGCGTGCCTTGAGGTTCCTCGACGCCTTCGAGGAAGGCGAGATCTACCGCCGGCGCGCGGTGCGGGTGTGGACTCCGGACGGGCCGGAGGTGGCCTGGGCCTACCTCGCGCCGGCCACGGCGGTGGCACGCCGGGGCGGCGTGCCCTGGCCTAGCTCGCGCTGGCGGGGGTCGCGCGCCGGCTAGGGCGGCCGGCCTGCCAGCGCCGTGCCTTGCGCGCGCGCGGGCGCTCGGCGCGGTAGACCGCCAGGGCCGCGAGCGCGCCCTCGAGCCGGCGGCGCTCGGGATGCCCTGCCCGTTCGAGGCGGGCGAGGGCGGCGCGGAGCTCGCGCTCGAGCGCGTCGAGCCCGCGGATGCCGACGCGGTTCTCCACCTCGATGAACAGGTTGAGGGTCTCGGCGGCGAGGGCGCGGGCGGGGGTGCGGAAGAGGCGCTGGATCTGTTTCATGCCACAAACCTCCTGTTGTTATGATGGTAACATAACGCTATGTTGATTGACAAGTAAGAGCGGTTCTTTACGTCTTGACCGTAGCACTTTCCAGAAGGTAACCTTACCCTAAGGAGGTGCCATGACTCTGGCGGAACGCTTTCGCGAGCTGCGCAAAGAGCGGGATTGGCGGCTAAAAGACGTCGCCGAGGCGACGGGGCTCTCGATCCCCTACCTCTCCGACCTCGAGCGCGACCGCACGAACCCCAGCCTGGAGACGCTGCGCACCCTGGCCGAGGCTTACGGCATGACCGTACACGACCTCATGGCCCCGGTCGATTTCTACGGTGAGCGCACCCCGGCCGCGCTGCCGCGCGGGCTGGCGGAGCTTCTGGAAGACCCGGTGCTGGGCGCGGAGATCACGTCGGACTGGGTGGAGACGCTGGCCCGCATCGAGTTGCGTGGCAAGCGGCCCGAGAACAAGCGGGACTGGTACGAGATCTACCTGCATCTCCGGCGCGTGCTCGAGGGCTGAGATGACGGCGGCCGAGCGCTGGAGGCTGCGTGCCTCGCTCGAGGAGCGGGTGCGCGAGCTGGCCGCTGCCTACCGCCATGCGCACGCTCCCCTCACCCCGGACCGGCTCGTCGGCGGCATCGGCTACCGCTGGCGCGCCGCCGCGCTGGCGGGGCGCGACGGGCTCTTGGAGCGACGCAGCCGCACCGTGGTCGTGGCCGCGGACCAGGCGGCGGCGCGCCGCCGCTTCACCCTGGCCCACGAGGTGATGCACCACCTCATCGAACAGGACGGCGAGCTGCTTTCCGACCTGCACGAGGCCTACGAGGGAGCGGCGCTCGAGCGGGCGCTCGAACGCCTGTGCAACCTGGGCGCGGCGGAGATGCTCCTGCCCGCGAGCGCGGTGCGGCGCGCGCTGGTGGAGGCGGGGCCCAACCCGCGCCTCATCTGGGAGCTGGCCGAACGCCACGGGGTGAGCGAGGCCGTGGCGGGTATCGCCCTCGCGGGCGCGCTCGGGCCCCGCGCGCTCGCGGCGGTCTGGGGTGGGCGGCCGCTCGTGCTCTACCACGGCCACGGCCCCGGCGCGCCGGCGCGCGGCAGCGTGCTGCCAGACGACCACCTGCTGGCCCAGGTGCGCGCCAGCGGCCTGCCCCACCGGGGTCCCCTGCGCCTGCCATCGGGTGCGCACGCTCCTTCGGCCTGGGCGCGCGCGCGGGCGGGGCGGGTCTACCTGCTGGCGCCGGAGGTGGAGGGTGGTGGCTGAGGCGGGGCCCGAGATCAAGCCCCGGCCGGTCGAGGAGTTCCTCAACCGCGCGCTCTGGCGGCCGCTGGCTCACCTGCTGGTGCGGCTGCTGCGACCGCTGCCGCTGCGGCCCGAGGCGCTGGTGCTCCTGCACGGGGTGCTGGGGCTTGCTGCCGTGGTGCTGCTCGCCCGTGGCGCCGACGCGCTGGCGGCGGCGCTTTTACTGACCGTGATCGTGCTCGACAACGCCGACGGCCAGCTAGCTCGGGCTCGAGGGCAGGTGAGCCTGCTGGGTCGCTACCTCGACAGCGAGGTGGACCTGGTGGTGCATGCCGCGCTCTTTTATGCCCTTTACCTGCGGAGCGGAGATGCGCTGGCGGCGGTTTTTGCCTTCGCCGTAATGACCGCGGTCCTCTCACTCGACTTCAACCTGGGCGAGCTCGCGGCCGGACGCGCGTCGGCGGCCGAGCCCGCGCCGCGGCCGGGGTCGGAGGCCTGGCTGGCGGCGGTCTACCGCCTCGTCTTCGGCTGGCAGGACCGGCTGGTGCGCCGCGTCGAGCGCGGCCTGGGCCCGCCGCCCGAGGCGGTGCTCTCGGTGCTGGCCAACCTGGGGCGCGGCACTCAGCTCACCGTTCTGGCCGTCTACGCGTTGCTGGGAAGGCCCGAGGCCTTTTTGCGCTTTCAGGAAATCACCTTCTTTTACGTCCTGGTGGTCTACACTGTTCGCATATGGCACGCCACCCGATCCCCACGGTAGGTGCGCTCGTGCGCGGCCCCAGCGGGCGCGTGCTGGTGGTGCGCACGACTAAGTGGCGGGGGCGCTGGGGCGTCCCCGGGGGCAAGGTGGAGTGGGGGGAGCGGCTCGTGGACGCGCTGTTGCGCGAGTTTCACGAGGAGGTGGGGCTCGCGCTCGAGCACGTGGAGTGGGCGCTCTTCCAGGAGGCGGTCTTTCCGCCCGATTTCCACGAACCCATGCACTTCTTGATGTTCAACTACTTCGCTGAGAGCCCGACCGAGGAAGTCGTTCCCAGCGAGGAAATCGTCGAGTGGGCCTGGGTGCCGCCGCGTGAGGCGCTGGACTATCCGCTCAACGTACACACCACGCCGCTGGTGGAGCGCTATCTGGAGGTAAAGGGTGGCTAGGGCGGCGCTGGTGACCGGGGCGGCGCGAGGCATTGGCCGGGCGGTGGCGCTGGGCCTGGCCGAGCGCGGTTTCGACGTGGCGGTGCACTACCGCTCGAGCCGCGCGGAGGCCCGCGAGGTCGCCGCGACGGTGCGCCGAATCGGTCGCCGTGCGGTGATGGTGCAGGCCGACCTCACCGACCCCGCGCAGGCGCGGAAGGCGGTGGAGGCCACTGCGCGCGGGCTGGGCGGGCTGGCGGTGGTCGTCAACAACGTGGGCGACTACCTCTTCAAGCCCATCGAGGAGGTGGAGCCGGAGGAGTGGCGGGCGGTGCTCGCCTCAAACCTCGACACCGCCTTTTTCGTGACCCAGGCGGCGCTGCCGTACCTGCTCGCGGAGGGCTGGGGGCGGGTTCTCTTTCTGGGCTACGCGGGCGCGGGGCAGCTGGCGGCCAAGCCGCAGATCGCGCCCTATTTCATCGCCAAGACCGGCGTGGTGCTCTACGCCAAGGCGCTCGCCGCACGGCTCGCGCCCCACGGGGTTACCGTCAACGTGGTGGCCCCCGGCGTGGCCGAGAACTCGGTGACCCAGCCGGTCAGGGAGATTCCCATGGGGCGGGTCGCCCGCCTGGATGAGTTGGTGGAAGCGGTGGGGTACTTCGTCAGTCCGGCGACCGACTACGTGACCGGGCAGGTGCTTGAGGTCGCGGGAGGCTGGAACGTTTAGGGAGCCACCATGAAGAAGCGCGTGGAACTGGAAGATACCGGCATGACCTTCGAAACCGGCTACGATCTCGACGCCATGGCGCGCAAGGCGCGGGCGTGGCTCGAGCTCATCGGCGAGGACCCGGAGCGCGAGGGGCTCATCGACACCCCGGGGCGCGTGGCCCGGGCCTGGGCCTTTCTGACCCGGGGCTATCAGCAGAGCCTCGAAGAAGTAATCAACGATGCGGTCTTCGAAGCCGAGGGCTCGGAGATGGTGGTGGTGAAGGGCATCGAGTTCTACTCGATGTGTGAGCACCACCTGCTGCCTTTCTTCGGCCAGGTGCATATCGGCTACATCCCGAACGGTAAGATCCTGGGGTTGTCCAAGTTCGCCCGCATTGCCGAGATGTTTTCCCGCCGACTGCAGCTGCAGGAGCGGCTGGCCACCCAGATCGCCGACGCGATCGTGGAGGTGCTCGAGCCTCAAGGCGTGGGCGTGGTCATCGAGGGTACCCACTTGTGCATGATGATGCGCGGGGTGGAGAAACAGCAGTCCACCACCGTCACCTCGGCGATGCGCGGCGTGTTCAAGGAAGACATTAGGACGCGTGAAGAGTTCCTGTCTTTGATTCGCTGATTGCGGGTCTCGTTGCTTCGAGCGCTCACGCCGCCTCTCCGCTGGAGTTGGAAGCGTAGGCGGCCAGGCGCGGTTGCGCCGCGATCTCCGGCGTGCGGCCCGCATGGACCAGGCTACCGCCCGCTGCCAAAACAAGACGGTGCGCTTGGGTGAGGAGGTGTGGCTCGACCTCCGTGGGGTTAAGGGGTGTGACTGGCGCCCTACACCGAGCGGTTCGCCTGTGTGCGCAACGGGCTCTCCCGCCAGGAGGGGGTGCCGCCGCTCCCAGCGATCGTGCGCATGCACACGCGGTTGAGAGAGCGTGCTGGGGTGGGGCTGGTGTCGCTGGCCCTCGAGCCCCTAGCCCGCGAGGTGGGCGAGGCCGTGGGCGCGGACGCCATCACTGCCAAAAAGACGCTCAACACCGTGGCGG
>JALSQD010000013.1 GCA_026985615.1 Thermaceae bacterium | reverse complement strand
CCGGTTTCGTGAGCCTCGTGGGGGTGCTCGCCTGGGGAGCGGGCGGCCTGGGGGCCTGGGCGCTAGGTGGGCTGCTCTTCGCCCTCGGCTACACGGGAACGGTGGGGGTGATCCTGCTCGCCTACGCGCGGCTCGTCTTCCCCATCGAGCTCACCGGCCGGGCCACGACCGCCGTGAACCTGTTCGGCATCGGCGGCACCTTCCTGGTGCAGTGGGGGATGGGGGCGGTGATCCAGCGCTTCCCGCGGGTGGGCGGCGCCTACCCGCCCGAGGCCTTCGCCGCCGCCTTTGGTACCGCGGCGGTGCTGGGGGCGCTGGCGCTGGCGGCGTTCGCCTGGGGGCGGCGGTTCGAAACAAAGGAGGGAAGATGATCGTACGCATGTGGCACGGAAGGGTACCGCACGAGAAGGCCGAGGCCTACCGCAGCTTCTTGAACGAAAGGGCGGTGCCCGATTACCGCACAACCCCGGGAAACCTGGGGGTGCTGATCCTCGAGCGTCCCGCCGAGGACGCGGTGCACTTCGTCACCCTCACCTACTGGACCGACGAGGAGGCGATCCGGGCCTTCGCCGGGGACGAGGTGCTTAAGGCCAAGTACTACCCCGAGGACCGCGACTTCCTGCTCGAGTTCGAGCCCGAGGTGGTGCACTACCAGGTGGTGGGCGGTGCCGGAGGCGTGCGGCTCGAACCCTGATGGACCGGGCGAAGCACTTAGCTGTAATTAAGCTGTCAAAGCGAACAGGGAGCCGGAACCGGCTCCCTTTCTCTACGCCGTCCAGGACGGCTTCTTTTTGGTGGCGGTGGGCGGACTTGAACCGCCGACTCCACGATTATGAGTTAAGCCAAACCCCCCACAACCAAAAACGGAGATGGGCTTTTGCGCGTCCAGTACGCACCTTTCTATGCCCATAGATCCAGCGAGGCTCACGGCCAAACCCGGTATTCACCGGCTGCATAGATGTCATTTAGATGTCACCTCAGCGAGCTCGCCCAGAGTGAGCACGTCGCGCTCTTCGGGCTCGTAAAGATGGCGATAGGCCTGCAGGGTGAACGAAACCCGGCTGTGGCCGACGCGGCTGCTGATCACCTCGATCTGCGTTCCCCGGGCGCGCTCCAGGCTTACGTAGGTGTGCCGGAGATCGTGGATCCGTATCGCGGGCACGCCAGCGCGCTTCAACAGCGCCACGAAGGTCCGACGCAGGTTCCCGGGGTGGGTAAAGGTTCCCACGCCGCTGGCGAACACCCAGGGCGGGCAGTCGTTGCGCCAAAGGCTCGCGGCCTGGCGGCGCTCGGCCTCCTGGCGGCTTTGGTGATCGCGAAGCACGGCTACCGCCTCGGCCGACAGAAACAGCGCCCTGCGTGCACGTGCAGTCTTCGGCTCCGAAATCACGATCTCCGAACCGGCCACCGTCAGGTTGCGCCGGATCTGCAGCACGCCGCGCTCCAGTTCCACGTCGGGCCACTGGAGCCCCAGCAGCTCGCCCCGGCGCATTCCGGTCACCAGGGCCAGGTAGAAGAGCGCGAAGAGTCTGTGGCCGCGGGCGGCCTCGAGGAAGGCCACGGCCTGCTCAGGCGTCCAGTAAGCCGGCTCCGTGGGAGCGGGGCGGGGCGGGTCCACGGCGGCCGCCGGGTTGCGGTCCAGAGTCCCCCAGCGGACCGCCAGGCCCAGCGCGTTGTTGAGCACCACGTGGGCCAGGTTCACCATCCGGGCCGAGAGCCCGCGGGCGAGCATGGCCTGGTAGAGCTGCTCGATGTGGTAGGCGTTCAGCTTCGCGAGCCGCACCTGGCCGATCTCGGGCGCGATGTGGTTCTTCACCAGGTTGGCGTAGCCCGCCAGCGTGGTGGGCTTGACCCGCGCCTCCTTGTAGGCCAGCCAGCGCTCCAGGTGCTCGGACAGGGTAACCCGCCCGGGGTCGGCCGCCTGGCCGGCGCCGTACTTGACCAGCAGCTCCAGCAGCTTGCGCTCGGCCTCGGTCTTCGAGCGGGCGTAGGCGTACTTGCGCTTCTGGCGGCCGCGGGCGTCCACACCCACGGTCACGGCCACCTGCCAGCGCCCATCAGCCCGGCGGGTTACCGTTCCGCCACCATGGCCACGGCGTTTAGGCACTTCTCACCAGCCTTTCCCCACCCCTGTGGTATGATGCCTGTGTAGGAGGGAGTGAGCCGGAATGCCGAAGCGCATCGTGAAAAAGCCGAAGACCGTGCGCACCGCTAAGCGGAAAGAGTTCACAGACGCCGACGCGGTGCAGGTCATGAAGCAGGTCACGCGTGAGAACAAAGAAGCGCTGAAGCTGCTCGCTCAAATGTAGTAGGTGGCCAAGCACAAATTCTACCGTCGCCACAAGCGTAAGAAATACCCAACCGTGGCGGCGGTTCTTTCTTTGCACGAAGAGGCCATCAAGGTCGGCGGTGGTACTCGTGGGCTGAGGGGCAACGGTGTGAGCCTGCTGGAGTCCGCCCTTGACAAGCCTTTTCAGACCGTCGGCGGCCAAGACGCGTACCCGGGTTTTTTCGAGAAGGTCGCGGCTACGGGATTCTTCATCGTCAACCTCCACCCGTTCGTCGACGGAAACAAGCGGGCCGCGCTGCAGGTGATGATGTACACCCTTGGCATCAACGGCCACAAGTGCAAGCCGTGCACGCAATTCGCGGTTGCCACTGTGGTTTTGATCGCCACCAACCACTTGGAGATTCCCGGGGTGGCAGCCTCGCTGCGCCTCTGGTGTGGGCTGGACCCTGTATAGGATCATCCCTCCACCATGGCCGCGACGTTTAGGCACTTCTTACTCGCCTCCCTTTTCTTTTCGATGGACCACGGCTCGATGTTCTCTCTCGGGTGGCGGGCTAGGGAAGAGCCTGTTGCGAATGAAGGGCGTTACGAAAGCTGCAATTCCGGCACCGCCAAAACCCACCGCGGCTGCGTACTTCCCCAAGACGGCAAGGTATCCGGTCAAGGCGATGGTGGCCAGAGCGAGAAAGAAAGCGTAGGTCTGTCCACGCCGAAAGGCAACGCTTTGGGCACTCAGGGCCCGCTCATCCATCTTGTGGGCGTGCTCTTGTTCCTTCTCTGCTAGCTTCAATACCGTTTCGATGATGCGCGGGTCAATTTCCTTGTACTTGGCGAATACCTCGGGCGGCGGAAGTGGCCCGCGGAACATCTCAAAGTAGTCAACCGTCTTACCATCAGGCAGGGACACCCGACCGGCTTTCAGGTTCGCATCGGGCGGAAGATCGACCTGTTTTTTAGCTGGTGTGCTGCTGGACTTCCGGCGCTTGCCCTTTGACATGGACGTCGACCCCGTTTATCAGCTCTTCGCGAGTAATCTCGTCGATGGCCTTCTGGAGGTCGCCGCCCACGTTGGCAAGGTAAATGCGAATGGTGACGATCTGGTTGCGCACGCGCTTCCTCTCGTCTTCGCGCTCCCTTAGGTACTCATCGGTCATCTTCGTCAGTCCAGTACCAAAGAGGTCGAAGACGCTCAGCATCCCATCTAAGAACCCAAGCGGCCTCTTCAGAAACGGACTGTTGTACCTGCGCCGATAAGACATGATCGACCTCCATTGTAAACGCCTGTTCCACAACGATTGGTGAGATTCGCGGGGTCTTGTCACCTCCTCCCCTTCCTCTCCCTCTTGATCCTCCTCGGGTCGAACGTTACGTTCACCACCACCCCCTGCACCGCGATCTCGTCTTCCGGCTGCACCAGGATGGGCGGAACGTCGGGGTTCCAGGAGCGCAGCACCTGGTGCTCGCGCCGGGGGTGCCACTCCTTGAGGTAACCGGTCTGGGTGGGCTCGTGCCAGGCTACCACCACGTCGCCCGGCTGCGGCGAAAGCTCGGCCGCGGCTACCACGTAGGCCCCCGGAGGGATCGAGACGGGCAGGTCCTCGCAGTACATGCTGTCGCCGGTCACCCGCAGGGCAAAGAGGGAGTAGTGGCGGTAGCGCCGCAGCACCTCTTCGGGCACCTCCAGCTCGCCCTCGGGCTCCACGTTCGTCTCACCCCTGCCGGCGGAAACCGTGCCCACGATGGGGACCTTCATGGTGGAGGTGACGGGGCGGGCGCCCATATGCTCGAGCGGATTCTCGCTCTCTGGTGTAGCCGGAGCGTAGACCCCGCCACCCCAGCTTGGCGAAAGAGTGAGCTTCATATCGCTTTTCGCCCTTGCACCAGGAATGCTGAGCCCTGTCGCCTCCGCGAATTCATGAGGGGTCCAAGATAATGCATCCAAGAGGGCTGAGAAGTTCTCGAGTTTCATTTTTCTTATGTCATGCGCTCCGCGTTCAATTTTGGTGATAAGGCTGGGTGATATGTCTGCGCGAAGTGCCAGTTCCTCTTGGCTTAGCCCTAAAGCTATTCTGCGCTGCTTTATTGCTTCCGCCCAAAGCGGCTTTTGTGTCGTCAATTCGCCCACCTCGTGTTGTCAGGATATAGCGAACTGGTAATCTATTGCACGTAATATATTGACAGCTTCTAACAAGGCATGGTAATCTGTTGTCAGCTTTTTATGGAGGTGGTAACGTAATGTCAATGAAACCAAGCGTCCTCAAGAGGCTTCGCAAAGCGGCAGGGCTACGGCAGGAAGACCTTGCTAAAAGGAGCGGCGTCTCTCTATCTAGCATTGCAAAATACGAGTCTGGCCACGTCGTCAACCCAGGCGCCGAAAACATGAAGGCAATCGCCGAAGTGCTTGCTCAATTTTTGCCTCTAACTGTCAATACTATATTGTCTGCTCTTCTCAGCGGAGACTTCCCCCGCTCCGAGCTCGAACGCATCGAAAAGCGGGGGCTGGAGGTGAGGGGATGAGCAGCGAGCACAAACCCGAAATGCGAACCCACACGGTGGAAGAAGTGTTCGAAGAAGGGCTGTCTGGCTACGAGTTCAAGGGCTACATCATGCTGACCGCCAGCCACATCTTCGCTGGCCTGGTGGTCGCCGAGAAAGACTGCCCGAAGCCCAACTATACCGTGATGTGGATCAAGGCATTTCGTGCGGCCATGTCCATCCAAAAGGCAAGGAAGGCGCTCCGCTACGTAGAGAGCGACGAACCGCTCCCGTCGGACTGCCCGGGCGAGGGGGTTTGGTGAAAATGCTCTTCCAGGTATTCATCAACAAAATCTTCGATCTTGCGCGCGATGTCGAATACGTAGAACCTCTCAAGGAACTCGCCAACGTCTTCGGTAATCCGCCCCGCAAGCTCCTCGCGCGAGAGCTCCATTGCTTCCTCTCCGAGGGCTCCGACCGTGCGTTCGGCGGAAAGAAAAACAACGACGGCGAAAAGGTCCCTGGTCATCAACTCCAAGTCACGCAGCCTTTTTTCAACCTGAGCCACCCATTGGTTGAACGCGTCTTGAGACATGGAACGAGTTTACCAAGGGCATTTGCGCCGCGAAGGTCATACTCATTTCGCTCCGAGCTCGAACGCCTCGAAAAGCGGGGGCTGGAGGTGAGGGGATGAATCCACCGTTCGAATTAGAACCGACGTTCGGCCTTTTAATGACCGCGGTCCTGGGCTGGTGGTGCCTCACCACATCCAAAATGCTGTATGGGGACTTCATCAAGAAGCGTCGGCGGGGCGACCTGGTTGCCGCTATGCTGCTTCTTGGTGCTGGCATCAGCTACTTCTACGCAGCCGCGCTATATTTTCAGGAGCTCAACCAGCCAACGAATACGGGGTCAAATAGCAGTGCACACAGCTCTCTCTGGAAGAAGAGTGATCACGTAACCGCTGAGGCTAGTCTCGCTTTCGCTTCTCAGGAGCCGCAACTTGTAAACACACCTAGCTTCTCCTGTGCTGCTAAGGGGGTATGCGACCTCGATAACCAAGGCGAGAAGCCATTCGCTGGCGTCGGACTCGCTAAACAGCTTGTCGGCCAACTCGGTAATGCCTTGAGCAGCAAAGCACCAAGTATCCCCCGGTTCTATTTTCAGCGGATCCTGCCTAATGTAACTCCCGCATCTCTTGCTGGGTTCGATGTGGGCAATACAATCACCGGTTTCGATCAAGGAAGGGTGGGGTGGGTTTTCGGGCAAGGGAACGATACACCCAACCCTCCAGTAAACCGAATCTCTAGAGTGGTTGACCAAAGTCACCTCCGCGCCATCCCGCCAAATGGGGGCGAATTGAACGCTAACCTTAGGCATCATCGCGGCTTCCTGAACCTCTATTTGGCTGCGCATGAACTCCGTTTGTTTCCTGAGAAGATCGAGCTGTTTTTCGGAGTTCTCAATCTGCCGCCTGGACTCCTCAACCTGGGAAAAAGCAGCGAAGGCAAGCATGAGCGTGCCAATGGCAACTACCCACTCCGAGTTCATGTTCTAACCTCCACATACAACCCTAACGGCTCAAATACAGCCAGTTGGTTTACCCAAACAACAAATGAGGGGGTAAGGGGATGAACGGAAACGCCACCAGGTCCGACGACTTCACCATCACCGTCGAAGCCCCCGAGTTCGCCCGGCTGGCCAACATGCTCGCCGCGGTGATCGAGCGCCTGAACCGCCTCGACGAACCCGACGAGGTGCTGAACGTTCACCAGGCCTCCAAGCTGTTGCAGATCGGCGTGAACGAGGTTCGCGGCCTGGCGCGCGGCGGCCACCTGCCCGCGGCCAAGATCGGCCGCGGCTGGCGCTTCAGCCGGCGCGACCTCCTGGAGTGGATGAGGAAGCAAGCCCGGGCCAATGCGGCCCAGGCAAGCGAGCGGCCCGGGATGGAGCCCCGGGCCAGAAAGGAGTGATACTGTGTCCAAACCCATCGTAGCACAAGGAACCGAGGACCCGCGCGAGCGGGCGCGGCGCATCCTAGCCGCACGCTACGCCAACCTGGGGCACGAGCTCATCGCCCTGGCCCGCGAGATCGACGAGGTGGGCGAGATCGAGCCCGCGGCCCCGGCGCTGGCCCTGCGCGAGCTGGCCGCCCTGCGCCTCGCCTCCGGCCGGTTGTGGCCCGTCGTGGGCCGGGGCGACCCCACCCTCGCCATCGAGATCGCCCGCAACCCTCACCGCATCACGGTGGAGGTGCTCCCCCGGGAGGTGCCCCGTGCTCATCCGTAGTCAGTCCGGCGAGCTCGTGAACCTCGCCTACGTCGCCCGCGTGTTCGTGGACGCAAACCCCGACGGCACCGCTTCCGTAGTGGCTGCGGTGCCCGTGCCTGGGGTGGTCGCCCAAACCGCGGCCGGCGGCCGCCACTCGAACACGCTCCTCTTCCAGCTGGCCGGCTACCCGACCGCCGAAGAGGCCCAGGCCTACGTCGATGAACTGGCCCTGCTGCTCGGGGCCGTCACTCCCCGGCTCCCCTCGGAGCTGCCCGTCGAGGAGGTACCCCAGTGATCCGCACTCCCAAACCCAACCCCCGCGCGCGTCTCCCGCGCGCACCCCGCACCCCCCGCGACCCGGGGGACCTGCACCGGTTCTTCCAGCCCCGCTTCCAGCCCCACGAGATTGAGCGCATCGAGCACCACGAGCGCGCCGTCGGCATCGAGCACGTGACCGTCCTCGACCGCGCCGCCCGGATCACGCGCGCACTCCACGCGCGGGGTTACGGCGTCCGCGTCCACCCCGAGCCCGGGCCCCGCGACGGCGAGGTGACCTGGCACGCTACCGCGAGCGTCTGGAGGCCGTGCTGCAAGGGCGGCTCCCAGCACCCGCACCCCGTAGCCCGGGCCACGGGCGCGAACCGCGAACACGCCCTAAGAGCCCTCGCGGGCGAGCTGGGGGTGGAGGTATGAAACCCCGTCCCCGGCGCCGCTTCTACGTGATCGTGGTCGAGACCTGCCCCGAGTGCAACGGGGTCGGGTACGTCCCCGTCGACAAGGGAGACGGCATGATCAACGAGGCGGTCTGCCCAGAGTGCGGGGGGTCGGGCGAAGTCGAAGGCCGCGAAGAGCTCTGGAAGGTGCTCCGCTCAAGCCGGAGGGCGTCATGACCGTCATGACTGCCACGGAGCGCCTTTCCGCTCTTACTCCCGAAGCCCGCGCGGAGATCGAGCGCGAGCTCCAGGCCACCATCACGCTGGCGCGCGAAAAGGCGCGCCGGCGCCGATTCGACTGGCACACCCTCGACCTGGAGCGCTACCGCGTGGCCATGCGCGTCCAGCACCGCCGCCTGGGTTGGCCGCTCCAGATCCTGCTCACCGCCAAGCAACCACTTACCACGGCAGACGTCGAGGCTCTGGTCGAGATGGCCGGCATCCGCTTCTTCTCGACCGACCACCTTCCCGGCAACCAAATACTCATTACCGAACACCGACTCAAACCGGAGGCCCGTCGTGCAACCGCGCAGCCGCACAACCGACCCGCAGGCGCTACGCCGTCTGCTTGAAAACCTCGGGTGGACCGTTCCAGCGGGAATCCACCCCGTGGAGGCCTACATCGACGACCGCGGCGAGAGCTGGTTCGTCTTCGAGTCCTACACATCCCGGCATGAGGTCCTGCCGGGCCTCGACGGCGAAGCAGGCGAGCAGCTGCTCACCGTCGGCCGCCGCTGGGAGCTGCTCGAAGAGGACCTGGGCCAGCTCCTCAGCAGGCCGCGGCCCGAGCCCGCATGGCTGGCCGGCCGCGACGCCCCGCGCGACTCCGACGAGTACCTGGAGTACGTGGGCATGATGGCGCTCTCCAGCGCCCGCCACTACCACGAGTGGCTGGCGCTGCGCCGCAAGCGCAGGGAGGTGGCGGCGTGAAGAGTGTCTACCACTCCATCGTCTCCGCGCTTGAGCGAGACCACGCCGGCCTTGTCAACCTGAGCGCCGAAGACCGGGCGCACCTTGAGAGAATGCTGGCCCCATTCGAGGCCAACTGGCCTCCACGGCTCGAACCCTCGCCGGCCGTGCTCAAGCCGCTCGCCTGGGAACGCCGCCGAACCGAGGACAGCTGGCGGATCCCGGAAGGGCTCCTCGAGGAGCTCAAGACCCCCAAACAGGGGGCGCTGGGGTTGGGCGAAGGCCAGGGCTTGTCAAATGGTGCAAACCGGGCCGTTCCCGTCCAGGACGGGAATCTGCCTGTGGATAACTTTTTGACCGCCACCCTGGTCCATCGCCCCGGCACCACCCGCATCAAGATCATGGGGAAGCTCACCGCCCGCCAACCCCGCGGCGACCAGCGAGGCCGGATCCGCGAGCTTACACGGCAGGCCCGGGCCCGCTACCTGGAGTTCCTGCGCGAACTCGAATACCAGGACTACCGCCCCGAGCACATGGTCACCCTCACACTGCCAGCAGACTGGCGCGGGGCCTTGGGGTCCGATCCGGCTCTCCTGGAGCGCCTGCAACGCGCGCTGCGCGAGCTCAACGAGTGGCGCCGTCGGATGCGGGAGCTGCGCGCCAACGTGCGCCGCATGGGAGTCTACCCGCCCCACTACGCCCTGCTCGAAGAGCACTACCAGGCCGTGCGCGCCGAAGCCCGGCGGCTGCTCCGTGAGGCTCGTGCCATGGGGCCCAGTGGCGACCGCTTAAAGGCGTTCCTGAAGGCGATCATCAAGCGGTTCAACCGCCGCTTCGGCACCAAGACCTTGGCCAGCTTCGGCGAACGCGAAGAGGCCGAGGAGCACGCGAAAAAGTTTGCCGGGGTTTACCCGGTCGTCACAGTCCACAAGAACCGAAAGGGAGGTTTCGACGTGGTGGCCATGCTTTACCGTCTCGTCTGGTGGCTGGAGTTCCAGCGGCGCGGAGCGCCGCATCTGCATCTGCTCTTCTTCGACGTGCACGAAATCGACTGGACCGCGGTGCGCTCCTGGATCGGCCAGGCCTGGGCGGGGGTGGTGCACGGGATCCGCAACATGGCAGCCTACCAGGACCCGGCCCTCGGGCACGAATACGACCAGCTGCGCGAGCTCTGGGGGCGCGAGGTCGGCGAGGCGATCTTCGCCGAGTGGCTGGAGCAGCGGGGGCTCGACTTCGGCGTGTGGCGCCACATGCGCGCGGGAACGCGCGTCGAGAAGATGCGCAAGCCGCACTGGGGCTACGCCGCCAAGGAGGGCTACGGCGGCCGGCGGAAAGCCTACCAGAAGCGCGTACCCAAGGCGTTCCAGAACGTGGGGCGCTGGTGGGGCTACCGCAACTACAAGCGCGTGAAGCCCACGGAGGTGCGCATCCCGCTCACCTCGGGCGAGGCCCTGCGCACCGTTCTGGGGGCGGTCGAACGCGCCGAGCGGCGAATGCCGGCCGGCGCGTTCCGCTACCGCAAGAAGCTGGAGCGCGCCCGCAAGGCGATCGCCCAAGGAGAGCTCTACGCATACCTGACCGTCTGGGGCCAAGGCGCCCAGGGGGCCATGGAGGCCCTGGCGGCATGAAGGGGAGGAAAGGGTGAAAGTGCTTCTTCGTGTCCTTGGAATCGAAAAGTGTTTTAAGGGGCCATGTTGGACAAGAATATGCATTGTCAAGCGCTTAATTCCGCAGTGGGCGGCAGCTCAAACGTGGGGGCGGTGGATTTTTGTAGCCAAAGGCGAATCGTGGAAAGCACACTGGCCTCATGAGTACGTTCACGTTCTTCAGTGGCGTAGGTGGGGGCCATTATTCCCGATTGCTTATGTACTTAGCTCAATATCTGCTGCAGTATCTGGAAAACACTACTACCACGATAACGCCTTCGAACTAGAAGCGCAGAAAAAAGCAGCAGACTTCGCAACCATGGAGTGCGAAAGAGGGGGTAATAGCTCATGAAGCGCAAGACAGCGGAAACACTGTTCCACCAGGCCACCCGGAAACACGACCCTATCGACCTGGCCGGGCTGCCATTCGTGCAGCGGCTCTCGATCTTGTTGGGTGGCAACGACAAGGCTGCGGCCTCGATCGCCGAGTTCACCGGCGGTGATCTGAGGAAGCTCACCGGCATGGAGCTGGCCGACCTTGAGGGTATCCCCGGGGTGGGCCGCGCGACCGCGGTGCGGCTCTTCGTCTTCTTCACGCTGGTGGCGGACCTGCTGGGGGCTGCAGAAGAAGCGGCGTAGGCGGCCTACTCTTAAACCCCGCGCGGGGTTTAGGGTAGCGCGGCACGCATCCAAAAAACGACGATGAGAGCGTGAACGAGTCGCCTGTTGCCGTGCTGCGCCCAGGTGTTGCCTACCGGGTGGCGATCTGGCTCCCCGAGCCCGAACCGGGCGCGGGGGAGCGCTTCTTCGAGCAGCACCCCAGCTGGGCCGTCGACCTTGCGTACTGGCTGCGTGCGGCTGGCTTCGCGGTGAGCGGCGTGCGCGTGCTCTATGGACCCACCACCTGGGGGCCCAGGGGTTACCGGCCGGACCTGGGAGGCTACGCCCAGCTCTGGGTGATGGATCTGGAGATCCGTGGGACAGAGGTGCCGGTACAGGAGCTGGAGTCGGCCCTCTTCGCCGCACTGGACACCTGGGTGAAACTCGGCCTCGTTACTGAAGTGACCGGGCAGACACCGTACAAGCCGGAGCTGCCTGGCCTGCCGTCTCTGGGAGGTTTCATGAACGAACTCGAAAGCTCGCTCGGCCAGGTAGCTGCTCTCGCACTCCTGGCCCTGGCCATCGTGCTCGTTTCGAGGTTGTGGCCGCTCGGGGGCATGGCCCTGCTCGCGGCCCTGCTGATCGTGGTGTTGAACGACGAAGGAGGTGCTACCCATGCCCAAGCGTAGGCTCCCGCCCCGCGACGCTAAGGGGCGCTTCAAGAAAACCCGCCGCGCCCGCAAGCGCCGCAAGAAGTGACCATGCCGAAGATTCCGACGATCCCCACTTCCTTACCTCCCCGGCCCGAACCGGCTCCGGTGTCGCATTCCCCCGCACCGGAGCCGGAGCAGGCGCCGGAAGAGCCGAGGAAAACCGCCGCGCCGGGGGCGACACCGGTGCCCGAAGGCGAGCTTGATCCACTGCTCGCCGCGGCCGTCGCCTCGCAGCCGGTCTTACCCCAAGAGCCAGAACCCGCCGTGCAGGAGCCGGTAGGGGGCGAGCCCGCATCGGCCACAGAGCCCGTAAACGAAACGAACGAAACACCAGCCCAGGCCCCGCCCGCACGCCGCGGCCTCCTGCCCGTGATCGGAGCCGCCGCCGTGACCAGCGTGGCCTTGGTGCTGGCCCTGGGAACGAAAGGAGCCATCCGTGGAAGACCAGGACACCAAGGTGCTGGAACCCCAGGAGACGCCGCCACCGGCGCCGCCGGAGGCGGAACCGCATCCCCAGCCGGACCCGGCCCCGCCGCCGGAGGCTGGATCGAGTAGCACCGCCGAACCGAACCCCGAACCTGCGGACGAAGCGGAAGAGGAGATGGGCTACCCCGACTTCGAGCCGCTGGAAGCCGAGGGCGAGCCCGAAGGAGAAGCCACGGCCGGGGCCGCCCCGCCAGCCCCCGAGCCCTTCACGGGCCAGGAGATCGCGAGCGGCGTGGCTATGGCTTTGATGATGGGCCTCAAGATTGCCAGCGACGAGGAGCGCGCCGCCTTCGAGCGCGCCTTCACCCAGACCGTGCCATTCATGCCCACGCCCTTCATCCTGGACACCCTCAAAGTGGGCGAGGCTCTGGCCGCCTACGGAATCCACAAGGGCATGACCGGCCAGGCCGACCTCGGTCGCCTGCCGGCCTGGCTGCGCCTCCTGCTGGGCGCCGCCACCCTGGGCATGGCCGGCTACAGCGCGGCGCGTGCCGTGATGGAGGTGAGACGTGGACGCGAAGCAGATCCTGGTGCTGCTGGGGGTCCTGCTGCTGGGCAACCTGGCCCTCGCCCTGTACCGACGGAGGCCTGAAATGCCGATCGAACTGGACATCCTACCCGAGCGGCTCAAGCGCTTCGAGCGCGAGTTCAGCTACGCCCTGAACAAGTATTACGTGGATCCGGCCCTCCTGGCCGCCCTGGTAATCCAGGAGAGCGGGGGCAACCCCGACGCCTCACGGCACGAGCCGGAGTACCAGGCGAAGTACGTGACCGGCCAGGCGCGCTGGAACAGTGCCCGGGCCCTGGGGTGGACCGACGAGGCGCTGGCCACCTCCTGGGGGCTCACCCAGGTTCTCGGCACCACCGCCTGGGGGATGGGGTTCAAGTACCCGCCGGACAAGATCCTCGACCCGGCCAGCAACCTCACCCTGGGCGCGAAGTACCTGCGCATGAAGCTGGACCAGTACAAAGGAAACGTGACCGAAGCTCTGCTCGCCTACAACGGCGGGGACGGCGCGGTCCAGGCCTACCGCGCGGGGCGGCCGTACAACCTGAGCTACGCGCTGAACGTGCTGGCGCTGCGGGACCGCATCATCCGGGGAGAGCTCGACTGAGATGGCCGGTGGGCAGACCTTCCGCATCCTGATCGTGGGCAAGAGCGGCAGCGGCAAGAGCACGCTGGCCAAGGAGATCGTGCGCCGCATGGAAGGCCGCTACCGCCAACTGGTCATCGTGAACCGGAAGCGCGAGTTCGCCGAGTTCGCCGAGAAGGGCTTTACGGTCGGCGAAGCGGGCGACCCGGAGCGCGCCCTTGGGCGTTACCGCCGGGTGATCTTCCACGTGACCGGCTACGACCCGCGCCCTTTCCTGGACAACCTGGGCGCGGCGATCATGCGCCGGCGCGGCGTCCTTCTGGTGGTGGACGAGGCCCACCAGTTCTTCGAGCGGGGCAAGGTTCCCAAGGGGCTCTTCGAGGTCCTCACCGGCGGCCGCGAAGCCGGGCACAACGCCATCTTCGTCACCCAGATGCTCAAGGGGGCCGTGGGCGGGATCGACCCGGGCGTACGCCGGCAGGCCTCGCACCTGGTGACCTTCCGACTCACCGAACCCGGCGAGGTGGCCGCCCTGACCGAGCAGTTTCCCGAGCTGGGCGAGCGCGTGCGCACCCTCAAGCGGCCCGAGAACGACCTGCCCCCGGAGTATGCGGTGAAGGACCTTGACGGGGAACGGTCGCTGCTGGTCAGGCGTCGCCACGATGGCTCGCGTGAGACCGTGAACCTGTCGGCCTGATAGACTGGAGGTAGGCGTTGGGGAAAAATAAGAAGATCAGAAAAAGCATCCAAGGTCTCCAACGCAGGATCGTGGAGCACCAGAGGAAGATCGCTAAGGAGCTGAAAAAAGCGCACCCCAACAAAGGTACGATCCGGTACTGGGAGATGGAGATCCGAGCATGGCAACGGCGACTCGAAAAACTCGCGGCACGGCTGCCAGGAAAAAAGCGGTAGCCATCGACAGCGCCCTCGGGGCGGAGAAGAACGAGCTCCTTGAGGAGTTGGCGGCAGAAGCGAAGGTTTACATCGAGCTGCTGCGCAAGCTGAAGTCGATGCCGGAGAGTGACCCCAGGCGCGCCGACCTTGAGGGGGAGCTTTACGGCAGCATCGCTCACCTCAGCACACACGCAACCCTGTTGCTCGAAGAAATCGACAAGGCCATCGACAGACTTTAGAACTACCGCCACTCTTAAACCCCGCGCGTAAACCCCGCGCGGGGTTTACTGTAGCGCCTCCGACCTCAGCCCGTTAACGCTGGGGGCGTGAAGGGGGCGTTATGGCACAAACGTTAGCGCTGGGCGGAATCTCTACGCAGACCGTCCAGAAAGCCGCGGGCGAGTTCTCCAAGCCGGAAGGCTACGGGGCCGTGCTCGGGGCGGGCGCCGCCGTGGCGGTGGAGAAGCTGCTCTTCAGCTCGATGCGCGGCCTTTTCGGGTACGCCATCAAGAAAGACGGCCGCATCATCTACGTGGCACCCGACGCGGACGGCAACCCCGATCCCGAAAACCCGCTGGAGATCGCTCCTCTCATGCGGCTACTGGCGAAGGCGGGCCTGGCCCTCGCGGGCGCGTCCGTCTACATCGGCTCGAAGGACAAGATGGCGAAGTTCGCCGGCCTCGGCACCATGGCCGTCGCCGGCTTCCATGTCGCCGAAGACCTGCTCGCGCTCGTGGGCGTCGAGCTCTAAGGAGGCAACACATGCGTGAACGGAAACTACTGCACACCTCGGAAGAGGCTACGATCATCGGCCCGGGAGTCGCGAACCGCAAGGTGAGCGTGCTCAAGTTCACCGTCCCCGAAGGGGCGACCTACCTGCTCAAGAACGGCGCCCAGCTCGTCATGAAGCTGTTCGACAACGCCGGCAACGAGCTGCCCAACAACTCCTTCGTCTACCTCTACAAGCGCCGTAAGGGCGAGGACGGCGAGGTCTTCCTGACCAAGCAGAGCTACGCGCCCTTCTTCGACCTCACCCCCGGCGAGCAGCGCAACGACAAGTACGCCAAGCAGACCCGCGTGGACCTGGGAGTCCAGGCCGGGGCGCGGTTCACCGAGGGCGATGCCATCGAGGTCTGGGTGGAGTCTCCCGCAGTCGTGGACCTCACCCACGCCAACACCCGCTTCGAGCTCACCGTCGGGCTGGAGTAAGGAGGCGACATGAAGCTGATCGACCTGATCACCGGCCGGCGGCGCCGCATCCGCACCATGCCAATCACCGGCAGCGTAAAGGTGGCGGTTCAACCCATCCGCGGCCACCCGGTCGCCAAGAGACCCCAGCTGAAGGCGGGCACTCTGCCGATGCCCGCGGTACCCCTCGGTCTGCCACAGCGCGCCCTGATCGACCGGCGAGATATGGCTGTGGGGGTGGACTGGAAGGCGAACGAGTGGCGGCCCATCGCCGTCTTCAAAGTCCCACAGGGAACCATGTACCGGATCCCCGAGGGGGAGCCGGTGCGCCTGTACATCAAGGCCAAGGCTTCTGGCAGCTCGGTGGACAACAGCGGCGGCGGCTCCGCGGTGACCACCACCGTCAACGTTCCCGGGATCGTGCAGACCAAGATGCGGGCAGTAAGCCTGCCATCGGCCAACCACCCCGAGGTAGTGGCGTGGGCGACCGTCAGCGGCGCCCGCCAGAAGGTGCCCGTCCAGGCCATCGACTACGCGGCCGAGACAGTCACCCTCAGCGTGCCTGCGGGCGAGAGCTGGGCCGACATCACGGTCTACTACATCCACGGCGACGGCGAGTTCCGCATCCGCGCGCAGCGCGAGCTGGGCAACGCCGACACCACAGCCGCCTTGCTGATGGACGGTTCCTTCGGCGCCATCCACACCGTGAGCCAGATCGACGACGAGGAAGCGCCCATCTGGCCACGCAGAGTGACGCTCTGGGATAGCAACCGATTGGTGCTAGAAGTGCGCACCGGCATCCGCATCGACTGGACCGACGAGGCCGAGCACCTCTTCCAGGTCGAGGCGTACGTGCTCCAGGTGAAGGTGCAGGACAAAGGCGCTCTGCGCCGCCTCGCCGAAATCGACTGGAGGGAGGGCATCTAATGCCCGAAACGACTCAGTACGTACCGGAGTCCAAACGCCAGTACGGCTACGAGTGGATGAACGCCCTGGCACAAGCCGGCGACCTCTTCAGTGATCTTTTTGAAGACTTCTTGCCGGCATTCGAGGCGTACGGACTAATACCCGGCCAAGAGGTTCCATCGTCGACGCAACCCCAACCCGAAATCGTGGTGCAGCCCGCCCCCGAGGTGATCACGCCCAAGTGGTATGACCAGATCCCCCCGTGGGGCTGGGGGCTGATCGGCCTGGGCGGCGGCGCGCTCGTCTTCGCACTCCTGCGGCGGTAAGGGACGTCCATGGAACCGCTGACCGCCATCCTGAACTTCGCCGGCGGCGCCGTAGGGGGCTTGTTCAAGTTCCTGGGCGTTGACCGGCAGGCGCGCGTGCTTGAGGCACAGGTCTCAGCCGACCTCCAGGCCAAGCAGAGCTACTTCGAGGCCTGGCTGGGCAGCGTGCTGGCCCAGGAGCGGGCGGCGCGCGGCGCCTACCGCCGCGACACCGCCCTGGGGTGGATCAGCGGCGATGTGGACAAAACGCGGGCCTACTACGGCTACAAAACCGCTAGTGCCCTGCGCGGCTCCATCGTGGCCGTGGCTGGAGTAGGCTTGCTAGCCATAGCCACCTATTCGGCCATGAAGGGAGAGAAATGAAGGCTGAGGTTCTGGTCCCTATTCTAGGCGTAGGCGCTGCGCTGGTGTGGTACGGCCTTTCGCAATCGGAACCAGAGATAAAACGCGAGGAGACATTGGACGCTCCGCTCATTGATCCAAGCCTAATTCCCGCCCACACCACCAAAGACAAAGGGGCCGGGAGGAGCGTCACCTACGCCCAGCTCCTCACCGCATACAACGCCGAGCTGGAGAAGTGGCAGAGCGTGCACGACGCCGCAGCCGACCGCATGGACAACATTGAGGCGAAGGCTTCGCAAGTCTGCCCCGAGTTTTCTTGGAATGCCACTTGGAGTTACAAGTACGGTGGATTCTTAGGTACTGCAGGATGGACAGAGCTCAAAATGAGCCGCTCGAATGCACTGATGACCAGTTGCATGGACTACGTGAAGGGTTCGGCAACATCACCAGGTGAACCAAGCATTAGAAAGCCGCCCACCAAAGGCGCTAACTGGATGGACACCAGCTGGCTGAATGTAGCGCAAGCCATCCGCAAACTGCAACTCCAGGTCGAAGATGCCAGGTCAACCCTTGAGGAGCTACGCGCCGACTATGCGAGCGCGAAGGCCGAGCGCGACGCAGCTGCGGCCAAGGTCGAGGAGATGAAGCGGAAAATCGCGGATCTACACGCCCAGGAGGTGTTCTGAGTGGAATCGGAGATCCTGCGGCTGCTCGCAGAGCTGGACATCGGCAAGGCGAGTTTCGTGTTGCTGGCCGTCATCGTGATCTGGGGACTACGGCAGATGATTGCGAGCCTGGTTCGCATCGAGAAGCTGATGACCAGGATGGAGCACCATGCCGACTTGCAGCGGTACTACATAGGCGAGATTGCAGCCATCCTCGAACGAGAAGGCATTCAGTTCCGCAAGCAGAAGAAGGAGGCAAGAAAGATATGAACGAAAACGTGACCTTCGCCATCAAGTGGGGCCTGGTGCTGGGCCTTATGGTCTTCGCGGCTCAGAAGTTCCTGCAGGTCCAGGCTCAGAAGGCCCTGCCGGCTCCGTCCAATGAACAGCCAGACGGAAACAGCTGGGGTTTCGGTATTGGCGGAAAAAACAACGATGAGCCGTTCTGCATGATTTATCCCAACGACCCGCTCTGCAACAGCTTTGGCGGAGCGGGTGATGCCTGGATCTAAGGAGAACCGACGTGGATGCGATAAACGACATCTTGCGAACCATCATCCCCGACGGGGGCACCTGGCTGGTATGGCTAATCCAGGCAGCCCTGGCCGTTGGTGTAGTGATGCTAATCGCCAACGCAATCAGCGGAGTGTTGGCGGCCATTCCAGTGGTAGGCCCGACCATGGCCACCGCACTCAAGATCATCGCGGGTCGCTACCAGCAGTGGCTGGCCGATCAGGTGCCCAAACTGGCCGAGCAAGCCGTACTGACCGTTGAGGAGCGCTACCGTACCGCCGAACACCTACCCCCGGACAAGCGGGCGGCCCAGAAGATGCAGGAGGCCCTGGCCGAACTGAACAAGCTGGCTCCGGGGTTGCGCAAGGACGTGGCCATCAGTTCGCTGGAAGCCGCCCTGGCCAGGATCCGGCCGCATTACGAGCAGAAGGCGGCCTTGACGCCCAAGCCGTCGGGAGGCAGCCGTGGGCGGTAACGCGAAGGGCGCCTGGCCGCAGCTCGCCGCCGGCTTTTGGTGGGCGATCGGCACTGCCATCGCTTACGGATTGCTCGTGGCGCTGACCACCGCGCTGCTCCTCGAGGAGCCGGCGGCCGAGGGCGAGGCGGCCCAGCAGGGAGGTGCGACGTGTTCTCTCTCAAGTCCCTGGGTCTAGACCCCGAGGCCCTGCAGCGGCAGGCGCAAGACGCCGTGGAGGCGCTGCGCTGCGAACTGGAAGGCATCAAGCAGGAACTCGCGGCCCAGCGGGTCATGCTGGGTTACGAGTACGGCCAGGTGCCCGCCGACGTGACGCCACACGACCCTCGGGTGCTGCCCTTCGTGACCGTCGTGAAGGTGCCCGGCGACCCGGGCAGCTCGGAGCGGGTGAACCTCACCGCGGCCATCGGCAAGACCGTGACCAAGGGGCATGTTGTCAACGTTGGCAGCACCAAGGCGATCGTGCGCTTCATCCAGGACAAGGCGGTGGAACGCGGAGTGGACTACGTTCTGCTCCCCGGCGCCGCCATCGAGCCCAGCTGGTTCTATGACGAGCTGGAGGTCTTCGAGGCAGGCGAGGGCGACGTCGAGGTGCAGGTTCTCGCGCAGTAGGAGGCGGTGTGCGCAGGGAATACGGCTGGCTCTTCCAACTTGGTTTTCTGCTGGCGGTGCTGCTGCTCGTGCGGTACCTCGCCGAGGCGGCGGCCCGCGCCTTCGAGAACCCGCGGTACAAGCGTGAGGGGGACCGGCCTTGAAGTTCAAGCCCCAGATCTCCAGGCGCGGCAAGCACTACATCGCCGAGGTGGCTCTGGCCCGCGGCCCGCGGGAGATGGCGGTCACCGGATCGGGCAGCTTCGAGGAGCTGTTCGGCTACGCCTGGATGGCGCTCTTAGACCGCGGCGAGCGCCGCCTGCGGCTCTTCCAGGCCCGCGACGCGGGCGTGCCGTGGGCGATCGGCGCCGCGGCATCCGCCCTGGAGTGGGTGGAGGTCCAGGTGCCTGCACTGCCGCACGACACCAAGGAGCTGCGCCACCTGGGGCTGGCGTTCGACCAGTCGGCGCGCCACGTGGTGGCCTACGAGCGCGCGGGCGAGGTCTGGGTGCGGCAGTGGGACCCGGGTTCCGGACAGTACGTGATGCGCGGCCCCTGGCCCGGCGTGGACCCTGTGCTGATCATGGACGCTGAAGTCAACTTCTACGTACCCGACTCGGACGTGCTGCTGTTTCACCTCTCGGACGATCGCACCCGCCTGAACATGCGCGCCCAGCGCGAGGACTATGCGACCGAGCACGTGGTGAATGACCTTGGGGGCGAGGCGTACCTGGATCAGGCTATAGCCGCGTCTCTGCGTGTGCACCTGGCAGGTTCGATGGCCGATGCGCCCACGGAAAGTGGGCTGGGCGCGCGTTCGCAGCTGTACCCGCTGCGGCCGGTCGCAAAGCTGAGCCTGAGCCCCACCTGGGCCGGCGCCATCCTGCGTGAAGTCGCGCAGGCGTACGCCCATTCGATGGGGATCGTGCTGAGCCCGCAATGGACTGGCGGCGTGTACCTTGACGTGCAGGGTAAAGCGTACAGCACCGTTCGTCTGGACCTCGCGCCCTCGTGGGAAGGCGGGATGTACAAGTCGGTCGTGGTCACGTACGGCCCGGCCGGGATGCACATGCAACTCGCGCCCTCGTGGGAGGGGGGAGAGTATGCCCAAATCGCCGCGGTGTACACACACGAGGCCATGCGTATCAAGCTCGCGCCCTCGTGGGAGGGGGGCACCTATGCCCCGGCATGAGCTCCCCAGGGCGGTACGTCGTGCTCTGGAGCGGCAGCGGCGGCGCGCCGAGAAGGCGCTTTCCCGCGGCGACCTGAAGGCGGCCACGAGGCTTGGGCTGAAGATGCGCCACCAGGTGCGGCTGGTCCGGAACGGAGAGGTCGTGCTCGACCTTGGAGGTGACGAGTGAGCATCAGAATTACTGATTACGGCATGGACGCGGTTGCGTCAACAAACCCAGTAACGACATCTTCAGCAATCCCGTCGTTCGAGAACTGGCATATGTACACCGCAGTTGGGACAGGTACTAGCGCCCCAGCAACGTCGGACACCGGCCTTGATGCAGAAGTGGCACGCACGAATAGCAACGGCGGGTTTAGCATGCAAGAGAGCAAAGAATTCGATAGCGTAGCGAATGTAATTCGGTATACTTCTACTACGTATCGCGTTTTCAATTTCACCAGTGCCTACAACCTGACCGAATACGGTCACTTCACGTCGTCAAGTGGTGCTAATGCGGTCTTTCGGGACCTGTTCAGACAGGACCCGAACGACCCAAACAGCCAAGCTGTTGTTATCAGCGTCCAGGACGGAGACCAGCTCCAAATTATTAAGATATTTGTTTTAGAAGTAGATTGGAGCGACATCGCTAAGACAGTCACGTTTACCGTTCCTGATGGCACTGACTTATCGTTCCCTGGCACTCAAGGATTTGGTGGGACGGACACGACATATCTAGACAGATTCCTCAGGTCGCTATGGCCTGGAGACGGAGAGCGCCGCTACATATGCTTGCTGGCTGGCACACAACCAACGGACAGAACCCAAGCAGTAAACGCAACGGGGGCTGCTTGTGTGACCGCAAATTCGTTGCCATATACAGCAGGCTCATACACGAGGCGCTTCACCGGCACGTTCGGCACCTCGTCAGCTAACGCAACTTGGAGTGGATTGGCATTCACGGGAATGTATTTATTGGATAACATTGCGTTCCGCTTCGTCTTTGATACAGCAGACAGCTTCACTAAGGAAGACACGCACACGTTGGAGCTCTACCTCGACGTGAGCTGGAGCAGGGGGTAAACATGGCACAGATTGAAGTAAGGCTTGTTGCAGAACGCATCTCTGCCGAAGAGCCCGTGGACCTTGGGGTCCACACCCTCGAAGGTGACTACGACATCACGGAGGCCCAGGCGTTGCAGGCGCTGAAGGCCATGCCGGAGCTCGGGTACAAGGTCGAGGGCGGCGTGCTTGAGTTCGCCGGGGCCATCATCCCGCTGGCGGACCTGAAGGCGCTCCGGGCGGAGATCGTTAGCAGGTACCGGTAATGATCCCTGGGGGTTGGGCTCCGACAGCATTTGAGGCGCCGTCGGCGGTACCCATCGTGCCGGTGCAGGCGTCGGTTGCACCAAGCGCAGGCCGGAGCTGGAACCACGTAGCCGGAAGCGCCAGCGGTGGCACCCTGACCTACGCCGACCGCAACGCCTACACCTGGTGGGCGGGCGGAGGCTTCCTCACCCTGAACCGCGGGCATCGCGGGATCCGGCGGACGCACCGCGGCGCGGAAGACGTGGCGCAGGTTCAGAAGTGAATAAGCGTGTGCATAGATGTCATTTAGATGTCAACGCGAAAGGGAGCCGGAACCGGCTCCCTTTCTCTACGCCGTCCAGGACGGCTTCTTTTGGTGGCGGTGGGCGGACTTGAACCGCCGACTCCACGATTATGAGTCGTGTGCTCTAACCAGCTGAGCTACACCGCCATGGTGCGTCCCACAGGCAAGTTTAGCCCAGGCCCAGGGCGCGGTCAAGCTTGGCTCAGCGCAGCTCGAGCAACCAGGATGCGAAGGCGTTGGCGACGTCCTGATCCAGCAGCATCTCGGGACGCTCGAGCGCGGCTTCGAAGAAACGGCGCAGCAGGTCGGCATCGGCGGTGGCCATCACCTGGGCGACACTCTTGCCGGCGAAGGGACCCCCTTCCAGGGGATGGCTAAAGCGCTCGACGTGGGCCGCCCCTGCCGCGGCGTTGTTCACCTCGCGCACCGCGGCCTTCAGCAAGCGCTGCTCGCCCTCTGGCCCTGCCAGCACCTCGGGCGCAACCAGCTCGGCGCCCGACAGCGCCCGCGGCGCGATGCCCACGCCCAGGAGCCGCCGCCCCAGGTGGCCGGGCCGCACCAGCAGCGCGGCTTCGGCCTCTGCGCCGGCGTAGCGCGCCACCACGCGGTAACGCCCCGACTCCTCCACGGCCACCGGTTCGAGCTCCCGGGTCCAACCCGAGGTGAGCGGCGGCACCTCAACCGGCGTGCGCGAGCGAGCCACCTCCCGCGTCCCGTCGTAGACGACAAGCTCTACCTCGCCCACGGGCAAGTAGCGGTCGGCTGCAGCCGTGAGCACCGCCGCCAGCGGCTCGCCCGTGCCCACCTCGAAACCGGTGTCCACCGGCCCCAGACGAAACCCCTCGAGCGCGAGCGTCACCCGCGCACGCTCGAGCGCCGCGATCGCGGCGCGGGCCTGGGGAGCGAGGGGATGATCAGGGTGGGCGGCAAGGAAGTCTTGGTAAGCCTGGATGGCCTCGGCGTTGCGGCCGGTGCGCTCGAGCAAAAAGCCCATCCAGAAGAGCATGTCGCTGCGACCGGTGGCGGCCAGGTCCTCGAGCGCCATCGGTGTTTGCCCTTCGTCGTCGAGGCGTAGCGCCTCGAGGTAGTAGGTGAAGGCGCGGTCGTGGTCGCGCGCAAGCGCGTAGAAGAGGCCCAGGTTGTAGGCGGCCGTGGGGTTGGGCTCGAGCGCCATCGCCCGCAGGCTCGCCGCCACGGCGCCGGGCAGGTTGCCCAGCAGGTAGCGCGCCCAACCCAGGTTGGTCCAGTACAGCGCGCTGTCGGGCTCGAGCTCGAGCGCACGCTCGAGCGCCCGCGCCGCGGTCCCGGCGTCGTCCGCCTCGAAGGCGGCGAAGCTGAGCTCCTCCCAGCCGAAGGCCAGCTCGGGCGCGACCTCGGTGAGTCGGCGCGCCGCCTCGCCCCAAGCGGGGTCGTCGAGGGCGTGCAGCAGCAGGTCGGCGCCGGTCAGGTCGAGCGCGCGTTCCGAAGCCAGCAGCGCGCGGGCCCGCCGCCCCGCTTCGGCGCGGTCGTCGTCGAGCAGGGGAAAGAAGGCCTTCCACACCGGCCCCATCCCGGCGTTGCCCATCTGTTCGGGCACCTTGCGGTGGGCCCAGTAGTCGACCACCGGATCCGGCAGCACCCCCGCGAGCACCGCCGGGCCATGAGCGTACAGCGCCTCCACCGCGGCGATCTCACGATGCAGCCGCTCGGAGGCGGGCAGGTCGAGCTGCTCGAGGTAGGCGCGCGCCCCCGCTACATCGCCATCGGCGAGCAGCGCGAGCGCGGGGTCGAGCCCGGGGTAGGGGGTTGCGGACCGGGGTTGGCGATCGAGCTTGAGCGCCAGCCAGGAGGCGAGCAGGCCGACGTCGGTGAAGCGCGCGGGCTCGGCGCGGCCGTCCCGGTAGAACCAGGCGGCAATCCAGCCGTCCGGCTCCATCCGGCCCACGAGCACCCAGTCAGCCCCGGTCGCCTCAGCGGCCAGGCGCGCCCCACCGGGCCCGTTGGGGTCTCCCATCACCAGACTCCAGCCCTGAGGCCAGGGCGTTTCGGGAAAGGCAAGCTCGGCCAGCACCGGTGAGGGGGCGCCCACGGCGTCAGCCACCGCAAGCGCGGCGGCGGTGCCACCAGCGCCCCCAAAGGGAAGGACCAGCCCCCCGGCGAGGGCAAGGCCCAGGGCCGAGGCGAGGGCGAAGAGCAATCGTCGCATAACCAAAGTGTACCGGTGGCGTGTGAAGGCCGCGTGGGAGGTTGCAGCGTTAACCCCACCACGACATACTGATTAACGGTGGAACCCGACGTGCTCACCTGGGAGCTCGACGAGGCGGCTCAGAGCGGCGAAGCGCTGGCCGCGCGCCTGGGCGTGAGCCGGGTGGCGGTGCACAAGCGTATCGCCCGCATGCGCGCGCTCGGCTACCCGGTGCTCTCGAGCGCGCGCGGCTACCGCTGGCGGGAAGGCGCGCCGGCGCCGCGGCCGTTGGCGCGGCGCTACCGCGGCCCGCTGTTCGAGCGGGTTTACTACCTCGCCGAGGTGGGCTCGACCCAGGACGCGCTGCGTGCGATGGCCGAGGCGGGCGCGCCCGAGGGGCGGCTGGTGGTGGCTGAAGCCCAAACCGCCGGCCGCGGCCGCCGCGGTCGCAGCTGGCTCAGCCCCAAGGGCGGCCTTTACTTCTCGCTGCTGCTGCGCCCCCAGCTTCCCCTCGCGGCGCTACCCCGCGTCTCGCTCGCGGCGAGCGCGGCGCTGGCCCGCGCCGCCGGGGCAGGCGGGCTCAAGTGGCCCAACGACCTGCTCGCCCCCGATGGTCGCAAGCTCGCCGGCATCCTGATGGAGGCCGACCTGCGGGGTGAAGAGGTGCGCTACCTGGTGCTGGGGGTGGGGCTCAACTTCGACCCGCCGCCGGTGCCGGAGGGCGCGGGGCTCGCGGACTACGCCCCGACCGGCCGCGCCGATGTACTGGCGCGCTTTCTGGCCGAGTTCGAGCCCCTCTACGCCGGGGTGGACGACGCTGAGGCGGTGCTGGCCGCCTGGCGCGCGCACGACCTCACCCTGGGACGGGCGGTGCGCGTGAACGCCCCCGGCGGGGTGGTGGAAGGCACCGCCGAGGTGCTCGAGCCCGACGGCACCCTGGTGGTGCGGACCCGGCAGGGTCGTCGCGCGCGCGTGGGCGCGGGCGACGTGGAGTGGATTGGAGGATGGTCATGAACACGAGGACGCTGGAACACACGGCCCTGATACCCGCAACTTTCCCCCTCGACACCGCGACCCGCAGGGCGCTCGCGGTTGCGCTTGGGGCGGCCTTCGTAGCGCTGCTGGCCCAGGCCGCGGTGCGCCTGCCCTGGACGCCCGTGCCGGTCACGGGGCAGACGCTGGGCGTGCTGCTCGTGGGCGCGGCGCTGGGGCGCCGCCTGGGCGCGCAGACGCTGGTGGTCTACCTGGCCGCGGGCACGGCGGGGCTGCCCGTCTTCGCCGGCGGCGGAGCCGGGCCCGGCTGGCTCCTCGGGCCCAGCGGCGGCTACCTGCTCGCCTTCCCGCTCGCGGCCGGGCTGACGGGAGCGCTGGTCGAGCGCTTCGGCTCGGACCGCCGCTTCCCGACCGCACTCGCGGCCATGTTGGCCGCCAGCGCGGTCATCTACGCCCTCGGCCTCGCCGGCCTGGCCGCCTGGCTCGCGGCCGCGGGGCGCGGCGTCGGGCTCAGCGAGCTGCTCGCCATGGGGCTCTACCCCTTCCTCGCCGGCGACCTTCTCAAGGCCCTGCTAGCCGCGGGGCTGCTCCCGGCTGCCCGGGGCCTCGTCCATCGCTGGGGGCGGGTGTAGGCTGCGGGCGGGAGGTGCGCCCGAGATGATCGAGGTCCCCGAAACTCCCCGGACCGAGGCGGTGCGGCTGCCCGCAAGCGAGACCGCCCTCATCGTGGTGGACATGCAAAACGACTTCGTCCACCCTGAAGGAGCGCTCTTCGTTCCCGACGCTCCCAAGACGGTGCCCGCGATCCGCGAGCTGCTGGCGCGCGCCCGGGCAGCGGGCGCGCGGGTGGTCTTCACCCAGGACTGGCACGCCGAGGACGATCCTGAGTTCGCGCTCTGGCCCCGGCACGCGGTGGCCGGAAGCTGGGGCGCCGAGATCGTGGAGGAGCTAGCGCCCCTACCCGGAGAAACGCGCATCCACAAGCTCCGCTACGACGCTTTCTACGGCACGCCGCTCGAGCACCTCTTGCGCGTCTGGGGCGTACGCCGGGTCGTGGTGGTGGGCACCGTAGCCAACATCTGCGTGCTCCACACCGCCGGCTCGGCGGCGCTGCGCTGGTTCGAGGTGGTACTTCCCGCCGACGCCACCAGCGCCCTTACCCCCTTCGACCACGCCGCGGCGCTGCGCCAGGTGAACTTCCTCTACCGCGGCACCATCACCCGGGCCGCGGGCGTCCACTTCGAAAACTAACCCCCGGCCTAAGCCGGGGGTCGGTGGCGGCGAGCGCGCTCAGCGCTCGCCGTAACGCTTCATGCAGGCTTCCACCTCGGCCACCGCGGCCTCGCGCCCGGCCCATCCGGTGACCTTGACCCACTTGCCCTTCTTCGCCTCGAGCGCCTTGTAGGTCTCGAAGAAGTTGGCAATCTCATCGCGCTTGCCCTGGGGCACGTCGTCCAGGTCCTGGATGTGGTCGAGGCGCGGGTCCTCGGCGACCACCGCGAGTACCTTGGAGTCGGGTCCCTTCTCGTCCTCCATGTGCAATAGCCCCACCACCCGGGCCTCCACCAGCACGCCCGGAAGCAACGGGAAGCTGGAGAGGATGAGCCCGTCCAGCGGGTCGCCGTCCTCGGCGAGCGTCTGGGGAATGAAGCCGTAGTCGCCCGGGTAGAACTGGGCCCCGGGGAGGACGCGGTCGAGCTTGACCATACCGGTGTCCTCGTCAAACTCGTACTTGTTCGCCGAGCCGTGGGGCACCTCGACGACCATGTGCACCACGCCGGGTGCGCTCTTGCCGATGGGGATGTCGTGCAGGTTGGCCATGCCCTTAGGATACGGCGCGGAAGGGGGGATGCGCCACGTTCAGGCCCGGCGCCAAACCAGCGCGCGCAAGAGCGCGAGGGCCTCGGCAGCCGCTTCCTGGTCGGGGAGCTCGGCGAAGACCGGCTCCAGGCGCTCGAGCGCCTGGCGGGCCATCGCCTCGGCGCGCTCGCGGGCGCGCGCCACCGCCCCCGACGCGAGCAGGCGCCCGTGCAGCCAGGCCACTTCTTCCTGGTCTTTCTCGGCTCGCGGCCGGCGCAGGAGCGCTTCGGCGCGGGCGCGCTCAGCGGGGCTCGCCTGCGCCATCCAGTCGAGCAGGATCAGGGTGCGCTTGCCCTCCCACAGGTCGCCGGCGGTCTCCTTGCCGTAGGCCTCGGAGCCGCCCTCGAGGTTGAGCACGTCGTCGACGATCTGGAAGGCCACGCCCAGCTCGAGCCCCGCGCTGGCGAAGACCGGGTGGGGCAGCGTCCCCGCCGCCAACGCCCCCAACCGCAAGGGTGCGACGCCGGTGTAATAGGCCGCCTTGCGCTCCACCATGGCCAGGTAGTCGTCGGGGGTGAGGTCGAAGCGGCCCTCGAGTGCCCAGGTCAGGTCGAGGTGCTGGCCGCTGGCGGTGCGCTCCACCAACGTAACGAACTCGGCCATCACCTTGCGGCGGGCTCCAGCCTCGACCAGCAAGCGCCACATCGCCGCGTGCAGGGCGTCGCCGGCGTTGAGCGCTAGCGGCATGGGCACGATCCGATGCAGCGCCGGGCGGCCGCGGCGCTCGTCGGAGTCGTCCTCGATGTCGTCGTGGATCAACACCCAGTTCTGGAAGAGCTCGAGCGCTGCGGCCACCTCGAGCGCCGCGCTGTCGTCGCCGTGTGCGCGCGCGACGAGCACCACCAGCTGGCCGCGCAGCATCTTGCCCCCCCGCTCGGGGTAGTCGCGCAGGAGCCGGGCGTATTCTGCCAGCTCCGGCCGCTCGGCGGCGGGATCGGGAAGCGCCGCAAGCAAGACGCGCTGGATCTCACGAGCGATCGGGGCCACGCACCCATTTTAGCCCCGCCGCCCTCAGGCCGCCAAACGCGCGCGCCGCCGACCCAGTACGAAGACCGCGGCCACGAGCAGCAGGTAGACCGCTTGCGCAGCCAGCGTCTCCAGGGTGCCGCGCAGCCCCAGCCAGCGCAGCGGCGTAGTGTCCAGCGCTTCCTCCCACCAGGGGGTCTCGGAAAAGATCCCTGCCTCCTGCAGCTCGTGAACGCCGTGACCGATAAAGCTGAGCGCCAGGGCGAGCAGCAGCCAGCCCGAGATCCGGAAGACCGCCCGCAGCGGAAGCCGCGCCCCTCCACGCGCCAGCGCCAGCACCAAGACCGCGGTGAGGAGCGCCCCCAGCAAGACGCCCGCCCCTACGGCGTCCGCGGGCGCCTGAGCGAGCAGCACCCGTACGAAGAGCACGGTCTCGAACCCCTCGCGGAATACCACCAAGAACCCCAGCACCGCGAGCCCCAGCACCGAGCCGCGGGCTGCGGCCTGGCGTGCCCGCGCCCGCATCCGCTCGGTCCAGTCGGCAGCGTAGGCCTGGTGGAAAAGCCCGCCGATCACGAAGAAGAGCACCGCCGCAGCCAGCAGTGCGGTCCACCCCTCGAGCGCCTCCAACCGCGCCTCCCCGGCCCCCAGCAGCCCCTTGGCCAGCCACCAGGCCGCAGCGCTGCTTACCAGCGCTGCGATCACGCCGCCCCAGAGCCCGCGCATCAGCCGCGCACCCGTGCCCGCAGCTCGCAGGTAAGCGGCCACCGCGCCCAGCACCAGCGCCGCCTCCAGTCCTTCCCGCACGATGATGGACGCCCCGCTCACCGCGCCCCAACCCCAACCCGCGCCCTGAGCCCATGCCACGTTGGCGAAGGCGGCCCCGCCCAGAAGCGGCTGCAAGACGTTCCGTCGGTCCATGCCCTAACGCTACGGGGCCGGCCGGCTAAATGTCAAGTATTCCGGTCGGTTTTATTGGTTATCTTTCCTGCCCGCGTTTCCTCGTACCTCCAGGTACCGCCGCCAAGGCGCGTGTCCCGCCTCGGCCGCCTCGCGCCGGGCCATCTCGGCGTAGCCGGTCTCACCCGTGGTCCGGTAGAGCGCCCAGAGCGCGCGGCTGGCAGCATAGGGGTCGCGCTGGGCCCGGGCCTCGCGGAAGGCCTTCTCGGCCAGCTCGCGGGCCTTGTCGGCGTAGCCCCAGGCGGCGTGGGCCTCGGCCAGCAGCGCCAGCGCCACCGGCGAGAAGCTGCGCCCCATGGCCTCATGGATCCCCAGCGCTTCGCCCAGCGCGTGGGTGGCCTCCTTGGGCCGGCCGAGCGCGGTAAGGGCCTCACCCTTCAGCATCAGCGCGGCAATCGCCAGCTCGCCGTCGGTCGCGGCCTCGGCCGCTGCGTAGGCCTCGTCGGCCAGCCGCAGGGCCAGTTCGGCGTCGCCGCTGAGGACCGCGTGGCTGCCGCGGTGCACCCCGGCCCAGGGGCCGACCTCGCCCCCCTCGGCCTCGAGCGCGCGCAAAAGCGCCAGCGCCTCCTCGTCCTCACCCGCGCGCAGGCGCGCCGCCGCCAGGTTGAGGCGGGCGCGGTCGCGGTACTTCTCGGGGATCGCGTCCATTACCGCCGCGATCACCCGGGCGGTGTCGGCGGGCCGGCGCGCCCGCCAGTATACGTCGGCGAGGTCGAGCGCCGAGGCAGGTTCGAGTGGGTAGACGTCCTCCGCCCCCGCGAGCAGGGCCAGCGCCGCGTCGCGACCGCCCTGGTCGAGCAGGGCACTGGCCTTGCCCACCGCGGTTCCCCACAGCGCCCGCAGGATCTCGCGGCGCTCGCCCTCGAGCCATTCTCGGAAGGCCGATAGCGGGCTCGTGAACCCCTCGGCGAAGACGCCGTAGCGCTCCGCGGTCTTCGCCCAGTCGCGGTAGGCGTCCTGCCAGAAGTCGAGCAGGTCGCTGCTGGCACGCAGCTGCAGCCGGCCGCCCTCCTCGTCGAGGTAGGGGCTGTAAGGGCTGGCGCGCACCGCCGCGACCGCAGCGTCCACGTCGCCGAGCAAGCGGCCCAGCTCCTCGCGCCCGCGCCAGCCCGGACGCGCGACCAGATAGAGAACCAGCTCCGCCCCGGGCGAGGGCGGCAGCTCGGGCGTGACTCCCAGGACCTCGAGCCTCAATCCTTCCACGGCTCGACTTCCTTGTAGTAGATCAGCGCCGAGTACTCCGCGACCCGGCCGGAGTGGGCGGTGGAGAAGAGGATGTCGACGATAATGGCGTCCTCGGGGAGTTCCGAAACCACGTGGTTGAGGCGCTCTTCGAAGAGTTCGGGATCGGTACCCGTCACGAGGCGGAAATGCACGTCTTTCATGCCCTCACCATACCCGACGCCCCCCCACGCGCGCATTCGCGCGCCCGGAACGGCGGATCGGGTAGAATGTGTAGCAATATGAGCGAATATCAGGAAAGGCTTCGGGAACTTACCCAAGACGAGGTCGTCTCACAGCTCGAGGGCGCGGACGGGCTACTCGCACTCACGAACTCCGAGCTCTTCTTCATCGGTGCGGACGGCGTCCAGCGCGCACCCCTGAGCGAGATCAAGAAGGTGGTGGGGGGCAAGGGGGGCACGCTGCTCGTCATGGGCGAGTCCGCACCGCTGATCGAGGCGCCCGTGCGCGCCTTCCAGGTAGACGAACTCCGCCTCTTCTTCGAGTCGGTCAAGACCTTTGTGGCCCGGCAGAAGACGGCCACCGCAAGCGCGGCCCCGCCATCTCCGCCGCCGCCCGAGCCTGCGGAGGCGCCGCCGGCCCCCGAGCCGCCTGCCGCGGATACCGAACCGGTGACCTTGGAGGAGGAAGCCGACCTCCCCCCGCCGATCACGCCTCCGGAGGAGCCGGTGGCCCCGGCCGAGGCCTACGCCACCGACGAGCCAGCCGCGGCCGCGCCGGCCGCGCGCAAGAGCGGCGTGACCAGACTGCTGCTCAAGCTGACCAGCGTGGCCACCTTCGCGCTGACGGCCTACTGGATCTACGCCAACCCCACGGCCGACCCAGTGACGCTAGGCTTCGTCGCCCTTGGCGGCCTTGGGGCCGCGCTCGTGGAGTGGCACGTCTCCAACCTCTAGCCCTCGCGCTCTACCTGGCGTTCGTCGTCGCGTTGGGGCTGGTACGCCTCGAACCGCACCTCACGGTGCGGTTCGCGCCCTTGGAGCTCGAGCACACCCCGCCTGTGGTTAGCGTGGTAGGGGAGGTGGCGCGCCCCGGCGTCTACACCCTGCAGCCCGGGGCGCGCGTGGCCGACGCGCTCGCCGCCGCCGGGGGCGCAACCGCCGAGGCCGACCTGGAGCGACTCGACCTGGCGCTGCCGCTGGGTGATGGGGAGACGCTTCGGGTACCGGCGCGTGGCGAGCCGGTACGGGAAGTTGTGGGCATGCCCCGCGAGGCGGTGAGTGT
Source organism: Thermaceae bacterium (assembly GCA_026985615.1). Lineage (GTDB taxonomy): Bacteria > Deinococcota > Deinococci > Deinococcales > Marinithermaceae > Oceanithermus. Next base: position 28,195 of record JALSQD010000013.1, on the reverse strand, counting down.
AAACCGCGCGAGCCCCGAGGAGCTCGAGGCCGTTCCCGGCATCGGTCCCGCCCTAGCCCGGAGGATCGTGGCCCACCGGCCCTACCGCACCCTCGACGAGCTGCTGCGGGTGCCCGGCATCGGTCCCAAGACGCTCGAGCGCCTGCGCCCCTACCTGAAGCCGTGACCCCTTACGCCCTCGCCGCCGGGGCCCTGCTGGCCGCGCTGGCGGGGACGTGGAGCCTGGCGGCCCTGGCGCTGCTGCCGCTGGTGCCCCGCAGTCTGCGGCTGCCCTTTGCGCTCGCGCTCCTTGCTGTGCTGGGCCGCTCGCTCCTCGCTGGCGACCCCTGGGCGGACGCGCTCGGGAAGGTGCAGGTGCTGGAGGGTGAGCTGCGCGACGGGGTGCTCGCGACCGCGCGCGGGCCCATCTACCTGGACGCCTACCCCCGGCCCGCTGACGGCTGGGTGCGCGCCCGCGGCACGGTGCGTCGCCCCGAGGGCGCGGGGCTGCCGGGCGGTTTCAACCGGCGCGCCTGGCTCCTGGGCCGGGGCGTGCGGGCCGAGCTCGCCGGCGCCGAGGTGCTGGCCTGGCGGCCGACTGAGCGGGGCCTGCGCGACGCCGTGCGAACGCGGCTCGTCGCGGGCCTGACACCCGAGGCCACGGCGCTGGCGCGTGCCTTCACCCTGGGCGAACGCGGGGCGCTGGGCAACGACGTCGAGGCCTTCCGGAAGGCGGGGCTGGCCCACGTGCTCGCCCTCTCGGGGCTGCACGTGGGGCTGCTCGTGGGCTTCTTCGTATTGCTGGGCATGCCGCTGGGCACGGGCCGCTACCCGCTGGCGCTGGCGCTGCTCGCCTTCTACCTGGCGCTGGTAGGACCCACCCCCTCGCTGGTGCGGGCGGGTCTGATGGCCGCGGTCTGGCTGCTGGCGCGGACGCTGGGCTACGGCGATGTGTCCCTAACCGCGCTCCTGGCGCTCGCGCTGGCGCTGCACCTGGCGCTCGAGCCCTGGGCGGTCCACAGCCTCGCCTTCCAGCTTTCCTATCTAGCCGTTCTCGGCATCGCCCTGGCACTCCCCCTCGTTCCTCGGGGGTGGGGGCCGCTGCAGTGGCTGCTTGGCACGCTGGCGGTAACCCTGGCCGCGCAGGCGGCCACGCTGCCGCGGGTGCTCGACACCTTCCACCGCGTCCCGCTGGCGAGCCCGCTGGCCAACCTGGCAGCGCTGCCGCTGGTGAGCCTGCTCGTGCCCCTGGGCTTCGTCAAGGCGCTCTTGCCCGCCGACCCCGGCGGGGTGCTGGCCGCGCTTTTCAACCACCTGGCCGCCGCGCTCCTCGCGCTCGTGCGTACCTTCGCCAGCGGCCCCGAGCTGCGCTGGGGCATGCTCGACGCCAGCGGTTACGCGCTGTACTACCTCGCGCTCGCCCCGCTCGTCCTCGCCGCCTACCGCCGCCTGCCGGCCCGCACCGCGCTCGCGCTCGCGGCCACCGCGACGCTGGTCGCGGCGGTGAGCGCCGACACGGAGCGGCCCGACGTCTGGTTTTTGGACGTGGGCCAGGGCGACGCGGCGCTGGTCCGCCTGCCCGGCGGCGTCGAGGTTCTCGTCGACGGCGGACACCCCTGGGACGCCGCCCGCCTGCGCCGGGCGCTGGCCGCGCTGGGGGCCGACCAGCTCGACCTGGTGGTGGCGAGCCATCCCGATGCCGACCACGTGGGATCCCTGCCCGAGCTGCTGCGCACCTGGCTGGTGGGGGCGCTGGTCGTGGGACCGTCGGCGGGCGAGGCGCTCGAGGGCGAGCTGCGCGCGGCCGCTCGCGCCACCGGGGTGCCCGTCGTCACCGCCAGCCGCGGCGACGTGCTGCGCATCGGCGACGCCGAGCTGCGCTTTTTGCACCCGCCGCCGCGGGGCGCGGCGGACAACGCCGGCAGCCTGGTCTTCATCCTCGACGTCGGCGGTGGACGGGTGCTCTTTACCGGCGACGCCCCGGGGGAGCTCGCCTACTCCTGGCGGCCCGAGCCGGTGCGGATCCTCAAGGTGAGCCACCACGGCGAGGCCGGCGGCACCCCGGAGGTGCTGCTGCGCCGCTTCCGGCCGCGCATAGCCTGGATCGGGGTGGGGCGCAACAATCCCTTCGGCCACCCCGATGAAGAAACGCTCGAGCGCCTCGCCGCCTGGGACGTGCAGGTCTGGCGCGGCGACCGCGACGGGTCGGTGCGACTGTCGCTGCGCTAGCCGCGGTAGCCTAGGCGCTCGAGGATGGCGTTCAGCTCCTCCTCGGAGTAGTAGTAGAGCTCGAGCCGGCCCTTGCCCTCGCCGACCAGGCGCACCTTGAACCCCAGTTGCCGCTCCAGGTCACGCGCCAGCCGGGCGTAGGCCTCGTTCCTCGGCACGCGCTTCTTCTTTGGCCGACTGGCCAGGCGCTCGACCTGGCGCACCGAGAGCCCTTCCTTCTGGATGCGGTTCAGCACCGCCGGTCGCTCGCCTTCGGGCAGCATGAGCAGCGCCCGCGCGTGGCCGGCACTGATGCGCCCCTCGGCCAGGGCCTCGCGGGTGGCCTCGTCGAGCTGCAAGAGTCGCAGCGCGTTGGTGACGGTCGAGCGCGCCTTCCCCACCGCCTCGGCGATCTCGCCCTGGGCGTAGCCCAGCTCCACCAGCCGCTGGTAGCCGAGGGCCTCCTCGATGGGGTTCAGGTCCTCGCGCTGCAGGTTCTCCACCAGGGCAATCTCGAGCGCGCTGCGGTCGTCGAGCTCGCGCACCACCACCGGCACCTCGTCGAGGCCAGCCATCTGCGCGGCGCGGTAGCGCCGCTCGCCGGCGACGAGCTCGTACCCCTCGCCGCGGGGGCGCACCAGCAGCGGCTGCAGGAGCCCCTGCTTCTTGATCGAGGCGGCGAGCTCGGCCAGCGCCGCCTCGTCAAAGCGGCGGCGGGGCTGGTCGGGATTGGGGCGGATCAGCGCCAGTGGCAGGCGCGTGGGGCTGGCGGCGGTCTTGGGCAGGAGGGCGTCGAGCCCCCGACCCAGACCCCTAGGCTTTTTCGACACGTCGCATCACCTCCGCGGCCAAGCGGCTGTAGGCCTGCGCCCCCGCCGAGGTGGGCGCGTACTTGGCAATAGGCTCCCCATAGCTGGGCGCCTCGGAGAGGCGCACGTTGCGGGGTATGACGGTCCAAAAGACGCGGTCGCCAAAGTGGGCGCGGGCGTTTTGCTCCACCTGCTGCGAGAGCAGGGTGCGTCCGTCGTACATGGTGAGGACGATGCCGAGGATGCGCAGCGCAGGGTTGAGCGCCCCCCGCACCCGCTCGATCGTCTCCACCAACCGGGCAATGCCTTCGAGGGCGTAGTACTCGGTCTGCAAGGGCACAATCAGCCCCTCGGCAGCCGCCAGGACGTTGATGGTGAGCGGGCCCAGGCTTGGCGGCGCATCGAAGAGAACGAAGTCGTAACGGTCGCCCACCTCCGCCAGGCGGGTGCGCAGGCGGAAGGGGTCGTCGAGGAGCTCGGCGGCGGCCGCCACCAGGCCCTCGCCCGCGGGCAGCAGGTCGAGGCCGTAGCTGTCCAGGTGGAACGTTTCTTCGGCCGGGTCCGCTCCCTCGAGCAACACCGCAGCCGCGCCACCCTCCGCCGGCGCGACGCCCAGCCCCGAGGTGGCGTTGGCCTGTGGATCGAGGTCCACGAGCAACACCCTGCGGTCGAGGAGCGCCAGGTAGGTGGCTAGGTTGACCGCGGTCGTAGTCTTGCCCACGCCACCCTTCTGGTTGACCACCCCCAGGTACCTCATCGCGGCGCCTCCAGCCTCAGAGCCACGAGCTCGGCGTCGGTGCCCAGAGGTTTCACGTGAAACACCTCCGCGCCCAGGCGCTCCGCCTCGGCCCGCCAGCCCGGCCCCTTGCGGGCCACCAGCGTGAGCGGGTACTCGGCGGCGTGCCGCACGAGGTTGTAGACCTCGTCGAACGGCGCGACCGCCTGGGCGGTAACGTAGGCCGTACGGCCCGTCCATCGGCGCACGTCGCTATTGTACACGCGCACACCTGCGAGGCCGAGCTGGGCTACGGCCAACTCCAGGAAGGCGACGCGCTTGGCCCGCCGCTCGACCAGGGTGAGCGTGAGGTCGGGACGGTGGATGGCCAGCGGAATCGCGGGCAGGCCCGCGCCCGAGCCCAGGTCGACGACCGCGGCGCCCTCGGGCAGGACCTCGCCGTAGGCGCGCGCCGCCTGGAAGTGCAGGGGCAGCTCGGCCAGCACCTTGGGGGAGACGAGGTTGAGGCTGGGCGCGTAGGCACGCAGCAGCTCGGCGTAGCGCTCCAGGCGGGCGTCGCTCACCGCCGCACCCCCCGACGCGCCAGGTGGACGAGCAGCGCGGTAATCTCGGCGTCGCGCAGGCCGGGGATGCGCGCCGCCTCGGCCAGGGTGCGGGGGCGGCGGCGGGAGAGCTTCTCGACCGCCTCGCGCGAGAGGTTATGCACCCGTGCGTAGTCGAGGTCGGGCGGCAGGGCGTAGGCGGCCAGCTCGCCGATGCGGGCGCGCTCGCGCCGCTGGCGCTCGATGTAGCCGGCGTACCGGGCGCGGATCTCCACCTGCTCGGCCTCCTCCGGCGCGAGCGACTCGGGCGGCGGACCGACGCGGTGCCAGGCCTCGGCCAGGGTCGCCCCGGGGCGGCGCAGCCAGACGCTCGCGGGCACGCCCTCGATGCGGGCGCGCTCCAGACGCTCAAGCTCCGCGGCCACCCGCGCGTATTTCGCCGCCACCCGCTCCGCGTCGGCTGCGGGCCGGAGCCCCCAGGCGGCGGCTTTGGGGACGAGGCGCTCGTCGGCGTTGTCGCCCCGCAGGAGCAGCCGCAGCGCTACCCGGCTCGTCATCATCCGGTAGGGCTCGTCCACGCCGCGGGTGACCAGGTCGTCGATCAGCACCCCGATGTAGGCCTCGTCGGGGCCGAGGCTGACCTCATCCTCACCCGCGGCGAAACGGGCGGCGTTCAGGCCAGCGATGAGCCCCTGGGCCGCCGCCTCCTCGTAGCCAGAGGTACCGTTGACCTGACCGGCGAAGAAGAGCCCTGGCAGGCGACACGACATCAGCCCCGGGCTGAGGTCGGTGGGGTCGAAGGCGTCGTACTCGACGGCGTAGGCGTAACGCTGCACCACCGCGTGCTCGAAGCCGGGAAGGGTGCGCAGCATCGCCTCCTGAACGCGTGGTGGGAGGCTCGAGGAGAAGCCCTGAAGGTAGACCTCGCTGGTCTCGAGCCCGTCGGGCTCGACGAAGAGGAGGTGGCTGTCCTTGTCGGCGAAGCGCACCACCTTGTCCTCGATCGAGGGGCAGTAGCGCGGCCCCACCGCGTCGATCCTACCGGCGTAGAGGGGCGACTCACCCAGGTGGTCGAGGATCAGGCGGTGGGTGCGCGGGCCGGTGCGGGTCGTCCAGGTGGGCAGCACGGCGGCGTGGGGCCCGGGCCGGCCCGAAAAGCTGCCCGGGGGGTCGTCGGGGGGCACCTCGTCCAGGGCGCTGAAGTCGATGCTGCGGCGCACGATGCGGGGCGGGGTGCCGGTCTTGAGCCGTAGGGTGCGGTGCCCCAGGGCCTCGAGCGCCCCCGAGAGGTGCTCCGCGGGGGGCTCGCCCTGCCGGCCCGCGGGCCGGCTCTGAAGGCCGTACCAGATGCGCCCGCGCAGGAAGGTGCCCGCGGCGACGACCACCGCGGGAGCGCGCAGCACCCGGCCGTCGGCGGTGCGTACCCCTGCCAGCCGGCCGCCCTCGCGAACGAAGTCCACCGCCTCGCCGCGGACGGGCCGGATCCCCGGCTCGGCCGCCAGCCGCGCCCGCGCGGCGGCGGCGTAGGCGTCGCGGTCGGTCTGCACCCGCAGGCTCCGCACCGCCGGGCCCTTGGAGCGGTTGAGCACCCGGGTGTGGATGGCCGCGGCGTCGGCGAGGCCGCCCATCCAGCCGCCCAGGGCCTCGATCTCGTGCACCAGCTGGCTCTTGCCCGGGCCGCCCACGGCGGGGTTGCAGGGCATCAGCCCCACCCGCGCCGGGTCGCCGGTCAGCAGCGCCACCCGCGCGCCCAGGCGGGCCGCGGCCGCCGCGGCCTCGAGCCCCGCGTGGCCGCCCCCGACCACCACCACGTCGTAGGTTTCACGTGAAACCTCCATCCCCTTCAAGCTAGCACGGCCGGCCGCGCCCCGGGCCGGGGGGCGGCGCGCTCGGGTAGAATGTAAAGGCTTGTTGGAGGTGCGCGGTTTGACCCACGAGAGCATCTGGGAAAACGTCCTGTCGTACGTGCGCGAGCACGTCACCAGCGTGGAATACCAAACCTGGTTCGAGCGGGTGAAGCCGCTGGGGGTGGAGGGCGGCGCGCTTGAGCTGGGCGTGCCCACCAGCTTCGCGGGCGACTGGATCCAGAAACACTACGGCCCGCTCATCCAGGAGGCGCTCTTGCGCCTGGGGGCGAGCCGGCCCGAGTTTCGCATCAAGGTACTCCCCGAAGCAGCGGCCAAAGCCGCGCCGGAGGAGGAGCCCGCCCCCGCGAGCGCGCCAGCGCGCTCGCGGCTGAACCCCAAGTACACCTTCGAGACCTTCGTGGTGGGCGAGGGCAACAAGATGGCCCACGCCGCCGCGCTGGCCGCAGCCGAGGCCCCGGGCAAGGCCTACAATCCGCTCTTCATCTACGGCGGCGTGGGCCTAGGCAAGACCCACCTGATGCACGCGGTGGGCCACTACGTGCGCGAGCACTACGCGGGGATGCGGGTGGAGTACGTCTCCACCGAGACCTTCACCAACGACCTGATCAGCGCCATCCGCTCCGACCGCATGAACCAGTTCCGCGACCGCTACCGCTCGGTGGACGTGCTGCTGGTGGACGACGTCCAGTTCATCGCCGGCAAGGAGCGCACCCAGGAGGAGTTTTTCCACACCTTCAACGCCCTCTACGAGGACGGCAAGCAGATCCTGCTCACCTCCGACCGCCCCCCGCGCGAGATCCTGACGCTCGAGAAGCGGCTGCGCAGCCGCTTCGAGTGGGGGCTGATCGCCGACATCCAGCCCCCCGACCTGGAGACCCGCATCGCCATCCTCAAGATGAACGCCGAGCGGCGCGAGGTCCAGCTCGACGAGGAGGTGCTCGAGTTCGTGGCCCAGCAGGTCACCTCGAACATCCGCGAGCTCGAGGGGGCGCTGATGCGCCTGATCGCCTACGCCTCGCTCGCAGGGGTGGAGATAACCCCGCAGGTGGCGGCCAAGGCGCTGGCCGACCTCTTCGACACCTCCAGCGAGGCCGTGGGGATGGAGGAGATCCTCGAGGCGGTGGCGGAGCACTACGGCGTCACCCCCGCCGACCTCAAGTCGAAGGGTCGCAGCAAGGAGGTGGTGCTGCCGCGGCAGGTGGCCATGTACCTGATCCGCCAGCTCACCGACGCCTCGCTGCCCGAGATCGGCCAGTTCTTCGGCGGGCGCGACCACACCACCGTCCTTTACGCCACCCAGAAGATCGGCAAGCGCCTGGCTGAGGACCCGGAGCTGGCCAAGACGATCGAGACGCTGGAGAAGAGGTGGGCCTGGCGTGGATAACCCTGGGGAAAAGTGGGGGAAGAAGTTGTGGATAACCCTGGGGAAAACCAGGGCGAGGTGGGTCTTGTGGAAAGCCGAGGGCTTTTCCCCAGACTTTCACGGAAGCTGGCGGCGTTGTCCAGAAGCCCATACACAGCCCCTTCGCCGTCGCCGTGGGGGCAAAGGTGGCTTTTCCACATTTTCCACAGCCCCTACGATGGTGACTACGGTATGGTTTATTCAGGATTTTTCGTCTGCGGTCGTTAACACTGGGAGGAAATATGCAGGTTCGTTTGCCTAAACGTACGTTTGCCGATGCGCTGACGGTGCTCGAGCGCATCATCCCCACCCGCGCCAGCAACCCGGTGCTCACCCACCTGAGGCTCGAAGCGGGCGACGCGGGGCTGCGCCTCCAAGGCTCGAACGGCGAGATCGACTTGGAGCTGGCGGTGCCTGCCGAGGTGGAGGGCGAGGCGGTGCGCCTCGTGCCCGGCCAGCTTCTGGGGCAGGTGGTGCGCAACCTTCCCGGCGAACTGGTGGAGCTGGGTCTCGAGGGAGAGCTGCTCTTCCTCGAGAGCGGCAACTTCTCCACCCGGTTGGCCACGGCCGTGGCCGAGGACTTCCCACCGCTCAACTTCGAAGCCTCCGCGGTGGCGAGCCTACCCGCACGCGAGCTGGCCCGGGCGCTCGCACGGGTGCGCTACGCCGCCAGCGGCGAGGACTACCGCGCCATCTTCCGCGGGGTGCAGCTCGAGGTGCACCCGGGGCGGCTGCGTACCGTGGCCTCGGACGGCTTCCGGCTGGCGCTCTACGACCTGGAGCTTGGTCTCGAGGGCGAGCGCCGCTTCGTGGTCCCAGCCCGCAGTGTGGACGAGATCGTGCGCGTGCTCGAGCGCGTCGAGGGCGACGTCACGCTCGGGGTCGAAGGGGGGCACCTCACCCTGGGGGCCGAGGGCTTCCGCATGGCCGCGGCGCTGATGGAGGGCGAGTTCCCCGACTATGAGCGGGTGGTGCCCGCCGAGTTCGCGCTCGAGGCGGACCTGCCCGCCGCCGCGCTCAAGGACAGCCTCAAGCGCGTCAAGGTGCTGGCCGACCGCAACAACCACCGGGTGGATCTGGTCTTCTCTGAGGGGCGGCTTGAGGTCGTGGCCGAGGGCGACTACGGCCGCGGCGTGGAGGCGCTCGAGGTGGAGGCCCGCGGCGAGACCGAGATGGCGCTCGCCTACAACGCCGAGTACCTGCTCGATGCCCTCGGCCCGGTCTCCGGCACGGCGCGGTTGCGCTTTTCCGGGGCGGCCAGCCCCAGCGTGGTCCAGGACGCCGAAGACGCCGGCTACCTGGCGGTCGTCGTGCCGCTGCGGGTTTAAGCTGAGGGTTGGAGGTACACGGTGACCACGATCATAGAAGCAAGTGCACGGGAAGTGCTAGACTCGCGCGGCAACCCCACCGTCGAGGCGGAGGTCGTGCTCGAAGGCGGGCAGATCGGCCACACCATGGTGCCCTCGGGCGCTTCGACGGGTGAGCACGAGGCCGTCGAGCTACGCGACGGCGGGCCGCGCTACGGCGGCAAGGGCGTGCTGCAGGCGGTGGCCAACGTCAACGAGCGCATCGCCCCCGAGATTGTCGGCATGAACGCCCTCGACCAGGAGGGCATCGACCGGGCGATGATCGAGCTCGACGGCACTCCCAACAAGGCCAACCTGGGCGCCAACGCCATCCTGGCGGTCTCGCTGGCCACCAGCCGCGCTGCGGCCGAGGCGGTGGAGCTGCCGCTGTTCGCCTACCTGGGCGGGGTGCAGGGCGTTACCCTGCCGGTGCCGCTGATGAACGTAATCAACGGTGGCAAGCACGCCGACAACCGCGTAGACTTCCAGGAGTTCATGCTGGTACCGGCGGGCGCGCCCAGTTTCAGCGAGGCGCTGCGCTACGGGGTGGAAACCTTCCACGCCCTCAAAGGGGTGCTGAAGAAGCGTGGTTACAGCACCAATGTGGGCGACGAGGGCGGTTTCGCCCCCAACCTGGGCAGCAACGAGGAGGCCATCGAGGTGTTGCTCGAGGCCATCCAGGCCGCCGGCTACGAACCGGGTAAGGAGATCTCGATCGCCCTCGACCCGGCCGCAAGCGAGTTCTACAAGGACGGCAAGTACCACCTCGAGGCCGAGGGTAAGGTGCTCGGCTCCGAGGAGATGGTGGACTACTGGGCCGACTGGGTCGAGCGTTACCCCATCGTCTCGCTCGAGGACGGCCTCGACGAGAACGACTGGGCGGGTTGGAAGCTGCTCACCGAGCGGCTCGCGGGCAAGGTCCAGCTCGTGGGTGATGACCTCTTTGTCACCAACCCCGAGTTCCTCGCCCGCGGCATCCGCGAGGGGGTGGCGAGCGCGATCCTGGTCAAACTCAACCAGATCGGCACCCTCTCCGAGACGCTCGAGACCGTGCGGCTGGCCCACCGCAACGCCTACCGCACCGTGATCTCGCACCGCTCGGGTGAGACCGAGGATAGCTACATCGCCGACCTGGCCGTGGCCGTGAACGCCGGGCAGATCAAGACCGGCTCGGCCTCGCGCTCCGACCGCCTGGCCAAGTACAACCAGCTCCTCCGCATCGAGGACGCGCTGGGCGAGGCGGCGCGCTTCCTGGGCTACGATGCTTTCTAAGCGCACCAAGATCGTCGCCACCATCGGGCCTGCCTCGCGCGACCCTGAGGTGCTCGCGGGCATGATCCAGGCGGGGCTCAACGTGGTGCGGCTCAACTTTAGCCACGGCCGCCCCGACGATCACCGCAAGACCGTCGAGATGGTGCGCGCCGCCGCCGACCGGGCGGGCCGGGCAGTGGCCATCCTACAGGACCTGCAGGGGCCCAAGATCCGGGTGGGGCGCTTCGCCGAGGGCAAGGTCAAGCTCGAGCCCGGCGCCCACTTTGTGCTCGCCGCCGCCGACGTCGAGGGCGACGCCGAGCGCGTCTCGGTGAGCTACAAGGGCCTTCCCGCCGACGTCGAGCCGGGGCAGACGCTCCTGCTCGACGACGGGCGCCTGCGCCTGCGGGTCGAGCGGGTGGACCACGCCCGCGGCGAGATCCACACCGTCGTCGAGGTGGGGGGCGAGCTCTCCGACCACAAGGGCATCAACATCCCCGGGGCCGACCTCTCGATCCCGGCGATGACCGACAAGGACATCGAGGATCTGGCGCTGGGGGCGGAGCTGGGGGTGGACTGGGTCGCTATCAGCTTCGTGCGCAGCCGCGACGACCTGCTGCTCGCACGGCACTACCTCAACCGGCTGGGCCACGATGCCAAGCTCATGGCCAAGATCGAGAAGCCCGGGGCGGTGCACCGCTTCGAGGAGATCCTGGCCGAGGCCGACGGCATCATGGTGGCCCGCGGCGACCTCGGGGTGGAGATGCCCCCCGAGGAGGTCCCCATCGTGCAGAAACGCCTGATCCGGCGCACCCGCGCCGCGGGTAAGCCGGTGGTGACCGCGACCCAGATGCTCGAGTCGATGATCCACCAACCCAACCCCACCCGGGCCGAGGCCTCGGACGTGGCCAACGCCATCTTCGACGGCACCGACGCGGTGATGCTCTCGGCGGAGACCGCGGTGGGGGCCTACCCGGTGGAGTCGGTGGCGATGATGGCGCGGGTGGCGCGGGCGGTGGAGGCCTCGCCCGAGTACCAGAACGCCCAGCGCATCCTGCGCCCCGAGCCCGAGCACAACACCCAGGACGCCATCGCCCTGGCGGCCACCGACGTGGCCGAGTCGTTGCCGGCGAAGGTGGTGGTGGTCTTTACCGCCTCGGGCTCCTCGCTGTGGCGGGTAGCGCGCTACCGGCCCAGCGTGCACATCCTGGCGCTCACCCCCAACGAGCGGGTGCGGCGCCAGCTCGTGCTGGCCTCGGGGGTCTACACCGTGCTCGCGCCCGACCCCACGAGCACTGACGAGATGGTGGCCGAGGCGGTCGAACTCGTCAAGGCGCAGGGGTTGGCCGAGCCGGGCGACCGCATCGTCATCACCGCCGGTGTGCCCTTCGGGGTGCGCGGCTCGACGAACATGGTCTGGGTCGAGCAGGTGAAGTAACCGCGTGGACCGCGTCGTTCGTTACGCGCCGCCTTCTCCCCGCGCGCTGGACGGTGCGCGGGCGCTGGCGCTGGCGGCGGAGGCGCTGCTCGAGCTCGAAGACGCCCCCACCTTCGCCGGGCTGCTGGACGACGAGGAGCGCCTGCGCGACGCGCTCGAGCGGGTCGCCGAGCGGCGCTCCGGTGAGGGGGAGGAGGCGGCCGCCCTCGCTCAGGAGGCGCTCGAACGTCTTTTGGGTGAGGGCTGGGTCGAGCGGGTGGAGGGTGCGGGGAGCCTGCGCCTCGCCACCTCCCCGGCCCTGCTCACAGCCGCGACCCGGCGGGCGCTCGAGCGCCTTTTCCCGCGCACCCCGCCCCGCGACCCGGGCCCCTGGCCCCGGCCCGGGGTGGAGGGGCCCCACGAGCCCCACGGCCCCGCGCGCCCCTGGCGCTGGGGCGAGCCGCTGAACCTGGACGCGGGCGCGACGCTCAAGTCCTGGATCCTTCGCGGCGGCGACCTCCGGTCCGGGGACCTGCACGTGCGCGAGGGGGAGGGCGGCCGCCGCGCGGCCGTGGCGCTGCTCCTCGACTGCTCCCACTCGATGGTGCTCTACGGGGCCGACCGCTTCGGCCCCGCCCGCCGGCTGGCGCTGGCACTCGAGCACTGGACGCTCAGCCGCGGCGACGAGCTCGCGGTGATCTGTTTCCACGACCGCGCTAAGCTCGTGCCCCCGCGGCAGCTCCCCTTCCTGCAGGCGCAACCCTCCCACACCAACACCGCCGCGGCGCTGGCCCGGGCGCACCGCTGGTTGTGCCGGCGCGCCGCCGGCGACCGGCTGGTCCTGCTCGTGACCGACGGCAGGCCCACCGCGATCGAGCTGGCGGACGGGGTGCTCTACAAGAACGCCTGGGGGCTCGACGAGCGCATCGTGCGGGCGACGCTGGCGCAGGCGGCCCGGCTGCGGCGGCTGGGGGCGCGGCTCGAGGTCTACATGCTGGGCGACGAGCCGGAGATGGTGGCCTTCACCCACGAGCTGGCGCGCGTCGCCCGCGGACGCGCGGTCGCGACGACGCCGCAGGCCCTAGGCTGGCGGGTGTGGTCGAGCCTCGCGGCTGCGGGCTAGAATGCAGCCAGTGGTGAAGAAGACGCTGTGGGTGATGGGTTTCGTGGGTGCGCTCAGCCGCGCGTTCGAGGGGCGCTGGACGCGCGCACCGGTGGCCTGGGTGCGCGAGCGCCGCGACGCGCGCACCACGCTCTCGCTCGAGCAGCGCTACTATGCCGCGTGGGGCGAGCGGGGCGTCGAGCTCGTGCCCAAGGACGTCTACCTGCAGCAGGTCGAGGACCTGTTGTTCATATCCTCACGGGGCCTTGGCGATCCGCGAGTAGACTAGAGCCGTGAAACACCTCTTGGCGCTACGGGACGCCCACTGGGAGGGGTGGCAGCGCCTGTTGGGGCATCCGTTCCTGCGCCGCCTCGCCGCGGGGGAGGTGTCGGAGCGTAGCGTCTATGCCTGGATGGTTCAGAACTACCGCTTCGTGGAGGGGTTGCTCGAGCTCCAGGCCCACCTCGTGCCGCGGGCGCCGCGGGCCCACCGGCTGGTGCTCGCCCACGGCCTGGTGGGCATCGTCGAGGACCTCGACTGGATGGCCGTCCAACCCATCGACCTCGACGTGCCCGCCCACCCGGCGCGCGAGCGCTACCTGGCCTTCCTGCGCCTCCTGGAGCAGGAGCCCTACGCGGTCGAGATCGTCTCGCTCTGGATGATCTACCGCGCCTTCCACGACGCCTGGAGTAGCGCCGCCCCCCAGGGCGGGCCCTTCGTGGACCTGGTGGAGCACTGGACCACGCCCGAGTTCCAGGCCTACCTGCACGACCTCGCCGAGGTGGCCGAGGAAGCCTGGCTGGCGGCCTCCAAGGAGGAGCGCGCCCGCATCCACGCCCTCAGCGAGGAGATCCTCCGCCTCGAGTGGGGCAGCTGGGACATGGCCAACGCCCTGGCCGAGCGCTACGGCTAGGTGCCCGGCGGGGCCGCGAGCCGGCCCGACCAGACCGTTACCGCCGTTCCCCACAGCTCCACCCGGTCGCCGCGCAGGTAGAGCTCCAGCTCGCCGCCGCGGTCCGAGGCCTGATGGGCGCGCAGGCGGTCCTTGCCCAGCGCGCTGGCCCAGTAACGGGCCATGCGCGCGTGGGCCGACCCGGTGACGGGGTCCTCGTCCACGCCCACCGCCGGGGCGAAGAAGCGCGAGACGACGTCGTAGGCGCCGCTTTCGTCCCGGGCCGTCGCCACCACACCGCGCGCCGGCGCGCGCTCCAGCAGGTCCAGGTCGGGCGTAAGCGCGCGCACCGCGGCCGCGCTTTCGAGCACCACGATCCAGTCGTCCTCGGCGCGGCCGCTCCAGACCGGGCGCACCCCGCCCAGCGCCGCGGCGATCGCCTCGGGCAGGGGCGCGGCCACGGCCTCGGGCGCAGGGAAGTCGAGGCCGATCCGCGCCCCTGCGCGCGTCGCGTAGAGCCGGCCGCTCCGGGTACCGAAGGCGAGGCGCGACTCCGCGCGCTCGAGGTGGCGCCAGAGCACGTGGGCGCTCGCCAGGGTGGCGTGGCCGCAGAGGTCCACCTCGACTTGGGGGTGAACCAGCGCAGCCGCCAGGCGTCCCCTTCGGGCCAGAGGAAGGCCGTCTCCGAGAGGTTCATCTCCCGGGCCAGGGCCTGCATCCAGGCCGGGTCCGCGGGCGCCTCCAGCACGCACACGGCCGCGGGGTTGCCCGCGAAGGGGCGGTTCGTGAAGGCGTCCACGCCGAAGAGGAGGCTCACGCCTCCTCCAGCACCACCAGCGCCCGCGCCTGCACGTGGTCCGGGGCCAATCCCTCGCTGGTCTTGAAGGCCACGCTCACGTCGGCGGGCTCGAGCCCGCACAGCTCGGCGAGGCGGCGGCGCATCGCCTCGCGGTAGGGGGCCAGCTTAGGGCGGTCGAGCGTCACCACCGCCCGCACCTGCCGCACCCGGCCGCAGCGGGGGCGCTCGCACCGCAAGGGGTGAGCCCCGGCGAGTTCGAGCACCCGCTCGAGCAGCTCGGCCCCGGAAAGCCCCGCCCACCGCGGGTCGGTGTCGGGAAAGACCTCGCCGATGTCCCCCGCGCCGACGGCGCTCAGCACCGCGTCGGCGACCGCGTGCAAAAGGGCGTCGCCGTCGGAGTGGGCCACCGGCCCCCGGTCCGAGGCGACCTCCACCCCGCCCAGCATCATCTTCCGGCCCGGCTCGAGCCGGTGTGCGTCCTCACCGAATCCGATCCACATGGCTTCATCCTAAACCGCACCGCCGTTTGTGATGCTGGAGATCTAGGTTAGGGCTGGAAGTGACCAAACGTGAGGGGTAAACGCTACCTTGTTCTTTCGTTGCTCGTGGTGGCTCTGGCCGCGTGCGGCAAGAACACCGCGACGGCAGCGGACTAGACGTTGGCGTCAGACCTCGACTACGGAGCGCGCGGCGTCTCGGTCGCGCCGCCGGCGGACGACCCCGCGGGAGGAGAGATCCCGTTCGCGCTCGTGGTGGAGGAGGGCCGGACCCTCATCGCGGGCGACGGTTGTCGGATCGCCGACAGCGACTGCTCGGTGTACGACAACTGGCTTGCGGCCGCCTGGAAGTTCGACGCCGCGGGCCGGCCCGATACAGACTTTGCCAGCGGCGGCGTCTTCACCAGCGTGAACCCCGCAGGCGGCAGCCAGCTGAGCGCCATCTTCGACGCCGAAGCAACCCCTGGAGGCTTTCGCATGGCGGGTGTGGCGCTGAACGCCAACCCCGATCTCGAGGGCATCCTCTGGGCGCTGAAGCCCGACGGAACCCTCAACCCCCACCCTCTACGGCGGCGCACCGCTGGTCGTCTCCGACTGGGCCGGCGCCGGTAACCACGACTACGTTCACGTGCTGCGCACCGAAGCGGGCTTCACCTGGCTCGCGGGCGGCGTGACGAGCGACGCCGGCGACCTCGACATGGCCGTCTGGCGGCTGCTGCCCTCGGGTGAGCTGGATCCCCATTTCTGCGGCGGCGGTCCCTGTACCTTCGACAACGCCGCTGGCGGTTACGGCGACGACTGGGGCACCGCGCTGGTGCTCACTCAGAACGCGGTCTACGTTGGGGGATGGAGCTGGGACGGTACGAGCCGTGACGCCGTGGTGTGGAAGCTCGGTCTGGTGGACACCTCCCGCTGACCGGTCCTCCGCAGCCACCGCCGGCCCCAGGGGCCGGCGGTATATTTAAGCATGCCCACCTACGACGAAGCCCTCGAACTCATGCACGCCTGGACCCCTTCCGAGTCCCTGCGCCGGCACATGTACGCCGTCGAGGACGCCATGCGCGCCTACGCGCGCAAGTTTGGCGAGGACGAGGAAACCTGGGGCATCACCGGGCTCATCCACGACTTCGACTGGGAGAAGTACCCCGAAACCCACCCGAACAAGGGCGCCGACTACCTGGAGCAGCTGGGCTGGCCTGCCGAGATCGTGCGGGCGGTGCGCGCCCACGCCCCCGAGCGCAGCGGCGTCGAGCCCGAGACCCTGATGGAGCGCGCCCTCTACGCCTCCGACGAGATCACCGGCCTCATCACCGCAGCGGTCTACGTACGCCCCGACCGCTCGATCCACACCCTCACGATCAAGAGCCTCAAGAAGAAGTTCAAGGACAAGTCCTTCGCCCGCGGGGTGGACCGCGAGATGGTGCGGCGCGGCGCGGAGCTGCTGGGTGTGGAGCTGTGGGAGCACGTCGGTTTCGTGCTCAAGGCCATGCAGGCCGACGCCGAGCGGCTGGGCCTGGCGGGCGAGGCCGAGCCCTCCTGAGCCCTAGGCGAGCTGACCGGGCAGGAAGAACCCTTCCTCGAGCGTCAGCCAGGGGTCGCGCGTGACGACGCGGTAGCGCACCCGGCCCGAAAAACGCGCTGCGTCCTCGCGCGCCCAGCGCTCGGGGGCGGCGGCGTCGCGCCCGGGCCGGGGCCAGGGGCCCTCGCCGGAGCGCACCACAAAACGCACGCCGTTTCCCACGACCGCCCAGACGGCCACCAGGCGCCCGCCGGCCGCCTCCACGTGGCCGGCCTCGACCTCGCGCACCGTGGTGGGGGTGACCAAGAGGGTGCGCGCAGACCTCATGCGTCCTCGTCGTCCGTGGGCACGGAGCCCCAGATAAACCCGGCGATGACGGAAACCCCCAGCGCGATCATGAAGGCGTTCGTGGGCGGGTTGCCCCGCCAGACCAGGTAGCCCAAGAAAAGCCAGGCGGAGACCAAGAGCAGTGCGGCGATGACCTTGCGAAGCGGCATGCCCCCAGGTTACCAGCTCGCGCTTTTCATGCCCCTCCCATCCGCTCGTCCGCCCCGCCGCTATACTGGGCCTACCCCGCAAGGGACCGCGCACCCGCTGCGCACGGAGTACGTATGAACACACCCCCAAAAACCCGTGTCGAACCCAAGGACTGGGTCCCCCTGGTCCAACCCTTCGCCCGCCCCTCGCTTTGGCGTAGCCTGGGGCAGGTGCTCACCAGCTACCTGCCCTTCCTGGTCTTGTGGTACCTGGCCTACCGCGCGCTCGAGGTCCACTGGGGCCTCACCCTGGTGCTCGATCTGCTCGCGGCGCTCTTCCTCGTGCGCATCTTCATCCTTCAGCACGACGCCGGCCACGGCTCGTTCTTCCGCCAGCGCTGGGCCAACGACCTCCTGGGCTTCGTCAGCGGCGTCCTCACCCTGACGCCCTACGGCTACTGGCGGTACGCCCATGCCCGGCACCACGCCACCAGCGGCAACCTTGACAAGCGCGGCGTCGGCGACATCTACACAATGACCACCGAGGAATACCTGGCGGCCACGCCCTGGCAGCGCTTCAGCTACCGCGTCTACCGCAACCCCTTCGTGATGTTCCTTTTCGGGCCGGTCTGGGTCTTCATGCTCAGCTACCGCCTCCCCCTGGGCTACGGCGGCGACAAACCCCAGGTGCGCGCCAGCGTCTGGTGGACCAACCTGGCGCTCGCCGGGCTGGTGGCGTTCGTCTTCTCCGCCTTCGGTTGGAAGGCCTTCCTGCTCGTCTACCTACCAGTGCAGTACTTCGCCGCGATGATCGGCATCTTCCTCTTTTACGTCCAGCACCAGTTCGAAGACGCCTACTGGGAGCACGACCCCCGTTGGGAGTATCTGAAGGCGGCGATGGAGGGCAGCACCTACCTCAAGCTGCCGCCCTTGCTGAAGTGGCTCACCGGAAACGTCGGGCTGCACCATGTCCACCACCTGGCTCCGAAGATTCCCAACTACCGCCTGCAAGAGGCGCACGACCGGGTGGCGCTGCTCCAGGTGGCCCCCACGGTCACGCTCGCTGACGCCTTCAAAATTGCCTTCGCCGACCTGCACCTCTACGATCCTGAAGCGGACCGGCTCGTTGGCTTTCGCGACGTGGCGGCGCGGCTGCGCGCCGGGGCTGACGAGCGCGCCGCCTGAACCCACCCAACGCCCCAAAACAGCCGCTAAGCGGCTGTTTTGGGGCGGTAAGGCCCACGCTTTACCGCGCGTGGATGCATCTCCTGGTGTATACCTGCATGTCGTGGTATACTGTCTACTGTCAATAGGCGGAATCCCGGTCCGCCTTTTTTCTTTTGTTTCGGTCTGGCTTGGGATTGGCGGTCCGAGTCCCGGGGCGGGCGAAGACCGCTACTGCGCGGGCTTGCTGCGCCGGGGGCGCAGCTCGATCACGCTGGGGATCACCCCGGTGTCGCTCTCCAGCACGTAGAGCACGGTTTCGGCCACGTCGGTGGGCTGGATCTTCCAGTCGGCGTCGGCGCGCTCGCTCGAGAAGGTGGTGTTCACCGAGCCGGGGAGGATTGTGCTCACGCGCACGCCCCGGGGGCGCAGGTCGTGTAGGCTGGCCTCGGCCAGGCCCAGCAGCCCGAACTTGCTGGCGTTGTAGGCCGCGCCGCCGGCGAAGGCGTAGCGGCTCGCCAGCGAGCCGATGTGGACGATGGTGCCGCGCTGCTCGCGCAGCATTGTGGGGAGGACCGCGCGCATGGCGTGGAAGGCGCCGTCGAGGTTGGTCGCGCGCACTCGCGCCCAGTCGTCCTCGGAAAGCTCCCATACCGGGGCGAAGAGCCCCACGCCGGCACTGTTGACCAGCGCCCAGACAGGGCCGAAGGCGGCCTCGAGCCGCTCCACCGCCGCAGCCAGGTCGTCCGGGCGGGTGACGTCGCCGGCCAGGGCGAGCGCCCGCCCGCCCGACTCGGGGTAGTCGAGTTCGCGCTCCAGCGCCTCCAGCGCCTCGCGGCTGCGGGCAAAGAGGCCCACCCGCGCGCCGCGCCAAGCCAGCGCCCGCGCCACCGCCTCGCCGATGCCGCGGCTCGCACCGGTGACCAGGACGGCCTTCCCGCGGAGCACGCTAGCCACCGAGCTTTTCCAGCAGGTCGGTCCGCACCGGGCTGAAGACGTCGATCACCACGCTGGGCTCGAGCGCCCGCACCGCGTGCGGCGCCCCCGAGGGGATGTACACAGCTTCACCCGCCGCCACCTCGCACACCTCATCGCCAATCTGAAAGGCCAAGCGCCCCTCCAGCACGAACGAGATCTGCTCCTCGGGGTGGCTGTGTTCGGGTACGTTCGCGCCGTGATCCAGCACGGCGTGCATCAGCATAGCCTGCTGGCCGCCGAAAACGGTGGCGCCGACACCGGCGAAGATTTGCTGATGGCCGCTGGCGAACATGTCTTTCTTCTTCATACCCACTCCTTGATCGGGATCAACTCGCCGCCCTCGACCGCCTTTCGCACCACCCGAGCGCGGCGGTCGAACCAGATCTCGAGCACCGCCCGGTCGAGGCTCTCAGGGGCGACGATCACCTTGCGCACGTAGTAGCCCTCGGCCGTGGGGCTGAGCTCGCTGGCGCGGGAGATGCGCAGCGGCACGACCTCGCCGCTACGGTCGGTGCGCACCCGCACCCAGTAGGCCATACCTTCGGGCTTCACGTGCGGGTCGGGTTTGCGGAAGAACATCTTGCCTCAGTCTACTAGGCGTCGCGCACCAGGCGGGTTAGCAGCTCGGCGAGGAGCGCCATGCGCCGGGGCAGCTCGGCGGTAACGATGTGCTCGGTGTGCTGGTGCGCACCCGCCCCCATCGCCCCCAGGCCGTCGAGGGTGGGCACGCCCAGGTTGGCGGTGAAGTTGCCGTCGGAGCCGCCGCCCACCTTGCCGGGTTTTGAGTCGAAGCCGAGGTCGCGGGCCACGCCGCGGGCCAGTTCGAACAGCGCCATGCTCTCGGGCGTGGGTTCCATCGGCGGGCGGTTGAGGCCGCCCTCGAGCTCGAGGCGCGCCCGCGGATCCACCGGCTCGAGCGCCCGCATGAAGCGGTCCACCCGCTCGGCCTCCTCCAGCGTCCAGGCGCGCAGGTCCACGAGCACCTCGGCGTAGTCGGCCACCACGTTTCCGGTTGTGCCGCCGCGGGCCACGTTGGGGCCCAGGGTGGTGCCCTTCTCCAGGTCCTGGGCTTCGATGACCCGAAGTACCTGGTGCGCCGCCTCCACGATGGCGTTCACGCCCTTCTCCGGCTCGACCCCCTGGTGGGCGGCCTTGCCGTGGACGCGCAGCTTGTACCAGCCCACGCCCTTGCGGTGCACCTTTAGGTCGCCGGCGCCGGTGGGGGGCTCGAGCACCAGGGCGTAGTCGGCGCCGCGGGCGGCGTCCTCGATGAAGATGCGCGAGGTCACCGAGCCCACCTCCTCGTCGGGGGTGAGCAGCACCTCCAGGTTGGGGTGCTCGGCGCCGACGTGGCGCAGGTAGCGCAGCGCCCAGAGGATGAAAAGCAGCCCCGCCTTCATGTCGTAGATCCCGGGGCCGTAGATCCGGCCGCGCTCCTCGCGCCACAGTCGCTTCCACGAGCCCACCGGGTGCACGGTGTCGTAGTGAGCTAGCAGCAGCACCCGCGGCCCGGTGCCCCGGCGGAATAGCCGCAACACCGCGCCCGCCTCGGTGTCGAAGCGGCGCAGCTCGCCCAGCCCGGCGAACTGGGTCTGCAACCACAGCGCCGCCTTCTTGATGCCGGGAAGGTGGTGGGTGGGCGACTCGATCTCGACCAGCTCGCGCAGGTCGGCCAGGTAGGCGTCCTGGTGGCGTTCGAAGTACGCGAGGGTGTCGCGCGCGCGCTCCGCGGTAGGCATCACGCTGCTTACGATACCGCAGTTCTCATTCGATGTCCCGGAGCGTTTCTTCGATCAGCCAGTCCACCACCGCCTGCAGGTCGCCCGTCTCCTCGTAGATGGCGAGCTGGCGGTCGGCCGAGGTGCCGCGGTCGAGGATGGTGTAGACGTGCTCCACCGCCCAGCGGCTGTCCAGGTCGTCGAGGACGTCGTCTACGAACTCCACCAGCTCGACCATCAGGTCGCGCGCCCACTTCTCGCGCCGCTCGCCAAAGTCGATCAGCTTGCCGTCGAGGCCGTAACGGGCGGCGCGCCAGACGTTCTCCTCGATCAGCGGCGCGGGGTACTGGCGGAAGGTGACGTTGTCGCGCCGCATCACCCAGTGCTTGTAGATGAGCGCCTGCGCGAGCGCGGCGATGGCGATGGCGTCGCGCGGGTTGGTGGCCAGGTCGGTGGCGCGGAACTCGATCGTGGGGTAGCGGTGGTGGGCCCGCATCGCCCACCAGATGCGCGAGGCATCCTTGACCGAGCCCGTTTCCACCAGAATCTCGACGAAGTGCTGGTAGTCGGAGTAGCTGGAGAAGGTTGCGGGGATGCCGGTGCGCGGCAGGCCGCGCCAGATGAGGCTGCGGTAGCTCTTGAGGCCGGTGACACGGCCGCGCCACAGCGGGCTCGAGACCGAGAGCGCCAGCAGGTGCGGCAGCATGTAGCGCATGGTGTTGATGGCGTCGATGCGAAACTCGTCGTCCTCGCCGGTGCCCACGTGCACGTGGGTGCCGAAGATGAGCAGCGCCCGCACCGCATCCTGGAACTCGCCCAACAGCTCCATGTAGCGGTCCTTCTGGGTGATGGGCACGTCTTCCCAAAGCGCGAAGGGGTGGGTACCGGCGGCGACGATGCGCACCCCTTTGGCCGCGGCCAGGTGCGCCACCTCGCGCCGCATCTCCACGAGCATGTTGTAGGCCTCGCGGATGTTGGCCGCCGGCGGCGTGCCGATCTCGATCATGGACTGGTGGAGTTCGGGGTTGAGCAGCTGCTTGAGCGCAAGAGGGGCGTTGGATAGCACCTCGGAAGCCACCGGCGCGAGGTCGCGGGTCTCGGGGTCGATCAGCTGGTACTCTTCCTCGATACCCACGGTCAGGGGCGGTGCATCCGGGTGCATAATCGTTCCTCCAAGGGGCGATGGAGCATTTTACGGGAAGGTTGCGGGCGGGCGCAACACCGGTGGAGCCGGAGGGACCGCTTGCGCCGGTGAGAACCGCCCGTGGTAGAATACCTAAAGCTGAAAAAGCAGGAGGTGGTAGGAGCGTGTAGCAAGCACAACGGGCACAAGGTGTACTTTATCTGGGCAACGGAACCGTCTAGGACCTATTTGGACAAAGGAGGTGGACGGAGTGATGAAAAAGCTGCTAGGAGCAGCGCTGATGGGTATTTTGGTGGTCGCATTGACCGCCTGCCCCCAGCCGAATCCCAACCCCGGCAACGGGGGCAACGGCGGGGACGGTGATGGAGGCGGCGCCTTCACGGGAATCATGGGGTACGTGGTCAACGCCAACGCCGGCGAAGCGGTCGCCGACAGCCAGGTCACCGTCTACGAGCACGGGACCGCAACCCAGGTCGCCCAGACCAACACCGACGCCGACGGCGCGTACGAAGTTCCCCTGGCCGCGGGCAGCTACGACGTCAAGCTCGCCAAGTCCGGTTACGCCGGCTCTCAGGTGCTCAACGTGCGCGTGGAAGACGGCAAGACCACGAACCTCAACATCATCCAGCGCAAGGCCTTCAACCCCGCCTGGCCGACGGACCCGCCGGAAGTGACGCTGGGCAAGGTACAGGACGGTAACGTTTACGAAGCACAGTTGGGCTTCATCCCCTACGACGTCACGGTCACCCCGGCCGCGCCCCTGACCACCGATCTGATCTACGCGGCCTTGGGCAAGACGCCGGGTTCAGGCTTCATCACCGGCCGGCGGTCTATTTTCGTGAGCACGAACAGCACCGGGGACCGGTTCCTCGACCCGCTCGCCTACGCCGCCGCCGGACCCACGACCTTCCAGGTGGTGGCCTACGACACCAACGGCAACCGCACCCAGCTCCTGCGCTACGTGGAGGTTTCGCTCCCCTTCATCAACGACGTGGACCTGGTAGCGCCCGAGCTGCGCAACGCGCTCGCGGTCACGCTCAACAAGCAGATCGAGTTCTTCCGCGTCGGCCCGCAGGCCGCGCCCTCGGGGGCGAACCTCTACGTCGAGTTGAGGTGGATTCCCAAGCAAGACTCCAGCCACGCCCCCAACGACGCGCCCTACGGCTACCACGTCTACCGCAGCTTCGACGGCGAGCATTTCGAGCGGATCGGCACCGTGGGCGGCCTCACCACGCGCTACCTGGACGCGAGCCCCGATCTGGCGCCTGGCAAGACCGCCTACTACCGGGTGACCGCCTTCGTGGGCGAGCTCGAGTCCGAACCCTCGAACACCCTCGAGACCACGCCGCTGGACGCCTTCGACGTGCACCTGACCGCGCCCGCGGACGGGGCCACGGACGTTTCCACCGCCCCGACCTTCGAGTGGACCGCCTCGCCGACCGTGGATGGGCTGCACTACTTCTACAGCGGCGCCCTTTGGGACACGCTCTCGGGTGAAAACGCCTGGTTTGCAAGCGGCGCGATGCCCATTCTGGCGGACCGCACCGACTGGACCTGGAACGAGGACGGCGCCTACACGAACACCTTCCTGGAAACCCTGCAGCGCGGGCGCAGCTACGAGTGGCAGCTGATCGAGGCCTACGCGCTGGACGACCCCGTGCACCCCAGCGCGGTCTCCGTGGCCGCCGACGGCCTGGGCCTGTGGTTCCCGTTCGGGGTGGCCTCGACCGACCACTTCACCTTCACCACCGCACCTTAAGGAGGCTAGGAGCATGAAACGTACAGTTTGGACGACGCTGGCCGCTCTCGGCTTCCTGCTCGCGGCCTGCAGCACCGGCGGGACCGGTCACGAAGCGCCGAGCGCCGGCGACCCTGCCGCGGTGAAGCCGCTCGCCATCACCGCCGAGCACGTGACCAGCCAGATCGTGGTAGGTTACGACGACGCCGCGGCCCTCGACCGCCTGATCACCGAGCTTGGCGGCGGCTCGGTGAAGAAGAAGATCGAGTTCGACCAGAACGGTGTGGAGTTCCACGCGGCCCTGATCGAGCTGCCGTCGACTCTCGACGCCGCGCACGCCCTGGGCAAGCTTCGCGGCGTGCGGGTGCCCGGCATCCAGTACGCCCAGCCCAACTTCACCCACCCCTACCCGGAGCCGGTACCGGCAAGCGACCTGGCGCCGCTAGGGTTCGCTGACGACCCGCTCGAGGCCCAGAAGTGGGACCACCAGGTCATGCAGGCGGCCGACGCCTGGGCCACCGACGTGGACGGCATGGGCACGACGCCCGACGGCAGCGGCGTGGTGGTGGGCATCGTCGACACCGGCATCGACGGCACCCACCCCGACCTGGCGGGCGCCTTCGTGAACGGCTACGACGCGGTGGGTTGTTCGACCTTCGGGGTGATTCCGCCCGGCATCGACGCTTCGGAAGGGCAGATTCACGGCACCCATGTCGCCGGCATCGTCGCGGCGCGCGGGGCGAACGGGCAGGGCGTCGCGGGGGTGGCCCCGAACGCCACGCTCATGGACCTGCAGGTCTTCTGCGGCGGCTCCACCGACGACTTCACGATCGCAAGCGCGATCTTCGCCGCCATGACCGACGTCGACGGCGACACCATCGTTCCCAGCGTCTACAACCTCAGCCTGGGGGGCAAGGGGTACGGCCAGGTGCTCAAGGGCATCATGGACCTGGCGATGGAGCTGCAGGGGGCCGTCTTCGTGGTGGCTATGGGCAACTCCGGACAGGACGAGGTTCAGTTCCCGGCCGGCTACCCCGGCATCATCGCCGTGGGCGCCACCAACGCCCAGGACGAGAAGGCCAGCTTCTCCACCAGCGGCGCGCACATCAGCGTGAGCGCACCGGGGGTGGACATCCTCTCGACCTGGCCCACGCATCAGATCGACCCGACCACGAACGCGCCCTATCTCTACTTCCGCATCTCGGGCACCAGCATGGCCACGCCCCAGGTGACCGGCGCGGTCGCCCTGGTCAAGCAGTTCCTGCCCACCGCGAGCGCCTACGAGGTGCGGCGGCTGCTGGAAACGACCGCCGACGACGTCGGCCCCGCGGGGTTCGATCCGGGCACCGGCTGGGGACGCGTCAACCTGAAGAAGCTGGTGGACGCCGTGGCCGAGGTGCTGGCGGGCAACGCCACCACCGAGCTGGGGAGCACCGCGAGCGTGGTGGTCACGACGGCCAACCTCGCCGACACCGATAGCGACGGTGTCTACGGCTCGGCGGGCGACGCGCCGGTTCCGCTCGAGGCCGTGGACGTCCAGCTCATCCAGGGCGGCAAGGTCCGCTACGTGGCCAAGACCAACGGGGCGGGCGAGGCGCTCTTCAGCAACGTGGCCCCCGGCGACTACCAGGTCATGGTGGCGGGGCAGGACATCACCGACTTCGCCGGCTGGGCCTTCTGGCCGCACGAGCGCGTCAGCTGGGACGCCGACGGCGACCCGATGAACGGCGTCACCCTGGGCAGCCTGACGCTCAACCCGGGCAGCAGCCTCTTCGCGCCCGACCAGCTGGCGGCGACGCTCGACTCCACCCTCGAGGTCACCCTCGAGTGGACCGGCGGCGGCGACCTCGACCTGGCGGTGCGCGAGTACGACGTTCCCACGGCGGGCTTCGTCTGGTCGACGGCCAAGACCGGCGCCCTGTGGGGTGCGTTCAGCGGCGACGACACCGGCACCGACCCCGCGAGCGCCAGCGAGACCTACACCCTGAACGCGGTCCACTACCCCACCCCCGCGTCGGGCTACTACCACATCAGCATCGACGCCTCGAACGCCACCGCGGGCACGACGGCGACCCTGACGATCACGATGAACGGCGTCACCAAGAGCTACGGCCCGATCCCGATCACCCCGGGGACGACGGCGGGCGACAACGACTTCGACCTGCTCTTCACGCTCGTTGGCTTCGACAACTGGCCGACGGTGTACTAGACGCAGCTAGGCGGGAAGTCCCGGGGGCGGCCGCGGCCGCCCCCGGATGTTTATGCAACCCTATGCGGTAAGCTGGGGCCGTCATGCCGGGAGTTGCGATCATAGGGGCCCAGTGGGGCGACGAGGGTAAAGGGAAGGTCACCGACGCGCTGGTGGCCCAGGCCGACTACGTGGTGCGCTTTCAGGGCGGGGCCAACGCGGGGCACACGGTCGTCGCCGGGGGGCACACCTTCAAGCTGCACCTGCTGCCGACGGGGGTGATCCACCCGCACGCGACGAGCGTGCTCGCCGACGGAATGGTGGTGGACGCGGAAGCGTTCGCGGAAGAGCTCGCCGAGATCCGCCGGCTGGGCTTCGAGCCCCGGGTGCGCGTCTCCGAACGGGCGCACCTGGTGCTGCCGCACCACAAGTTCGTGGAGAGCAAGGGCAACTTCGTGGGCACCACCGGGCGCGGCATCGGCCCGGCCTACGCCGACCGCGCCCGCCGCGTGGGGATCCGCGTCGGCGATCTGCTCGACCCCGGGATGCTGCGCGAGCGCACCGAGCGCCTGCTCGCCGCCAAGCCCAACTCCACCGCGGGCGCCGGCTGGACGAGCGTGGAGCGGGCGCTCGAGGACCTGGAGCGGATGCGCGAGGTCCTGGGGCCCTACGTGGCCGACACCGGCGCCGAGCTGCGCGCGGCCTGGAGGGCGGGGAAGAAGATCCTCTTCGAGGGCGCCCAGGGTACGATGCTCGACCTCAACTACGGCACCTACCCCTACGTGACCAGCAGCCACCCCACGGTGGGGGGCATCGTCGTCGGGACCGGCCTTTCGCACAAGGCGCTGGGGAAGGTCTACGGCGTGGCCAAGGCCTACGCCACCCGGGTGGGGCACGGCCCCTTCCCCACCGAACTCACCGGCGAGCTGGCCGAGACGCTGCGGGAGAAGGGCGGCGAGTTCGGGGTGACCACCGGCCGCCCGCGGCGGGTGGGCTGGCTCGACCTGGTGGCCCTCAAGTACGCCGTGGACACGAACGGCATGGACGGGATCGTACTCACCAAACTCGACGTGCTCGCCGGCTTCGAGGAGGTCAAGGTGGGCGTGGCCTACCGTGAGGACGGGGCCGTGGAGTACCGCACCATGAAGGGGTGGGGCGACCTCGCGGGGCTCGCCCGCCGCAAGGACCTGCCGCGGCCGCTGCTCGACTACATCGAGTTCATCGAAGACACGCTCGAGGTGCCGGTGGTGATGTTCTCGACCAGCCCCCGCCGCGAGGACACCTTCGGCAGCGTGAGCTGGGTGTAAAAGCCTGTGGCCCGTAGCGTGTGGCCTGTGGGCTTATTGGAAGCGGAGCAAGGTGAACGCCTCGCCCCGTTCGGCCGTAGACTGAGGCCATGTACGACAGCCACGTGCACACCCCGCTGTGCCGGCACGCCGAAGGCGAGCCCGCGGCCTACCTGGCCGCGGCGCGGGAGCGGGGCCTGGCCGGCCTCGTCTTCACCGACCACAACCCCATGCCGCCCTGGTTCGACCCGGAAAGCCGCATGCCCGAGGCGCAGCTGCCGCTCTACCACCGCCTCGTCGAGGCGGTGCGGGCCCAGGCGCCCGACGGTTTCTACGTGGGGCTGGGGCTCGAGGCCGACTTCCACCCCGGCACCGAGGCCTACGTGCGGGCCCAGCTCGAGGCCTACCCCTACGACTACGTGATCGGCTCGGTGCACTTCATCGGCGCCTGGCCGTTCGACCACCCCGACTTCGCCGCGGAGTTCGAGCGGCGCGACCGGCTCGAGGTCTACGCCGACTACTACGCCCTGGTCTACGCCGCTGCCGAGTCGGGCCTCTTCGACGCCATCGGCCACCTCGACCTGCCCAAGAAGTTCGGCCACCTCCCGCCGGAGGAGGCCTGGGACCTGGTCGAGGGGGTGCTGGGCGCCGTCCGCGACGCCGGGCTTGCCCTGGACGTGAACACCGCCGGCTGGCGCAAGCCCGCCCGCGAGCTCTACCCCGCCCCCGAGATCTTGAAACGCGCCCGCGAGCTCGGGATCCCCGTGGTGCTCGGCTCCGACGCCCACGCGCCGGACGAGGTGGGGGCGCGCTTCGCGGAGGCGGCGGCGCGGCTGAGCGAGGCGGGCTACCGCGAGGCCTGGGTCTACAAGAACCGCAAGCCCGAGCCCTACCCGCTGGAGGCGCCGTGACCACCAAGGACCTGGCGCGGATGCTCGGCGAAACCGCCGATCTGATGGAGGTGCTGGGCGAGGGCGGCTTCCGCGTCAGCGCCTACCGCAAGGCGGCACGGGCGCTCGAGCGCTACGAGGGCGAGCTGCCCGAGCTGATGGCCGCGGGCTTCGACCGCCTGCCCGGGATCGGCAAGGGGCTTGCAGGGGCGCTCGCCGAGATCGTGCAGACCGGAGAGTTCGAC